>CAYJUC010000077.1:0-12792 GCA_964372605.1 uncultured bacterium | reverse complement strand
TCCAGATAGGCGGCGGCCACGTCTCCGCTGTCCCGGGTCTTGAGCCCCACCTTGAGGCAGTACTGGTTCCCCGGAGTCCCCGCCCGCCCGAAGATCCTGAGCGAGCCCACGAACCACTTCTTGAAGCGGCGCTGGACCTCGGCGCGAGCCTGCGGGTCCTTGCACATCTCCTCGAGACAGGCCTCGCCGAAGCTCTTATGCCCCTCCTCCTCCTTCACGATCAGCTCGTTGGCCTTGGCCAGCGGGAGGTAACTCCCCCTGGTGTATTCGGTGAGCTGGAAGGTGGCGGCCCGATCGATCATGAAGTTGAAGAGCGTGGCGTCGATCCAATCCTCGATTTGCATGTCCGCCTCGTCGCCGGTAAAGCGCGCGCCCGCCTTCGCGCGGTCCCGGACGTAGGCGTCCATGTCCACCCCCAGCTCCGCCATGAGCTTCTCCAGGAGCTTGAAGTGCTTCAGCTCCTCCCCCTGGTACCGGGTGATCCGGATCTTGTCCTCCGCCGTGGGGGCGTGGATCACGCACTGGCCGAAGACCTCGGCGGTGGCGATCTCGCGCCCCGCCTGCTTGTCCATCAGGGTCAGGACCATCTTCTTGTAGCTCTCGTCGGGGATCTCGTCCTTCGAGCGGATCAGCATAGGAAATCCTCCTCATGGCCTACGCGCGGGTGTCGGTGATCACCCACAGGACCTTGGCGGGAACGCGCCCGGGGTTCGCCCAGCGGTGGTTCACGCCTCCGTCCAGGTAGGCGCTGTCACCGGCCTCCATCCGATAGGTCTTTCCGTTATACAGGATCTCGATGGCCCCGCGGATCACGTAGCAGAGCTTCATCTGCCCGCGTTCCACGACGATCTTGTCGCCCGACCCGGACCGCTCGCCAGGGCCCAGGGTGGCGACCACGCCCCTGATCTTCCCGCGAACGAGACCGGCGGCCAGGATCGTCCAGCGCTCCGAGCTCCCCTCGAAGGAAAGGACAGAGTGCTCGGCGCCCTTGACGATCTTGATCGGGTCGTCCATGGGCTCCTCGAAGAACTGGGAGAGGGAGACCCCGAGGGCGCTGGCCAGCTTTCCGAGCGTGTTGAGGGAGGGGGAAACCCGGTCCCGCTCGATCTGCGAGACGAGGCTGGGGGTGAGGCCGGCTTTCTCAGCCAGCTGCTTCTGCTGGAGTCCCAGCGCCCGACGCGCATCAAGGATGCGGGAGCCGATGGTCACGTTGGATTCCGGAGTTCACAAATACTGAATTTTTGTTCTCGCAGCATGCCACGGGCGAAAACGCGCCGATGTAATATTAGTGAAGCGGAGCGGCGGTTGTCAAGGGGACGCGTCAGCCGTGCCCGTTCCGGCCGTCCGCGCCGGTACGGGCCAGCGCTCGTCCCTCCCGCGGCGCGGGGGGGGGGCTACGGAACGCCAAGGCGATTGGGCACGATTGACAGCGGGGCGCATGACCCACTAAAGTCGGTCAGAGCTGGTTTTCTACAAGATGCGTTTTGGGACCCTGATCGCGCTCCTTGTGCTGGCTTCCCCGGGATCGGCGGATGACGGAATGGTTCGCATACCGGCCGGAGCGTTCGTGATGGGGAGCGATCGGGACGGCCCGGCCGAGGCGCCGGCTCACCGGCTCTTCCTGCCTTCGTTCCGGATCGACCGCCACAAGGCCCGAAACGCGGAGGTGGCTTCCTTCCTGAACACAAAAGGGCTCAGGGGCCCGGAGGGCGAGGAGTACTACGACTGGGACGATCCCGACGCCCGGATTCACCGGAGCGGTGGCCGGTTCGTCCCCGACCCCGGCTTCGAGCGGCACCCGGCCGTGGAGGTCTCCTGGTTCGGGGCGCGCGACTACTGCGCCTGGCGCGGGAAGCGCCTCCCCACCGAGGCGGAATGGGAGAAGGCGGCGCGGGCCGCTGACGGCCGTCGCTACCCCTGGGGGGAGACGGATTCGACGCCAGACCTGGCGGTCTACGGGCGTTCCTACAACGCGACCCTCCCCGTGGACTCGAGGCCGGCGGGGGTCAGCCCCTACGGGGTCCACGGGATGGTCGGCAACCTGAGAGAGTGGACGGCAAGCCAGTACCGCCCCTACCCCTACCAGCCTGACGACGGCCGCGAGCGGCCGGAACCGCGCGCGACGCGGGTTATCCGCGGGGGGAGCCACGACGACGGTCCGGAGTCGCTCAGGGTCACGATCCGCCACTACTACGAGCACTCCGGGACCGCCAGGGGCCACCACCACGTGGGGTTCCGCTGCGCCGCGTCTGGGGATTGAGGAGGAGGGCATGAAGGGCCTGATGATGAATTTCCCGCTCACGCTGACTCACTTCTTCGAGCGGAGCCGGCGGCTCTTCGCGCGGAAGACCCTCGCCACCCGGATCCCCGGCGCGCCCATGTTTCGCTACACCTACGCCGACTTCGCCGAACGAACCGCCAGGCTGGCCGGCGCGCTCCGCAAGCTCGGCCTGAAGAAAGGCGACCGGGTGGGCACCTTCGCCTGGAACTCCCACCGTCATCTGGAGATCTACTGGGCCGTACCCCTCCTCGGCGGCGTCCTCCACACGGTGAACATCCGGCTCTCGCCGCAGGATGTCGCCTACATCATCAGCCACGCCGGGGACTCGGTCCTCTTTGTGGACGCGAGCCTCTGGCCGTTCATCGAGGGAATCCGGAAGGACCTCCCCACCGTGAAGCAGTTCGTCCTGATGCCGGACACAGCCGACGCAGTCGTGCCAGACGGAGTGCTCGAATACGAGGCGCTGTTGAAGAAAGCGCGCCCGCTCCGGCGGTGGCCCCGGCTCAGGGAGGACGACGCGGCCGGGATGTGCTACACCTCGGGGACCACCGGGCACCCGAAAGGCGTCCTCTACAGCCATCGGGCCATCTTCCTCCACTGCCTGGGTATGGCCATGACCGACGCCTTCGCGATCTCCGAGCGGGACGTGATTCTCCACATCGTGCCGATGTTCCACGCCAACGCCTGGTGTGTCCCCTATGCTGGCGTCATGGCGGGGGCCACCCAGATCTTCGGCGGTCCCAACCCGCAGCCCCGCGACATCGTCGAGCTGATCCAGGCCGAGAAGGTGACCTTCGTGGGCGCCGTCCCCACGGTCTGGATCGCCATCCAGGCCCTTCTCGAAAAAGAGCAGTTCGACATCTCCTCCATCCGCTGCATCCCCATCGGCGGCTCCGCGGCGCCCCGGAGCCTCATCGAAACCTACGAGAAGAAGTACGGCGTCCGGATGCTCCACGCCTGGGGGATGACCGAGATGACCCCGCTCGGAACCACCTCGCGCCTCAAGTCCTACATGGAGGACTGGCCCGACGCGGAGCGCTACCAGGTGCGCGCCAAGCAGGGGTACGCAGTGGCTGGGGTTGAGCTGCGCGCCGTGGACGAAGCGGGCAAGGAGGTCCCCTGGGACGGAAAATCCATGGGCGAGCTCCAGGTGCGCGGCCCCTGGGTCCTGAGCGGCTACTATAACCAGCCCGACAGCGCCGGACTGTTCACGCCGGATGGATGGTTCAAGACCGGCGACGTGGTGGCGATCGATCCCGAGGGATACATCCAGATCGCGGACCGCACCAAGGACCTGATCAAGTCCGGCGGCGAGTGGATCTCGAGCGTGGACATGGAGAGCCTCCTCATGGCCCACCCGAAGGTCCTGGAGGCCGCCGTCATCGCCGTCCCCCACGAGAAGTGGGTGGAGCGCCCGCTGGCCTGCGTGGTCCCCAAACCCGAGCACCGGGAGAGCCTCACGCCGGAGGAGCTGATCGAGTTTCTCCGGCCCCGGGTGGCCAAGTGGTGGCTCCCCGACGGGGTCGTCTTCGTCCCGGCGATCCCCAAGACCGGTGTCGGGAAGTTCGACAAGAAACTGCTGCGCGAGCAGTTCAAGGGGTGGACGCCGAGGGAGTAAAATGCTGGATCGAAGCCATGCGAGATGCTAGGGACGCGCTGAAAAGACTGGACCAAGAAAAACAGGCATACCTGGCCATGCGGCCCCGCCTGCTCAGGGAATACTCTGGCAAGTGGGTGGCGATTGCCGGGGGACGTCTTGTGTCATCCGGACTCAATCCGTCAAAGGTCCTCCAACGAGCCTACGCAAAAGGGGTCAGCCTCGTCTACCTGGACAAGGTGGGGCGGGAAGATCGCCTCACGATCCGGATTCGGCGGACTACTTGGCCGTATGATCGCCGGTATGAGCCGTTCCCGATTCCCCGAATACGGGTGACGGTTTCAAACATTGAACGGACGCGGCGTAGGAGCTATCCGAACGCTATTCCAGATTCCGGCGCCGATCTGACGGCTCTACCAATAGCCGATTGCGAGCGGCTGGGCATCCTCGCCAATCCCGTTCGCGAATTTCCCATCGCCTGGATCGGACAGCCGACGGAAGTGTGACCCGTGTACAGCGCGTATGTCAGGATCGGCAAGCACGAATCTCTCGCCCTGGTGGATGCCTACATCACGCGCGACGAAATCCTGATCGGAAGGGATGTGCTGAACAACTTTCGCCTCACGCTCGACGGAAAACGCGGCCGAGTCACCATCGAAGATTGTTAGCGGAAGTAGGGTCTGGGTACCGTTGAAAGAGACGACGTCAAGAATTGATCGAGCGGCAAACTGACCCCGCCATTTCGTCCGAGGCCGAGTTCCAGTCGGCGGTCCTCTCAGCTTTGCGGCTCCGATTGAACGCCCTGAGCAAAAGTGCCGTTCAACACGCGATCATTGAACGGTTCGGTCTCGATGCCGCGATACTAGTCGACGGATCTGCTGGCGCGGCTCTTCGCCTCATTGAGTTCAAGGCATACGCCGGACAGCGGCGAGGGGATATCGGCTTTGGAAACCAGCGCGGAGAAGGTCCTCAGGTTGATCTGCTCATGCTCTCTGATGAGCTCCTTGCCTCCCCGGATTCCCTGGTCAGATGGTGTTTCGCTGACTTCACGCTACAGAGAGGCCAAAGCCGCTATAGTCTTCTTACCTGTATCGAGGCGAAACGGGCAGCTATGGGAACTATCGGGCACGGAAAGCAAAATAACTTTCGCGTGAAAGATGTGTTCGCCCGTTCAATGAACTGGCTTACGCTCCTTGATAAACTGGAAGAGTTTGTGCTCGGTCAAATCAGCCCTGGAACACAACATGTGGCTTCAAGAGTTTTTTAGGCTGTTCCCCGAAGCTACGGAACGGTACACAGGACGGCGTCAGGATCTCGCCGCCCTCGAGCGCGAATTCGATCAGGTGCGGTCCAGTATGCGCGTCGGCCCTGCAGAGTTACAGGTAATCGAAGAAGGCCCGGCCTGGACTTACCAGAAATGGTGGCCCCGCCTCAGTGTGAATTTGGCTAAGCCCATTCAGCTCCCTGAAGATATCGAGACTGACACCTCGCAGCGAAAGGCTATCGAGACGTTATTTGAAGCCCTGAGACACATTGAAGTCGTCTCAGCGGTTCTCCGCTTTTTGCGCCCGGACCGCTTCGGCATCATCTCGCCGCCGGTCGTCTCGCTGCTCGTCTTGACGCCGTCGGACAACCACGCTGACGACTACATGGATTATCTCAAGGTCCTGGACTACCTCCGCAAGTACGGTCGCCCGGAAAGAGTCGCTGATGTGATATGGCGCTCTGGAGCGCAGCGCATCTCGCACGGGATTATCCGGCCCTTTCCGAAGAGATGAGCAATGACGAGTACTTTGAGGAGATCAGGTTCGAGAATCTCCTGAGGAGCTTTAAACGAGAGGGGAGTACAACCGGCCGACAGTGTCTTCTTTATGCACGGGCGATTCTCAAGTATGATCACCTGGCGGCGGCCGCAATTGCGGCTTACGCCCATGAGAAGCTCGTCAAAGAGCTTGCACGAAAGTCCAGCATCCATCCGAATCCAAAGCTGAGACAGACGGACGCCAGTAGCATTGTGGACAAGCTCGAACGCCAGCCGGAACTCCTTCACAAACTGGACCGGAAACCCGGAGACCTCCGGCAACTATGGAAGTGGCGGAATCAGGCACTGCACGAGGAGCCTACCCCTATAACCAGACGCGATGCCGAGAGGCTTGTTCGCGAAGTCGGAACGCTTTGGAGCCGAAAGAGTAGGGTCCTCGACGGAAAGAAGGAGGCCATAGCCGATGGCGGACATCCCGGAAGCCCTGCAAGGGGCGGCTGAGGAGGCGCAGGACAAGGCCTTCACCCGCCGCGTCGCCCTGACCACTGCCATCTACGCCGTCTTCATGGCGATCACCTCCCTCGGCGGCAACAACGCCACCAAGGAGATGCTGCTGGCTCAGCAGCAGTCCTCGGATCAGTGGGCCTTCTATCAGGCCAAGGTCATCCGCGAGCATCAGTACAGGGCCCAGGCCCTGCGCCTCGAAGTGGAGCTGGCGGAGCGGGGCGCCGCCATGCGGCCGGAGTCGCGGGCGAGATACGAGGAACTGCAAAAAAAGTTCGCCGAGGAGGAGAAGCGCTACAACGCCGAGAAGAAAGAGATCGAGAAGGAAGCCAAGAAGCTCGAGCACGAGCGCGACGTGAACCGGGCCAGGGACCCGAACTTCGACTTCGCCGAAGCGCTCCTGCAGATCGCCATCGTCATCGCGTCGGTCTCGATCCTCGCCACGTCGCGCGCGCTCTACGCGATCTCGCTCGTGTTCGCGGCTGTCGGACTGCTCCTCTGCCTGAACGGCTTCCTGCTCTGGGTCAAGCTCCCGATCTGAAGTGTCCCGGCCTCCCGCGACCTCAGGCCACGGGAGGGGGCGGTCAGACCCGGGACCGGCGGGCTCCCCTGGCCGCCCGGGTGGACGCCTCCAGCAGTCCCAGCGCGGCGTCGAGCGCCAGGAGATAGCTCCGGAGACCGAAGCCGGAGATCTGCCCCCGGGCCACGGCCGCGATCACCGAGTGACGGCGGAACTCTTCCCGGGCGTGGATGTTCGACAGGTGCACCTCGATCACCGGGAGGGAGACGGCGGCGACGGCGTCGCGCAGGGCGATGGAGTAGTGGGTGAAGGCGCCTGGGTTGAACACGATGGCGCCGAAGCCGTGCCGGGCCGCCGTCTGGATGGCGTCGATCAGCTCGCCCTCGTGGTTGGACTGGCGGCACTCGACGCGAACGCCCCGGCTTCTGGCGTAGCGCTGGATCTCCCGGTTCACCTGCCCCAGGGTCAGGTTCCCGTACACCTCCGGTTCGCGGGTTCCCAGAAGGTTCAGGTTCGGACCGTGGAGAACCAGGACCGCCGTCTTCATGTGGAACTCCCCTTGAGTGTGCCAGCGTCATGGACCAATGGAACCGGACGGGGGCAAGAATACACTGACCAGGTGCGGAGCGACAAGCTTTGCCGAGCGCGGGCTTTGCCCGCGCAACCGTTTCTGGGGGAGGCCTCGGAGGGGGCCGTCGAGGCCCCCTCCGATTGGTCTAGTGAAGCCCGACCGTGGAGATGGCCCAGTCCGCCGCCGCGTAGAGCACCAGCCCCCCGAACACGGCCCACGCCGCGCCGGGCCCGCGCTCCCGGTTCACCTCCGGAATCAGGTCCGAAGCCGCGACGTAGATCGTGACACCGGCGGACAGGGCGAGGGCATACCCCACGAACTGGGAGAGGAGCGTGGTCAGCAGCACCCCGGCGATGGTCGATCCGCCGAGTACCGCGGCGGCCCCCACGGCCGCAGCCCGCGAGCGTCCCGACGCGAGCATGACCGAGGCCATGGTGAACCCCTCCGGCATCTTGTGGATCAGGACGGCGAAGAAGAGCAGGATCCCCAGATCGGTTCCGATGATGAACCCCGACGCGATCGTGACCCCGTCGAAGAAAGTATGGATGACCAGCCCCAGCAGGGCCAGGTATCCCACCGAAGGGTTCAGCAGCGCCTCCGGGTGCACTTCCTCCCCGAAGTGGAAGTGCGGGACCACCGTATGCTCGAACAGGTGGATCCCGAAGTAGCCGATGAGAACGAAAAAGTAGGCGTGGGGGAGTTTCTCGATGCTCTCGGGAAGCATGCGGACAAAGGCCGTGGCCACCATGAAGCCGGCTCCCACGGCCAGGCAATACTTCAGGAAGGAGCGATCCCACTGCTCCCGGCCCGTGAGGACGAGCGCGCCCAGGAGGTCGGCGGCTCCGGCCACGGTTCCGAGCACCAGACTCCACTGATATGCGGTCATCAATCCTCCGGCTCCCTGTGAGAAGATCCGTCAGGCTGAGCCGCTGGCGACCAGCCGTGCGACGAAGTGGCGGGAAAGACGACCCGCTGGGCCCTGGACAGAATATCGGGGACGGATGACGCCCGGGGTCACCAGCGAAGCAGGGAAGCGCCCCAGGAGAAGCCGGTTCCGAAGGCCGCCAGCAGGATCAAATCCCCCTCTTTGATCCGGCCCTCCTCCCGGGCCTCGTGGAGGCAGATGGGGACCGACGCGGCCGAGGTGTTGCCGTACTTGTGGATGTTGTTGAACGCCTTCTCCGGGGGAATCTTGAGGGCGCCGGCTACTGACTCGAAGATGCGGATGTTGGCCTGGTGGAAAATGAAGAGGTCTACGTCGTCCACGCCGATCCGGTTGGCCGCGAAGCACTCCGAGACCACTTCTTTGAAGCGGCGGACCGCATGGGTGAAGACTTTCCGGCCGTTCATCCGGGGGCGCGCGCGATCCTCCGCGATCTTCTTTTTGCAAATCACGGGGAACGTGGAGGACCCGAAGAGCTCCGCCGCCAGCTCGTCCAGGATCGTTCCGTCGGTGTGGAGGTGATGGGAGATGATCCCGGATGGCCCCCCGTCCACCGCCTGGAGCACCACGGCCCCGGCTCCGTCGGCGAAGAGGACGGACATGTCGCGCCCCCGATCGGAGTACTCGAACATGGAGGAGAGCAGCTCCGCCCCCACCACGAGCACCCGGTTATACATGCCGCCCCTGATGAGCTGGTCGGCCAGCGCCAGCGCGTAGATGAACCCGGCGCACCCCTGCTGGAGGTTGAACACGGGCGTGGAGGTGAGGCCGAACTTCCCCTGGAGGACGCAGCCGGTGTGGGGGTAGGCGTAGTCCGGGACGGTGGTGGAGTCCACGATGCAATCGATCTCGTTGACGTCGACGCCGGCGTTCTTGAGCGCCATCTGGGAGGCTTCGAGGGCGAGATCCGACACCATCAGGGAGGAATCGATCTTCCCGTCGAGCCCCTGATCGTAGAGGTCGCGAAGGAACGCGGCTTTGTCGGGCGCCTCGGCGAGCCTCAAGAGCATCCGGTAGGTGTCCGGGGAGACGCGCCGCTCCTTGATCCCGGTCCGTTGAACGATCCACTCGTCGGAGGTGGTCATGCAGCGGGCCAGGAGATGGTTGTCCACCACACAGTCCGGAACGGCCATCCCGGTGCCGATGATCTTCGCTTTTCTCATGATTGTCCTCTCAGCGGCCGGTGAAGTTGGGGGCCCGCTTTTCGAAGAACGCCCGCAGCCCTTCCTGATGATCTTCGGTTTCGATGGTGATCGCCTGGCTGAACGCCTCGAGCTCGAGGGCCCCGGCAAGGTCCAGCTGAGCGGAGCGGTTCAGGAGCCGCTTGGCCAGCGCCAGCGTGAGCGGGGGTCCGCTAGCGATACGCCCGGCCAGCTCGCGAACGGCCGGGGCCAGCTCCGCCGCGGGGACCACCCGGTTGATCAGGCCGATCCGAAGCGCCTCGGCCGCGTCGATGATCTCCGCCGTAAACACCAGCTCCTTGGCCTTGGCGAGGCCGACCAGGCGGGGGAGGAAATAGCTCCCGCCCCCGTCGGGAACCAGCGCGATCTTCGAAAAGACCTGGCCGAAGCGCGCGAGGTCCGAAGCGACGATCAGATCGCAGGCCAGGGCCAGGTTGCAGCCGGCTCCCACGGCGAAGCCGTCCACCTGGGCCACGGTCGGCGCCCGGAAATTGACCAGCTCCAGGATCACCCGGTTCATGGCTTCGACCCGCGCGCGCCCCTCGGCCGCGGTGTGGCGTCGGGCCTGCATGGACTTCACATCGCCGCCGGCGCAAAAATGACCGCCGGCGCCGCTCACGACCAGCACCCGGACCGCCCCGTCGGCCTCGAGCTCCCTGAGGGCTGTCTCCATCTCCTCCCGCATGGCAAGATCGAAGGCGTTTCTGGCATCCGGGCGGTTCAGCGTCAGGGAGGCAACGCCACCGGCGCGTTCGATCAGAATCGTCTGATAGCCCATAGATTCTCCCACGGCATTCTAGCCCCGATCCCAAATTTTGACCACGGCTAAAGTCCCGGGCTCACGGGAACTGCCGCGTCGCAGCCCGTCCTTCAATCAAAGCCCGCCGGCATCGGACGCGCCACCATCGGCAAGGAGACCCGGCGTATCCGATCGTCGATTGTGATGCTCAAGGTCGCCCCCACCAGAAGCAGGCTGCACGCCACGGCGAACGCGAGGCCATAGCCGCCGGAGAGGTCGAAGAGGAACCCGCCCAGCCAGGAGCCCAGCGCGGCGCCGGCCTGGTGGGAGAGAAAAATCATCCCCATGATGGAGCCCACCGAGAAGCGGCCGAAGAGGTCGCCGGTCAGCGCGGCGGTCATCGCCATGCTCCCGGACATGCCGAACCCGCCGATGGCCGCCACCACGGTGAGCGTCACCGGATCCCGCACGAAAAAGAGCATGGTGAAGGCCAGCACCCGGAGCACGTAGACGAGCGCCAGGATCGATTTCCTGCCGAAGCGATCAGAAAGCAGGCCGAGGACCACCGAGCCGATCATCGCGGCGCCCCCGAGGAACCCGAGCGCCGAGGCGGCCACCATGGGGTGAAAGCCGTGGTCCGTCAACATGGGGATGCCGTGGGCGGAGAGGAGGGTCATGGAGAAGCCGCAGGTGAAGAGCCCACCTGTGAGCTGCCAGAAGGAGCGCGCGTGGATCGCGTCGGCCAGCGGCGTCCGCTCCGACTCCGCTTCGTCTTTTTCGTCAGCCCCCGCCGGGGATTCGCCATCGGGACGGAGCCCCATCGCCTCAGGACGGTCCCGCACCACCCAGAGCCCGAGCGGGAGGATCAGGAGGAGCGCCCCGAGCCCGAGTAGCTCGTAGGTCCGGCGCCAGCCGTAGGCCAGGATGAGCGACATCACGATGGGGACCAGAAAGGTCATCCCCGCCGCTGAGGCGCCCGAGAGCACGCTAACCGCAGTGCCCCGTCGCCTCGCAAACCAGCGGGCGATGATCGCAGAGGCGACCACCTGACCCGTGGCGGAAAGACCGAGGGCCACCAGAATCCCGTAGAACAAAAAGAGGTGCCAGAGCGCTGTGGATTGCCCGGTGGCAATCAGGGCGCCGGCAAGAACCAGACTCCCGCCACACACGACGAGCCGCGCCCCGAACCGGTCCACCAGCCGCCCCACCAGCGGCATGAACGCTCCGAAGAGGAAAAGGGAGAGCGAGATGACGAGGGAGAAGCTCCCCCGGTCGAGGTCCAGGTCGGTCACGACGGGCTTGAGGAACGGGCCGACGGTGAAGCGGAGTCCCGAGGAGAGGAAAACCATGACGGAAAAGGCCAGGACCACCCACCAGCCGTAGAAGATCTTCGCCGGGGCCATGTCGCCCCACTATACCTTAGAGTGGTAGAATTCCGCCATGGGGTTCTCCGACGATCTCCGGAAGCTGGGCGAGCCGATCTGGAGCCGAAGCCTCTCTCACCCGTTCGTCAGCGGAATCGGAGACGGCAGGCTCCCCGTCGAGCGGTTCAAGTTCTACATTCGCCAGGATTACGTCTTCCTGGTGGAGTACGCCAGAGTGCTGGCCCTGGCGTCCGCGAAGGGTCACGCCCTCGTCGTCAGGACGAAGTTCGCCGAGCTGCTCCACGCCACGCTGGGGACCGAGATGGCCCTGCATCGAACGTACTGCGGCCAGTTCGGGCTGAGTCCGGAAGAGCTGGAGGCCACGCCGCCCGCGCCGACCACCGCCGCTTACACGGCCCACCTCCTGGAAACCGCCTGGTCCGGGAGCCTCGGCGAGATCGTGGCCGCGCTCTTCCCCTGCCAGTGGGGATACTGGGAGATCGGCCGAACCCTGGCCGCGCGGGGCGAGCCGACCGCCGCCCCGCTCTATTGCCAGTGGATCAGGATTTACTCCGGAAAGGAGTATGGTGAGCTGGCCCACTGGGTGAAGTCGCTCCTGGACGAGCTGGGAGACGCGGCGGCGAAGGCCGAGCGCCAGCGGATGACCGAGCGTTTTCTCCTCTCGAGTCGCTTCGAACACGCCTTCTGGGAGATGGCGTGGCGAATGGAGGTGTGGCCGCCATGAGCCTCCTGCCGATCTTCAGCAGTCCGAAGGCGTTGATCGGGATGGTGCATCTCCTGCCGCTTCCGGGAAGCCCGCGCTGGGACGGGGAGATGGGAGCGGTCATCCGGCGAGCCGTGGAAGACGCCCGAACGCTCGAGGCCGGCGGAATGCAGGGAGTCATCGTGGAAAACTACGGGGATGTCCCGTTCACCGCCGGGCGGGTCGAGGCGGCCACTGTGGCGGCCATGGCCGTCGTGGTCGCCGAGGTCCGGCGGGCGGTCGCGCTGCCAGTGGGGGTCAATGTCTTGAAGAGCGACTCGCGCTCGGGCCTCGCCATCGCGGCGGCCACGGGCGCCCGCTTCATCCGGGTGAACGTCCACACCGGAGTCGTGGTGGCGGATCAGGGTCTCGTCCATTCCGATGCGTACTCGACGCTCCGCGACCGCCGGCTCCTCGCTGCCGACGTGAAAATCTTCGCCGACGTGCAGGCCAAGCACGGCCTCCCGCTGGTCCCGACGGAGCTGGAGCAGGAGGCCAAAGACTCTGTCTCCCGGGGCCTGGCCGACGCGCTGGTGGTCTCGGGGAAAGCCACCGGCGAGGAGACCC
>CAYJUC010000076.1:0-12930 GCA_964372605.1 uncultured bacterium | reverse complement strand
TCGCAGCCTCCTTCCATCTGGGCGGGCCCCCGGGCTTAATCGAAGGGGGCACATCCCCCTCCGAGCCACCCCCTAAGCTTGCGCGGGCCAAGCCCGCGCTCGGAAGAGAGGCGCCACGCCCGCCTAGTTGAGCAGGCACGGGCCCCCGGGCTTCGCCACGCCCGTGCCCTCCGGCTAACTCGCCTCGTGCGCTGGCCCCGGGCTTGCGCCACGCCCGCGAGTTAGCCCCAGACGGCCGCCGCCACCTTCTGGACGAGCTCCAGCTTGCGCCACTGGTCGTCCTCGGTGACGACGTTCCCGACGATGCTCGACGCAAACCCGCACTGCGGGCTGAGGGCAAGCTGGTCCAGCGGGACGAAGCGGCTCGCCGCTTCGATGCGGCGCTTGAGATCGTCCGCCGCTTCCAGGTCGGGCACCTTGGTGCTCACCAGGCCCAGCACCACCATCTTGCCTTTGGGCACAAAACGGAGCGGCTCGAAGCCGCCGGCGCGCTCGGTGTCGTACTCCAGGAGGAAGCGCTGGTGGCGGAGAGTGGCGAAGAGCCGCTCGGCGATCGCATCATAGGCGCCCTCGCGGTGCCACATGCTCCGTTGGTTTCCACGGCAGAGGTGAATGCCGAACGTGACGCCCGCGAAGTCCGCGATCACCGCGTTGTCCGCCTCCATGGAGCGCTCCATGTTGACTGCCGGATCCTCGCCACGGGAACGCATCGCTTCCAGGGAAGGGGGGTCCACATATGCGGTGTAGCTCGGCGCGTCGATCTGGACATACGGGCACCCGGCCTCGGTGAGCCCGCTGATGATCTGGCGCTCTACCGTCACGACGTCCCGGATGAACCCGCCGAGGTCAGGATAGATGACTCGGGAGCTCGCGTAGTCAAAGCGCTGGATGATTCGATCCGGGCCGATCAACGCGACTTTGACCGGCCTGGTCGTGACGCTCCTGGTGAAGCGGTACTCCTCCAGCGGTTGATTCCGCGAGAGCCGGATCCGGTCGAGCACGGGCCGCCGAGCGACCACAGGGGGACCTTCCCTGGCCAGGCCGGAATGCCAGCGCTGGAGCGGCTTTCCCCCGAGCGCTAGCCCCTCCTCGAACTCCAGCGTGTTGGCGGTGGCGGCGAAACCGGCCACCGACGCCCCGAAGCTATCCTGGAAGTTGACCCGGCGGAACTCGCCGTCGGTCACGACCGGAAAGTCGAGCGCTTCCTGCCTGGCGATCGCCTCGCGGATGGCCTCGTCCTGCGCCCGGCGCAGCTCGTCGTCGGTGGCCTGCTGCTGCCCGTGCCGCGCGTACACGTCCTTGAGCCGCGCGGGGCGCAGGAGGCTGCCGACCTGGTCAACCCGCAGCTTGTCGAGGATCCCTGTGGATGTCTCAGCCATGGTCCGGCCTCAGTGAGCAGGCGGGCAAGCAGCCCGCCGGCCGCGCCCGCTCCGGCGACGCAGACTTCGGCCGGCGGCGCCCGTTCGTTACTTCGGGACGAAGCGGAGGTCCTGCACCTTGGCCGGGTCCAGCGGTTCCTTGATGGCCCCGATGTCCAGCACCTCCTGGATCGCAGCCCGGAGATTTTCGGGCTTGGGCGCGCCAGTGTCCCAGTAGTTGCGGGGCGTGTCCTTCAGGGCGAGCCGGAGCACGTCGGGTGGCAGCTTCACCTCCTCCGTCCAGATGGCGATGGCCTTCTCCTGGTTCTCCCAGAGAAAGTTGATCGCCTTGGCCCTGGCGCGGAGGTAGTTCCGGATCATCTCGGGGTCCTTCTTGATCATCTCCTCCGTGGCGATGATCACCGTCTCCTGATACTCCTTTACGTACTGCGCGGTGTAGATCAAGACGCGCGCCTCGTTTTTCACGATCAGGTTGTAGACCCCGGGCCCCACGTTCCACCCGGCATCGATCACCTTGTTCTTGATGGCGGCCCAGTTGTCGCCCGGGCCTCCCGCGCGCACGAGGTGCACGTCCTTGTCCAGCCCCTCTTTCTTAAGAATCTGCTGAATCGCCACGTGGGTGACGCTCCCGGGGGTGCTGAAGCCGACCTTCTTCCCCTTGAGGTCCTTGATGGACTTGATCGGAGAGTCGGCCGGCACCACCCAAAGGGTGCCGGCTGGACCGGTGTTGCCTGCCACGATCTTCAAGGGCTCGCCCTTGGATATGGCGATGAGTGTGGCCCCCGGCGCGGCGTTGTGCGTGATGTCCGCTGAGTGACTGGTGATGGCCCGGATCGTATCGCCGCCGCCCAGGAAATAGGACGGCTCGATCTTGAGCCCCACCTCCTCGAAGAACTTCATGTGCATCCCCACGAAGAGAGGGAGGGTGGCTGTCGTCAGCTTGTGCGCCGACGCCACCCGCACGGTCTTGATCTGGGCGGACGCCACCGCGGGGAGGGTCAGGATGAGAAGCAGGCTTACACCGATCCCCAGCTTCCAGCGATGGTTCATGACAGCGCTCCCTTCTTGTCTGAGCCGCATTGAGAAATGTCCTAGGGCTCTACCACATCGCCCCTACAGCCTACTTGTGGTCAACTCCTGAAGGCCGGAATGATCTCCCGGGCGATCCTCCGCATCTGCTCGGATTGGTCCCGGGCGCCGGGCATAATCAGCAGGGTCTGCACGCCGGCGGCCCCGAAGGCCCCGATGCGCTGGATGCAATCCTCCGGGGTTCCGCAGATGGCGAACCGCTCCAGGGTCTCGTCGTCGAAGGGGAGCCGGTTGTAGCTCTCCAGCATCCACTTGACCTCGTCGCGTGCGACTGCCCGGTCCGAGCCCACGTTCATCCAGAAGGAGAGCGCCCGGTGGATGGATCCCCGGGAACGGCCGTGGTGCTCCGCGGCGCTCCGGTCGATCAGCTCCGCGGCGACCCGGTACTCTCCCGGGGTGGCCTGGGTGGTGATCCAGCCCTCGGCTAGCCGTGCCACACGATCGAACGGGCCCCGGTAGCGGCCGGCCTCGGCGGCCACATGGTAGCCGAACGGGCCCGTTCCCGGACTTTTGGGGTTATACCCGCCCGCCGCCACCCAGATGGGGGGATGGGGACGCTGCCGGGGCCGGTACCCCAGGCTCACCTCGTTGAGCTGGTAGAATTTTCCGCCATAGGTGACCGTCTCCTCGGTCCAGAGGAGCTTCAGGAGCTCGATGTGCTCCTCGAGGATCCGGCCCCGCTGGCGCCTGGGAACTCCGGCCACGTCGCATTCCTTGTCCATCATTTCAGGAGAACCCGAGCCGATCCCCACCCCCATGATGGTCCGGCCGTGGGAGATTACGTCCAGGGCGGCCCATTCGAGGGCGAGGAGAACCGGGTTGCGGAGGTGGTTTTGCAGGATGCCGGTGCCGAGCTTGATCGTGCGCGTTCGGGCTGCCACCGCGGTCAGGACGATCAACGGATCGTACCGGGGCTTGGCCAGGAGGCTGTCCCCCGCCCAGACCGACTGGAACCCGAGAGCCTCCGCCTCCACGGCTTGGTCCAACAGGCGGTCCAACGAGTAGTCCGGGAGGAAAACCGCTCCCCGGTTATTCAGGTACAGGCCGAAATTGAGAGGGGCCATAGCCAGGCTCGGGAGTCCGGAGTCAACGCTGGGGCGTAGTGTAGCAGGGGCGGGGAGAATCCTCAACCGCATGGCGGGCCGTCCCGAATCACGGGACTCCGCTACGGGCTTGACGGATTTCCCCACTGAGGGTATGAGTGGGACACCCGGCAAGGAGCGGACGCGAATGGATTGGCTGGCCGAGTCCATGCTGACCCTGAGTTCCCCTTCGAGGACTTCGACGCTCCGCGGGAGGCGGAGCTTCACCTGTATCACCCGTAAGGTGTCATCAGGAAAAGGAGCAATGGCCATGACGCGATGGAGAAGGAGGCTGATGTTTCTCGGGCTGGCGTCACTCCTGCTGGCTCCCGCGCCGGTCTCGGCTCAGTTGAGGACGGTGAAGCTCGCGGCCTCGAGCAAGGTGATCGTGGATAACCTTCCCGTCTTCGTGGGCATGCACATGAAGTTCTACGAGGAGGTGGGGATGAAGGTGGAGCCGTCTTACTTCCGCGGCGGCGGTGAGGTCGTCCGCGCCATCACCACCCACTCCACGGAGCTGGGCCTGCCGGGGGCGGGGCCGTCCATGATCGCCATCGCGCGGGGAGAACGGCTCAAGATCCTCGCCAGCGGCGTCGGCGCGCTCGTGGGGATCGTCTGGCTGGTCGAGGCCGACTCGCCCCTCAAGTCCCTCAAGGCCCACGCCAAGGCCGTCCGGTTCATCAAGGAGAATGCGGAGCGGACCATCCAGATCTGGGCGGAGGAGCTCGGGCTGCCGGTGGAGGCGGTCCGGCTGGCCTACCGGGATCTCAACAAGGACGTCTTCGAGCCTGCCACGGCCCCCAAGCCGGAGAACCTGCAGGGGGCGATGGAGGAGGCCCTCGCCGTCGGCGCCATCAAGCAGCCGCTGGACCTGGCGAAGGTCGTGGATCTCCGCTTCCTACCCAAGTAGGGCCCAAAAGCGGAGGCGCCAAGCCGCCAGAGAAGGAGGCGGCGACCTGTGAGGTGGGTGCGGACTATGTGGAGTGAGGCTGGCCGCAAGGTGGGCAGGTAGCCCGGAGGAGATCGTGGCATGACCCTGCTTCTGAGCAATCGAGACGTGGCGCGAGCGATCACCATGCGGGAGACAGTCGAACAGCTGGAGCTCAGCTTTAAAGATCATGCCGTCGGGAGTACCGTCGATCGACCGCGGTCGCACACAAACACGCCGCTGGCCGGCGACATGCTCGGGAATCGGTTTTACGAGTTCAAGTCCATGGACGGGTCGGTCCAGCGGCTCCGGGTCCACGCGCTCCGCCTCAACTCCAACGTGATCGTTCAGGAGACCACGGGCGGCCACCGAAGGTGGGAGATCGAGTCGGCGGCGCCCGGAAAGACAATGTGCGGGTTGCTCTTCCTGTTCTCCATCGATACGGGTGAGCTCCTGGCCATCATGAAAGACCGCCACCTGCAGGAGATGCGCGTGGGCGCCACCAGCGCCTTGGCGGCCAAAGCGATGGCCCGTGAGACGAGCTCGGTGGTCGGCCTTTTGGGCACGGGCGGGCAAGCCGGTCCCCAGCTCCACGGGCTGGCCTGTTGTTTCAAGCTGAGCCGGGTCAAGGTCTATTCGCCCAACGAGGATCACCGCAAGGAGTTTGCCAGCCGGCTGTGCGCCGAGCTGGGGATCGAGGTCGTCCCGGTGGGCACCCCAAAAGAGGTCGTGGCCGGGTCAGATATCGTCGCGTGCGCCACGAGCTCATTCAAGCCGGTCTTTGACGGGGAGTGGCTCGAACCGGGCCAGCACGTGAACTCGGTACAGGCTTGGGAGCTGGACCGGAGGACATTCGAGCGCGCGCGATACGTGGTGGTGCGCTCCCATGTGCAATCGCTCTACTCGCATATGGGCGAGCAGGGAACCTGGCAGGAGCCCATCCGAAACGACATCCGGGAGATCGTGGAGCCGAAGCTCTGCACTCTGGGGGAGGCGCTCCTGGGAACGGTTCGCCGCCAAACCGACGAGGAGATCACCCTCCACGGCGGATCGGGTTCCGGGGGGAGCTCCGGGCTCGGGGGAACGCAATTTGCCGCCATCGGGCACCTGATTTACGAGAAGGCGATGAAGCTGGGGGTGGGCCGGGAGCTGCCGAGCGAGTGGTTCTTGCAGAAACAGGCGCGGGACGTGTGGTATCCCGGAAACAAGAACGAGGCGTCATAGGAAAAGGAGAGGCGAGATGTCGGACGTTCGGGTCGGAATCCTGGCCGGCTATCCGGAGGACGGGAAAGCATTGGACGCGGTGGTGCAGCGGAGCATCTGGGCCGAGGAGGAGGGGTTTGACCACCTGTCGCTGGGGGAGCGGATCATCTGGAAACATCCGCACCTCGACGCCTTCGTCACGGCCGGGATGATCTTCGCCCACACCCACCGCATCAAGATGGGGTTCGTGGTCCTCGTCCCGCTGCGCCACCCGGTCATCACCTCCAAGCTGATTACCTCGCTGGACCAGGTGTCCGGCGGCCGGCTCCTGATCTTCCCCGGGATCGGGGGCGACTATCCCCGCGAGTATGAGAACTGCGGGGTCAAGGTGAGCGAGCGGGTGGGACGGACGGACGAGGCGCTGGAGATCATGCGCCGCCTCTGGCGAGGGGAGAAGGTCAGCCACGAGGGGAAGTACTACCAGCTCAGAGACGCCGTGGCCCAGCCGCTGCCCGTGCAGCCCGGCGGGCCACCGCTCTGGCTCGCCCACCGGGGCCGAGCGGAGGCCTCCATCCGGCGCACGGTGAGGCTCTGCGACGGGTGGCTCGCCTCCTGGGTCAGCCCGGAGCGCTTCAAGCACGTCTGGCAGAAGACGCAAGAGTACGCCCGGGAGGAGGGGCGGGACCCGGGGGCGCTCACCCCCGCGGCGATCGTCCGCATGGTCATCGCGGACAGCAAGGAGGAGGGCGCTCGGCGCGCGGCCCGATGGCGCGCCGACATGTACGGGCACGCCTTCGAGCCGACCCTCATGGAGCATCTCATTCCCGTCGGCACGCCGGAACAGTGCGCCCAGAAGCTCAGGAGCTTCGTCGACGCCGGCGCGACCACGCTCACGATCTCGTTGGCGCTGCCGGTGGAGGAGTGGGAGGAGCAGCTCAAGGTGGTCGTCAAGGAGGTCCTGCCGCGGGCCGGCATCACCCTGCGCAGGGCGAAGCAGTAGGTCCAGAGGAGGAGAGGGTCATGAATCCACGGTCGCTCTTTCTGTTCCCCACCGCGTACAAGTTTGTCTATAAGCTCCGTGACAAGCTTATCGACGACCTGAACCACGACATCACCTTCTCATCGGCCGTCAACACGGCGCTTGCCTTCGGCCTCGTGGCCCTGAGCCAGCCGGAGCGGCTGGATCGGGAAGCGCTCAGGCGGGTCCTCAAGGAGATCGACATTTTTACGGCCGAGGAGGATATGGACGGCCACCTCAAGTTCATCGAGGACGAGATGGGGAAAGAGGTGAAGGCGTTGCTCCGTGGGAATCCCGGTAGGGGTGAACCATGACGACGCCCGGCCAGACGAAGCGTGATCTCCTGGAAGGGATTCGGGTCCTCGACTGGTCGCAGTTCTACGCGGCCCCGGGCGCAGGCGCCCTCCTCGGGGACATGGGAGCGGAGATCATTTTGATCGAGCAGCCGGGGGGAGATCCCACGCGGCAGATGACCCGGGTCGGCGGCACGGACTTCTCGCTCCCCAGGGACCGCAACGTCCTCTTCGAGGCGGTCGGCCGGAACAAGAAGAGCATCGTGGTGGACATCACCCGAGAGAAGGGACGGGAGGTCGTCTACCGCCTCGTCAGCCTGAGCGACGTCTTCCACACCAACTTCCGCCGTCCGACCCTGGCGAAGCTCCAGATGGAGTACGAGACGCTGTCGCGCGTCAACCCCCGGCTCATCTACTCGAGGGTCTCGGGATTCGGTCCCCGGGGGCCCCTGCGTGACCAGGGCGGGTTTGACTTCATCGTGCAAGGCTTCGGCGGCATGCTGAAAGCGATGGGGGACGTGGGGAGCGAGCTGGCTCCGCCCCTGACCCTCATCATCGATCAGGCCACGAGCATGATGGCCGCGTCCGCCGTCGTGGCGGCCCTGTTCCACCGGGAGCGGACCGGCCGGGGACAGGAGCTCCACACGTCCCTGCTCGGGACCACGGTCTCGCTCCTCTACTTCCACTACCTGAGCGTGTTCCTGAGCGGCCAGGAAGTCCAGAAGCACTCGCGCACCAGCCCGGGCAACCTCCTGCGGAACTACTACCGGTGCGCGGACGGCAAATGGATCATCTGCGCCCACAACCCGCCGGAGCGCTACTGGGGGCGCTTCTGCCGGGCCCTCGGTCTCGAAGACCTCGTCGAGCATCCGGCCGCCACCGAGGGCGGGTCTCGCAAGGCGCACCCGGACGAGCTGGTGGCGGTCCTGGACCGGCAGTTCGCCACGAAGCCACAGGCAGAGTGGCTTCGCGTGGCCGAGCAGCATGACCTCTTCTTCGCTCCGGTCAACACCGTGCCCGAGGCGGCCCAAGAGCCGCAGGTGCTGGAGAACTTCGTCGAGCGGGTGGCCCATCGGGACCTGGGCGAGGTGCCGTATCCGGGCTTCTGCACGGAGTTCGGCGAGGCCGACGTGCGGCCAAGGCACGCCGCTCCGCGGCTGGGGGAGCACACGGACCAGATCCTGCGCGAGGTCGCCGGGTACAGCGACCGGGAAGTGGAGGCGCTGACGGCCGCCGGAGTTGTTCAGGGGCACCGGAGCTGAGCTTTGCGGCGGGAAACCATCACGGAGGAAAGGTGTCCTCCAAGAAAAGCCATGGTGAATTGCCGCTAAGGAGAATCACGATGACGCTCACGTTGACGATGGCGTTGGGGCATTACGATCGGCGCGTTCCGTTCTTCGACGGGTCGATCAAACCAGAAGGCGTCGAGCTGACGGCCCTCCACGTGGGCGGGCGGCCCACTACTCCGACAAGCTCCTCTAGGGGAGGAAGCGGAGGTCCTGAATCTTGGCCAGGTCCAGAGGCGCTTTGATGGCGCCGACCTCGAGGGCCTCCTCCATGGCGCCCCGCAGGTTCTCCAGCTTCGGGGGCCCTGTTTCCCACCACTCCAGGTTCATGTCCTTGTAGGCCAGCCGGACCGCCTCCAGCGGGAGCTTTAGCTCCTCGGCCCAGATCTGGATGATCCGCTCCGGGTTTTTGTTTTCCTTGATGAACCTGATGGCCTTGAGCCGGGCCTTCAGAAAGCTCCGGATCATCTCCGGATCCTTCTGTATGACGTCCTCCATGGCCACCACAGCGGTCTGCGAATACTGCTTCACGTAGTCTTCGCCGCGGAAGAGGACGCGCGCCTCATTGTTCAGGATGAGCGTGTGGTAGGCAGGGAGCACATGCCAGCTGGCGTCCACCACCTTGTTTTTCACCGCGGCCCAGCTATCGCCCGGGGAGCCCACCCGGACAATCTGGACATCCTTCTCCAGCCCCTCCACCTTCAGGATCTTCTGGATCGTCTGGTGGGTCACGCTTCCCGGCGAGCTGAAACCGACCTTCTTCCCCTTGAGGTCTTTGATGGACTTGAGAGGGGAGTCAGCTTCCACCAGCCAGACGACGCCGACCAGGGGAGCGACGTTGGTCGCGACGATTTTCATCGGCTCTCCCTTGGCGATGGCGATCATGGCCGGGGCAGTTCCCGGAGTGGCGCCCAGGTCCACCGAGCGAGTCGTGATCGCTCTGATCACCTCACCGCCGCCCCTGAAGTAGGAGGGCTCGATCTTGAGCCCCACCTCCTCGAAGAACTTCATGTGCATCCCGACGAAGACGTAGAGGTTGTCCATCACCAGCTTGCTCGTGCAGGCGACCTTTACGGTCCTCAACTGCGCCGAGGCCATGGCAGGGCATGTCAGCAGCGCTGCCAGTCCCAGAAACATCGCGGTCGTCCAGTATCGCTTCATGAGTCTTCTCCCTTCCCGAAGCTTAAATCCAGCGGGCCCGGATGCGATCCTCGATTCTCCGCACCAGGCTGTTCACCAAGGCCGCGATCACGATGACGAGGGCGATACCGGCGTACATCCCCTCCGTGTCGAAGATGAAGTAGCGCCAGGAGACCAACCGCCCCAGGCCACCCGAGAAGAGGAGGAACTCCACGGCGATGACCCCCACCAGGCAATAGGTGAACCCCAGGCGGATCCCCGAAAAGATGGTGGGGGTGGCCGCGGGGAGCAGCACCTTCCAGAACATCTGCCAGGGGGTGGCGCGCAGGCTCCGGCCCAGCTTGATGAAGATCCGTTCCACCCCCACGAGGCCGGCGCTCACGTTCACCATGATGGGGATCGTGCCCACGATGACGGCGATCGAGATCACCGCCCCGCTCTCCAGGCCGAACAGGGTGAGGAAGACGGGGTAGAGGAGGATGGTGGGCGCCGCGTAGAAGGCCAGGAGGAGCGGCTCCACCGCCGCCCCGATGGCCCGGAAGCGGTAGAAGATGAGCCCGAGGGTCATCCCGATGGTCAGGGCAATCCCGAAGGCCACGGCGAACTCGGTCGAGCTGAGCCGGATGGCTTGCCATAGCTCCCCGGTCCTGATGTCCTCCCAGCTCTTGACCGCGACGGTGGAGGGAGCGCTCAGGATCAATCGGCTGATCAGGCCGCCCCGGACCGCCCCCTCCATCCCGAGGAGGGCGAGGAGCACCACCCCGATCCGTCCCAGCTGAATGCCAACCCGGCTGTTATTTCGCATCGCTCTGAGCCAGCCCTTTCAGAGACTCCACCTTGAGGATGTCCCAGATGTGATGCTCGATCTCCTTGCACTGGTCTGTGGTCAGGGACTCGATGGTGCGGGGGCGGGGCAGGGTGATGGGGACCTCTTCACGGATCATGCTGGGCCGCATGGACATCACCAGAACCCGGTCGGAGAGCTGGATCGCCTCGGCGATCGAGTGGGTGACGAAGACGATGGTCTTCCGCGTCGCTTCCCAGATGCGGAGCAGCTCCAGCCCCATGAGGAACCGGGTCTGCTCGTCCAGTGAGCCGAACGGCTCGTCCATCAGGAGAATGTCCGGGTCCAGAGCCAGGGCCCGGCCGATGGCCAGCCGCTGGTTCATCCCGCCCGAGAGCTGGCTCGGGTATTTCGCCTCGAAGCCGGAGAGCCCGACCAGGCGGGTGACCTCGAGGGCCGTTGCCCGCCGGACCTTCGGCTCCACCCCTCGGAGCTCCAGCCCGAACTCGACGTTCTGCAGCGCGGTCCGCCAGGGAAAGACCGACATGAGCTGGAAGACCATGGCCACCTTCGGATGGGGGGCTTCCACCCGCTCCCCCTCGATGATGACCTCTCCGCTGGTCGGCCGCTCCAGCCCTCCCAGGATATCGAGCAGCGTGCTCTTGCCGCACCCCGACGGGCCGATGATGCTGACGAACTCCCCCTGCCGGACCTCGAAATCGAGCTGGCGGATCGCTTCGACGGCTCCCCCGGTTTTTCCGGAGGCGTCCTCGAACGTCTTGGCCAGCTTCCGGACCGAGATCAGGGTGTCCACGTCACCCTCCACCTGGAAAGGTGCGCCTCAACAGCCTTCATCCCGGCGTTGATGGCGATGACCAGCAGGAAGACGAAGAGGATGACCGCCAGCATCTTCGAGATCTGGGCGGTGTTGTAGTAGTGGACCACCAGGAAACCGAGGCCCATCTTCGCCTCGAAGATCTCCGCCAGAAGGGAGCCCAGGAAGGCGAACCCCAGGCCGATCCGGATGCCGGCAAAGACCGGCAGCACCATGGACGGGAAGTAAACTTTCCGGAAGATCTGCCACCGGGTCGCCCGCATGGAGCGGGCGGCTTTGATCAGGGTCCGGTTCACCTCGCGCACCCCGACCACGGTGTTCAGGATGACCGGGAAGATTCCGTGGATGGTCGCGTTGGCGATTTTTGTGGTCAGGCCGACCCCGAAGAGCATCAGGAGGATGGGAAGGAGGATGATCTTGGGGACGGAATAGGCGGCGAGGATGATGGGCTCGAAGATCTCTCCCACGGTGCGGCTCCCCCCCAGGAAGACCCCGATCGCGATCCCTCCGAGGATGGCGATCCCGTGCCCGACCAGCGTCTCGTAGAGGGTGATTCCCAGGTGAGAGTAGATCTCTCCGGTGAAGAAGAACTCGAACGTCGTTTTGAGGACGAGATGCGGGAGGGGGAAGAAGGGGAAGGCCTGGCTCAGGGCGACGAACAGCCCGTAGGCGCCGCCAAGCACGAGGAGCTGGAGGAGCCTGACCTGGACATTCATCTCGCGCCCACCCCGGGGCCGGAGCTACGCTCACGCATCGCCCCGCGCCGCGATCCCAATTGTGGCGACATGCTACGGAAAGAGGGTGAGCGTGTCAAGCGCTGCGCGGCGGGCTTCAGCGGCTGGATGGCAGCGCGTCACCGGCCAGGCGGGGCAGGATCTCCTCCCCGAAGCGGCGCATCTGAGCTTCGCCGTCCGGTCCCAGGAGGTTCACGATGATCTCGCTGGCGCCCGCCGCCAGGGCGCGCTGGCAGCGACGCAGCACCTCGTCAGCCGTGCCCGAGAGCGAGAAGCGCTCGAGCCATCGCTCCTCGACCAGGCGGTTGTACTCGGCGGTCATGTGGCGGTAGGGATCGTATTCGCGCTGCAGGCGCAGCCACGGTTCGCGGTCGGCGTCGTCGATCGTGCCCGAACGCGCGGCTCGCGTGAGCCACACCAGGGCGGTTCGCGCGACGATCGGTTTCACCGCATCTTGCGCGCGCTTTCTGTCGTCGTCCACGTAAAGAGGCGTGATGAGGGCGATGCTTACCGAGCCGCGCGGCCGGTTGGCCGCAGCCTCGCCTTCCTGCACTGCCCGCAGGCAGTCACCCAGGCCATCGATGGGGCCGCTGAAGATGGCGCCGTCGGCCACGCGGCCGGCCACGCGCAAGGTATGCTCGGAGATCGCTCCGACGGAGATGGACACATCCTGCCCGTTGGTAAACGTGAGTCGAAGATCCCGTTCGTCCTGCTGGACCTGCTCGCCGCGCACCAGCGTCCGAATGGTGCGAATGGCAGTCTCCAACTCGCGCGCGCCTGACCGTCTCACTCCGATGGTTGCGGGGCCGCTGGAGCCGATGCCGATGCCGAGCCGCACCCGGCCTGGAGCCATCTCGCCCAGGGTGGCGATCGCGCTGGCTGTGACGGTGACGTGCCGCACGAGTGGGTGCGTGACGCCCGGGCCGAGCCGAATGCGTTCCGTGCTCGCCGCGACGGCGCCAAGCAGCACGTAAGGGTCACCCCAGATCATGTGGGAGTCGGGGATCCAGAAGGTGTCGAACCCGAGCTGCTCGGCTATCCGCGCCAGGCGGATGATGTTCTTGCCGTCGCCTGGCGGGTAGAACGTGACGCTGAATCTGGCCGCTGGCATAGCCCGATCACTATTGCCATCCCAGCCAGACAAAAAGCTGCCCTTCCG
>CAYJUC010000075.1:8295-13043 GCA_964372605.1 uncultured bacterium | reverse complement strand
GATCCCGTCCCCCATCACCTGGTTCACCGTCCCCTCGTAGCGGTGCACCGCCTCCATCATCCGCTCCAGCACGGGATCCAGGAGCTTGCGCGCGTCCTCGGGGTCCCGGTCGGCGAGCAACTCCATCGACCCCTTGAGGTCCGCGAACAGTACCGTGACCTGCTTGCGCTCACCTTCAAGGGCGCTCTTGGAGGTGAGAATTTTCTCAGCCAGGTGCTTCGGGGTGTAGGCCTGGGGCGAGCTGAAGCTGTATGCTGGGAATGCTGAGGGCACCGCCGGGGAGGGAGGCTTCGCGGAAGCAACCAGCAACGCCCCGCAACCGCCACAGAATTTCTCCCCGGGCTCGTTCACGAACTGGCAGGCCGGACACGCGAGGACCAGCGGCGCTCCGCACTCTGAGCAGAAGCGGCGGCTTCCCCGGTTTTCCGCCTGGCACTGCGGGCAGCGCATCAACCCAGCCCCTTCAGCGCTGCCTCGGCCTGCTCCAGCCAGTACGTCATCTCCATCTCGCGGAACATCGCCGTGGCAGTGGCGAGATGCTGCTGAGCTCCCGTCCGTCTGCCCGCTGCCCGATAGAAGCTGCCGAGATGGCAGCGCGCCACGAGCGGGCGCATCCCGAGTTCGTCGGCCAGCGTTATGGCCTGACGATACACTCCCTCTGCCTGGTCAGCGGCCGGAGGATCTTGGCGCGAGTGGATGTCGCCGAGGAGGCGGAGGCCCCATGCCTCGCGGTGGGCTGCCGTCCTGGCCCTCCCGGCGTCAGGGAGCCCCTCCAGGAACATGGCCCCAAGGCTACAGCGCGGATGAAACGCCGGTCAAGGAGAATACTGAGAATACGGACAGCGGGTGGGCATCAGCCGCGAGAAGGGATCACCCGCGGCCGGCCCGCGGGGGGTGGCGCCAGTGTCTCCGCGGCGGAGTGTGTGGCGGAGAGTTCCGCTACGCGGGTACAACGGTCACCCCGTCGATGCCGGTGAAGTCGGCGTCGAAGGTGGCGCCGAAGGAGCCTTCGTCGCGTCGCGAGACGGTGATGATGGCCGCGTCGGTGAAGCTCAACATGCCGTCGCCTTGATCGCGGAACGTTCGGAAGGCGTCCAGGAAGAGCTCCGAGCACGGCACAAAGTCGACCTCGCGGGAGGCGAGCAGCGCGGCGGTCACCCGCGCCGCGACGCGCAGCCCCCGGCGGACAAGCAGGACGGTCGCGACCTCGACGAACACGTACTCAAGCAGTAAGGCTCGGCCCCAACGCCCGGCCACCAGCTCCGTCATGACCTGGTTTGCCGACTCGTGGTGGACGTCTCGGGTGTTGTGGTAGGCGATCAGGAAGCTGGAGTCGAGGACGATCACGGCCCGCGGCTCTAGACCCCGTACACGATCGTGTCGATCTGCTCGCTGAGGCGTTCGTTGCCCTCCGGGTACTCCTCCGGGGTGAGGTCTCGCAGGCTGCCCCGTCCGGCTGGCAATTCAGGGCGGGCGAGGTAAAGGCGGATGGCCTCGTTGAGGACTTCCCCCACCGTCTTCCCCGCCAACGCCGCACGGGCCTTGAGCGCCCTATAGGCCTGCTCATCGAGATTGCGGATTGTGGTGTCCATACGACGATCGTAACACAACGCCATCAAGTGTGCGAAGTATGAATTGCGACGGGTCCCACCGGGCGTCAACGAAGGCGTCGCGGCGTTCCCCTTCGCGCCGCCGTCGGCACGTCACGTGGAGCAGTGCGAGGGGCCCTCTGATGCCAGCGCGAGTTCTGCCTCCATCAACCGCTCGAGCACGGGGTCGAGGAGCTTGCGCGCCTCCTCGGGGTCGCGGTCGGCGAGCAGCTCCATCGACCCCTTCAGATCGGCGAAGAGCACGGTGACCTGTTTGCGCTCGCCTTCCAGCGCACTCCGGGAGGTCAGGATCTTCTCGGCCAGGTGCTTGGGGGTGTAAATGTCGGGAGAAGTGAAACGCGACTGAACGGCTGGCTGTGCCTTCACCGGGTTCCCGCATTTGTTGCAGAACCTGGACCCCGCTGGAAGATCGGTGCCGCACGAAGCGCAGGTCAGGGTGATACGCGCTCCGCAGCCAAGGCAGAAGTCCGACTGAGGCGGGTTCTCCTGCTGGCAGTGGGAGCACTTCATGCGAGCCTCTGCGGTCAACGGGTTCGCACCTTGACGCCGGCGCGCTCCTCCTGAAGCATGAACGGCGCGGCGTAGTCCTTGTCTCCCCACCCCCGTCCAATCGCCTCGATCATCTCCTGCTCGGCGAGCGCCGCCATCGCCATGGGGACGTTGCACTCGCGGGCCAGCTCGGTGGCCAGGCCGAGGTCCTTCCGGGCCAGCTTGAGCGCGAAGCGGACCGTGTCGAAGTCTCCCTTGAAAACAATCTCCGGGAGGACCTGGGTGAGGAGGAGCCCCTGGCCGAACGCCCCGCCCTTCACTGCCTCCAGGAGCGCCTCGGGGCGGACGCCGGCCTTGACGCCGAGTGTGAACCCCTCCGCGACCACGATGCGGGTGCAGATGCCGATCAGGTTGTGCACCAGCTTCGCGATGGTCCCGCAGCCGATCTCGCCCATGTAGCCTACCTTGTCGCCCATGGCTCCGAGCACGGGCTTGACCTGCCGGTAGAGGGCCTCGTCACCGCCGACCATGATCTGGAGAGTACCGCGCTGGGCGCCCCAGACCCCGCCGCTCACCGGCGCGTCCAGGACGTGGATCCCCCGCTCCTTGAAGACGCCGTGGATGAGGCGGATCAGGCTGGGGGAGCTGGTCGAGAGATCGGCGTAGATCGCTCCTTTTTCCGCGCCGCTGAGGATCCCGTCTTCCCCGAGCGCCACGGCCTCCACCTCCTTGGGGCCCGGGAGGGAGGTCAGGATCAGCTCCGCGCCCTGCGCCGTGGCGCGAGGCGTCTCCGCCCACCTGGCGCCCTTCTCCAGGTGCGGCTTCGCCGCCTCGGACCTCACGTCGTGCACGACCAGCGCATGCCCGGCCTTCATCAGGTTCAAGGCCATCGGCCCGCCCATATTCCCCAATCCGATAAATCCGATGCGCATGATTCCCTCCGCTTAGAGCCGTCCCAAGGATCTTCCGCCGGCATTACTCAGATGCATACCGCTTTGTCATCTCTCCCCTGGTGCTTCACCGATCGGTAGAGGCCGAATGCGGATCCGTGTATCCTCAAATACGACGACGCCGCCCGCTTCCAGTTGATCAGCAATGTTCGGCAGGTTTTCGAGGAGAAGTGTAACCTGGCGCTCCGGCGCCCGTCCTGTCGCACGCCGGAACAGAATCACTGATGGCGAAACGTCATGCCGCAACGCAAGGAGCGTCCCGAAGTCGGTATCCGCGGAGACAAGCACTCGCCCTTCGCGTGCCGCGCAGTCGAAGATCTCCTCATCATCGGCAGCTTGCATCCCGTACTCGCGCACGTGAACGGCCTCGTGTCCGGCCTGGCGCAAACCAGCCGCGACAGCGGGAGACAGCGCGTTGTCGATGAGGAATCTCACCGACCCGTGATGAGGGGAATTTCGCGCTCGCGGACAGCCTCAGCCGCGTAGCGCAGCGCTTCGCGGATGTCTTCTCGCTCCAGGTCGGGGTAGGCCTTGAGGATTTCGTCCTCGGTGATTCCGTCAGCGACCATCCCGACGACGGTGGAAACAGGAATCCGCAAGCCGCGGATGCACGGTACGCCCCCCATCTGGCTCGGACTCACCGTAATGCGCTTGAAGTGCACGTTGGCCTCCTCTTGAGGCTTTGGCTCCCCGTTCAAGTTCTGGAAAAGGCCGTCTGCCTTGTCGCCGCGACACTGCCGTGCCTACTATACGGCATTAGATTTTGTATATCCAGCAACTCACCCTGTTGGGCATTCGCATACTATCTGAGGAAGGTGCCGGTGCGGCTTCATAGGAAGATGGCCTTCCCGTCCTCGGCCCACTCCGCGTCGAGCCCCTCAAGCCGCCCGAGCATCTCCTCGCTCATGTGCGTGAGGATGAGCCTGCGGCACCGGAGCTCCTGCCGGTGCTCCATGAGTGTCCGGTAGTTGAGATGGTACTTGATCGGCTTGTCGAAGTGATAGGCCTCGCAGATGAAGAGATCGGCCAGGTGGGCCGCCTCGATCAGCGCTTCGGCCCACTCGGTGTCCCCCGAGTAGCCGATGACTTTGCCCCCGCACGCCACGCGCAGGGCGAAGGGCGGAGCGCCGCTCGGGTGTACGACGCCGAACGGTGTCACCGCACACGGCCGGAGATCGGCCTCGGCTCGATCGCTCAGCTCCACGAATGGCGTCGAGAACTTGCGCCCCACGCGCGAGGAGCCCGGGAAGAGCACCTCCATGGCGGCGCAGACCCTGGCCTCGACGCCCGGCGGCCCGGCGATGACGAGGGGACGGGTCCGGCGCCTGAACTGGGCGTCCAGGATGAGGAAGGGGAGCCCGCCGAAGTGGTCGCCGTGGAGATGGGAAAGGAGAATGGCGTCGATCTCCAGCGGGTCCACGCCAAACCGCCGCATCGCGATCAGGGACGAAGCCCCGCAGTCGATCAGGAATCGGCCGTCCGCCGACCGCACAAAGATGCATGTCTGGAACCTGCCCCCGCTTCCAAACGCGTCCCCGGACCCCAGGAACCGGATCTCAAGGCCGCCCATTCACCACCTCCAATGCGCATGGTCCCTTTCCATTAGGCCCGATCCGGCCCCCCTCACCTTTATCCTCTCCCCCGAGGGGGAGAGGGGAGGGTGAGGGGCAACCTCTGTGGGCGGGCGTGGCGCCAGCCC
>CAYJUC010000075.1:0-8195 GCA_964372605.1 uncultured bacterium | reverse complement strand
GGGTGCCCGCCCATGCTCAACTTGGCGGGCGTGGCGCCAGCCCGGGTGCCCGCCCATGCTCAACTTGGCGGGCGTGGCGCCAGCCCGGGTGCCCGCCCGTGCTCAACGGAACAGCGACCGGGCGATCACCATGCGGTGGACCTCCGAGGGCCCCTCGCCGATGCGGCGCACGCGCGCCTCGCGGTACCAGCGCTCCAGCGGAAACTCTTTGGACACGCCGTAGCCGCCGTGGATCTGCACAGCGCTGTCCACGACCCGGGCCAGGACCTCGCTGGAATAGAGCTTGGCGATAGAGGCCTCGACCCGCGCATCCTCGCCGCGGTCGGCCTTCCACGCCCCGTCCCAGATCAGCCAGCGCGCCGCGCGCAGCTCCACCTCGGCGTCGGCCAGCATCCACTGGATCGCCTGGCGCTGGCTGAGCGGCGCGCCGAAGGTCTGCCGCTCTCTGGCGTGGCCGATGGCCATCCGGTGCGCCGCCACCGCCACGCCGAGGTTGCACGCGGAGTAGGGGAAGCGCAAGCGGGTGAGCATGCCGAGGCAGAGGTCGAGCCCCCGGCCTTCCTCGCCGAGCAGGTTCTGGGATGGGACTTTGCACTTCTCCATGACCACCTCGCTCGGGACGGCCACGGTCCGGATGGTGCGGATCGGCCGGGCGGTGAATCCGGGCGTGCCCTTGTCGATGATGAAGCAGCTGATCCCGGCCCGCCCCTTCGTCCTATCTGTGCGCACGAACACCACGCCCCACTCGGCCTCGTGGGCGTGGGAGATGAACATCTTGGCTCCGTTCAGGATCCAGTGATCGCCGCGCTTCACGCCGCGGCTCTGGATGGCCCCGGCCGGGTCCGACCCCCCGCCCGCTTCGGTGATGGCGAAGAAGGTGTGGTACCCCTCGCGCAGCGCCGGCAGTGCGTACTTCTCGATCTGCTCCCTTGTCCCGCCGTAAATGACGGGCGGCGGGTAGCGGCCGAACACGCCGCAGCCCGGGTTGTAGAGGCCCATGCGGTGCTGCGAAATCTCCTCGAGCAGCACGCACATGCTGAAGGTATCGAGCCCCCCGCCGCCGTACTCCTCCGGGGCGCCCAGGCACCAGAGGCCCGCCGCCTTGGTCTTGGCCTGAAGCCGGCGGTGATCCTCCTCCGGAATCTCGGCGGCGTCGGGATCACTCCGCTGCTCCACCGGAATGATCTCCTCCCGCACGAAGCGGCGGACCTGCTCTCGCAGGAGCGCCAGCTCCTCTGGAAGCGAGTAACCGGGAAACGAGGTCATGGCCTCGCCCCCCTCACCTTAATCCTCTCCCCCTCGGGGGGGAGAGGGAGGGGTGAGGGGGTCGCGCGGATTCGGAAGGCCGGTGGAGGCCATCATTCCCCCGTCCACGACGATGGCGGCGCCGGTGATGAACGCGGCGTCGTCGGAGGCGAGGAAGCAGGCCACGGCGGCGATCTCGTCGGGACTGCCCAGGCGGCCGAGTGGGTGCGCCTTCTCCAGCCGCTCGCGGTAGCGGCGGCGCTCCTCGGCGCTCGGCGCCGAACGCCCGGCGGCGCCGGAGGCCAGGATCCAGTGCGGCACCGGCTCGTTGGTGCCGAGCAGCGACCCCAGGAGCGGCGTGTCGATGGCGCCCGGGCAGACGCAGTTCACCCGGATCCGGTAGCGCGCGAACTCGAGGGCCGCGGTGCGGGTGAGGTTCACCAGACCGGCCTTCGCCGCGTTGTAGGCGGCGAGCCCGAAGTCGCCGGCCAGGCCCGAGATGGAGGCCGTGTTGACGATGGCGCCGCCGCCCTGCTCGCGCATCACGGGCAGCGCATGCTTCATCCCGAGGAACGCGCCGGTGAGGTTCACCGCCAGGGTGCGGTTCCAGCCCTCGAGGGTGAGCTGGGCGATGGGCCCCACTTCCATCAGCGTCGCGTTGTTGTGGAGGATGTCGAGGCGGCCGAACGCCTCTCGCGCCCGTCCGATCATCGCCTCGACGTCCCGCGGATCCGACACGTCGGCGCGGACCGCGATGGCCGCGGGGCCGATCTTCTCGGCCACTTGCTTGGCCCCGGCCTCGTTGATGTCTGCGATGACGACGCGCGCCCCTTCGCCGGCAAAGCGCCGGGCGGTGGCCGCCCCAATGCCCGACGCCGCGCCCGTGATCAGCGCGACTCTGCCATCGAACCGTCCCGCCATCTCTCCCTCATCAGTCAGCGCGCCGCTGCGGCCACGGCATCATGATCTTGTCTGGGATGGCCCAGCCCCGCTCCAGCGTGGTCATGGCCAGCACATGGATGATCAGCTCCGTCACCTTCCAGAGGCCGCTTTCCAGGCGAAACCCCCAGTCGTAGCTCCCCCAGCCGATCACGGATTGGTCGCCGTCCTCCTGGGTGACGAACCAGTAGGCAAACGCCGTCGCCGTCCCGCCGTCCACCGTGATCGCCTCGTTGGCGTAGTACCGGCGGGGGTTCTGAAAGCGGGCCCAGTAGCGCTCGAAGCCGAGCAGGATGCGGTCCTTTCCCCGCGTGTCAGCGCCCCACGGGATCGTCTTGAGGTGGCAGTCGTCGGCGAAGATCTTCTCGAGCAGCTCCCGCCGGCGCTCGTCCAGGGCCCGGGCGTAGAGGCAGAGGGTATTCCTGACCCCTTCCACCGCCTCCAGCGTCGCGAGCCGACGCTCGAGCTCCGCCACCCGCGCCTCGAGGTTCACGGAACCACTTGCACCTTCATCGCTTCCCGCTTCACCAGCAGCTCAAAGCCGCGGATCCCGTCGGCCAGCGACAGCTCGTGGGTGATCAGCGGCCGCGGGTCGATCATCCCACTCGTCACCAGGTTGATGACACGAGGCCAGATGGCCGGCGGCCGGGCCCGGACCGGCCTGATCGTGATCCCCTTGAAGAAGAGCTGGATCAGCGCCTCCTGGGGGAGAGATCGGTTTGGCCAGCCGATCAGCACCAACTCGCCCCCCTTCCGCGCAAACCGGTGCACGTCTGAGACGGCGCCCGTGGCGTCGAAGACCACGGCGGCGCTCCGCCCGCCGGTCACTTCGAGCACGGTCTCGTGGGGTCGCTCTCCCTCGACGTTGACAGCGACAAACCCCAGGCGCCGCGCCAGCTCCAGTCGTCCTGCATCCACGCCGAGCCCGGTCACCACCACCGTCGAGGCGCCGGCGGCGCGCGCGGCGAGCGCCGTCATGAGCCCGATGGGGCCCGGACCGAGTACGACAACCTCGTCTCCGGCTTTCAGCGAAGAGATCGCCACGGCGTGGACGCCTACGCTCAACGGCTCCAGAAGCGCGACCTGAGTGAAGTCGAGACTCATGGGGACAGGATGGACGCAGGGAGCCGGAACTGACAGGTAGGGGGCTAGAGCGCCGTGGCGCTGCACTCCGATGACGGGGACCTTGTCGCAGAGATCAAGCTGACCCTGTCGGCAGGCCCGGCAGCGGCCGCAGGCGCCGTGAGGGTCACACGCCACGTGGTCGCCCGGGTGAATCCCTTCCACCTCGGCGCCGACCTCCAGCACCACGCCGGCCGGCTCATGACCCAGCGCCATGGGGAACGAGGGGATCCGTTTCTCCGCGCCCAGCTCGGAGAGGTAGAAATGGAGGTCGGAGCCGCAGATGCCGCACGCCTTCACCTCAATCAGCAGTTCTCCGGGCCCGACCCGGGGCTCAGGGAGATCCACCAGCTCGACACCTGGTTCCGGCCCGGTCTTCGCGATCGCCTTCATGCCTGGCCTCCTTTTTGAGCACGGGCGGGCACCCGGGCTTCGCCGCGCCCGCCCGTCACGGCTTGCGGCCCGATCAGCGAAAGAGCGAGCGCGTTGTCACCATGCCACCCATCCGCCGTCGTGCACGAACACCTGGCCCGTGACGTAGCCCGAGGCATCGCTGGCCAGATAGACCACCAGGCCCTGCAGCTCCTCTGGTTTCCCCCGGCGCCCGAGGGGCGTGCCGCGGACGATGGCCTCCTCGAACAGCCGGAGGGTCTCTGGCGACGCTGTCGCCCGGCGCTCGTCGCCCAGGCGCGTCCCGCCGTGCCACCCAGGAGCGATGGCGTTTGCGCGAATCCCTCGACCGGCGTACTCCACCGCGACCTGCCTGGTAAAGCCGATGACGCCGGCCTTGGACGCCGCATAGTTCGCGCCCGCCCCGGGCGACGCCTGGAAGAAGCCGACGAGGCCCAGGATCGACGCGACATTGATGATCGAGCCGCTGGCGTGGGCGAGCATGATCGGGAGGATGGCGCGCGTGCACAAAAAGACGCCTCGGAGGTTCACGGCCATCAGGCGGTCCCAGTCCTCAACGGGCATCTCGTGCACCAGCGCCGGCTTCGTCGCGATCCCCGCGTTGTTGATGAGGATATCCACCCGCCCGGGTGAGGCCGCGAGCTTTGCGGCCATGCTCGCCACCAAATCGGGATCGGTCACGTCCACGCCCACGGGTTCGGCCTGCGCCCCTGATTCGGTCAGGAGGTTCGCTGTCTCCTGGGCCCAAAGCTCGTTACGATCGGCGCAGATCACTCGCGCGCCGAATGCTCCCAGCCCGTGCGCGAATGCGCGCCCCAGGCCGCTTCCGGCGCCGGTCACGAGCGCCACCTTGCCGCTCAAATCAAACAGCTGATCCCGCAAAGCCATGCGGCCCTCCCCTTTCCCTCCCGGCGCATCAGGACCTTCCCGGCCTCCGCCGCGCCCGAGGATTCACCTCTCGCCGCCCTCGTGGAGGTGGATGGCGCCCTCGGCGTGGAGTCGATCCACCTCGGCGTCCGTGTACCCCGCCTCCCGCAGGACCTCCCGGGTGTGCTGGCCCAGGAGCGGTGGAGGTCGGCGAAACCCGACAGGCGTCCCCGCAAATTTCATCGGGTTCCCCAGGAGCTTGATCCGGCCGGCCACGGGATGGTCCAGCTCCACCACCATCTCGTCGGCGAGCAGTTCGGGGTCCGTCAGGACTTCCGACATTTCACGCACCGCGGCGAAGAGCACCCCGTGCTCGCTGAGCCTGGCGGTCCACTCCGAGAGGGTCCGCTGGCTGAAGATCGCGCGGAGCCGGCGGTCCACTTCCTCCCGGTGCTTCAGCCTGTCGGCGTTGGTTCGAAAGCGCGGATCCTCCGCCAGGCCCTCGTCACCCAGCGCCAGGACCAGAAGCTGCCAGAACTTTTCGACGTGGGCGACGATCTTGATCAGGCGGCCATCGCTGGTCGGATAGACGTTGGTGGGAACGACCTGGAAATGTTCGTTGCCCAGGCGCGGAGGGTCCTGCCCGCCGATGAAGAAGTACCCCTCCCGCGGGATCATGGAAAAAATGGAACTGTCGAGCATGCTGAGCTCGATCTTCTGGCCGACGCCTGTGGCCTCGCGAGCGAAGAGGGCGGAGACGATGGCCAGGGCCGCGAAGACGGGCGCCACGAAGTCGGCGATGGGCATGCCGGTCCTGAGAGGGCCGCTCTCGGGAGTGCCGGTGAGGCTCATGAGGCCGGACTCGGCCTGAATGATCGGATCCACCGCCGGCCGGTTCCGGTTGCGCCCCTGCTGGCCGAAGCCGGAGACCGAACAGTAAACGATCCTTGGGTTCACCCGCCGGACCGCGTCGTAATCGACCCCCAGCCGGGCCACGGCGCCCGGCCTGAAATTCTCCAGGACCACGTCGGCGGTCTCAGCCAGCCGCAGGAAGGCCTGGTGGCCGGCCTCGCGCTTCAGATCCAGGACCACGCTCCGCTTGTTCCGGTTCAGGCTGAGGAAGAAGCTGTTCTCCCCGTTGATGAAGGTTTCCGCCGTGGAGCGCATGGCGTCCCCGTCCGGGGGTTCAATCTTGATGACGTCGGCGCCCATGTCGCCGAGCAGCAGGGTGGCGAGCGGCCCGGCCATGAGCTGGGAGAGGTCGAGGACCCGAACGCCCTCAAGCGCTCCACTCATGCCGGCGCTCCGCACCGCGCGGTCGCGAGCAGCGCGTGAAGACGGTCGGGGCTCAACGGCAATCGGGTGATCTCCACTGCCGGGCCCAGCGCGTTCGCCACGGCGTTCGCGAGCGCGGCGCCGGCGCCGGAAGTCCCCAGCTCGCCCACTCCCTTGACGCCAAGCGGGTTCGACGGCGAGACGGCCTCCTGGAGGATCGTCACGCTGACCGCCGGAGCCTCCGCCGCGCTCGGAAGGAGGTAATCCATCAGGCTCGTCGTCAGGAGCTGGCCTGATTCGTCGTAGACCAGCTCCTCCAGCAGCGCGCCGCCGAGGCCCTGGACCGCTCCGCCGACCAGCTGTCCTTCAACGATCATGGGGTTGATGGCCCGCCCCACGTCGGCGACCAGGGCGTAGAGCCGAGGTTGGACACACCCGGTTTCCACGTCAACCGCCACGACGGCAATATGGACGGCGAACGCGGAGGTGTCGTGGGTCGTGGTGTGGTAGTGGAGCGCTTCGAGGGCCTCACCATCCGGGGCCGCAGAGGGCGACACGCAGAGCGCCGCCACCTCCTTGAGCGAGTAACCGCGGTCCGGCATCCCAACCACCGAGACGCGGCCACCTGCGAGCGTCAGATCAACGGGGCTGACTTCGAGACGGGCCGCCGCCACCCGGAGGATCTTCTCCTTGAGCTTGAGCGACGCGTGATGGACCGCGCTCCCGGCCATCACGGCGGATCGGCTGGCATGCGTCCCCTGGCCGTAGGGCATGAGGACGGTGTCGCCGTGGCCGACGGTGATCTCGGCGAGAGGAACCTGAAGAATTTCGGCGCAGACCTGGGCCAGCGTCGTCTCCTGTCCCTGCCCCTGCGAGGTGGCGCCCGTCTGGACGCGGACCTTCCCGGCCGGCGTCACCTGGACCTTGGCGCTCTCGAGGGGGCCCCACCCCGACGGCTCCACGATGCAGGCGAGGCCGACCCCCACGCGGACGTCGGAACCCGCCGCGTTTTCCTTCCGGCTCGCTTCCACGAGGCGCTCCCATCCGACGCTCTCGAGGGAGCGCCGGAGGACGGAGGGAAAATCGCCGGTGTCGTACACCGTGGGCGTGCCGTTCTTGTCGGTCCCGACGCTGTACGGCATCTCTGCCGGCCGGATCAGGTTGAGCTGTCGCAGCTCGACCGGATCCATCCCGAGCTCCGCGGCGGCGATGTCGATGGCCCGCTCCCGGACGAAGTTCGATTCGTAGAGCCCCGGCCCGCGCAGGGTGGCGGTTGGCGCCTTGTTGGTCATGACGCAAAAGACGCGGCACCGGTAGGCGGGGATCCGATAGGGGCCGGGGAGATGCGCGGCAGCAAGCGTCGGGACCGTGGTGACGTGGAGGTAGGCGCCCATGTCGTTGACCAGCGTGGCGTCCAGGCCGAGAAACCGTCCGTCCCGGTCCACGGCGAGCGCCACCTCCCACTGCTGCTCCCGGGAATGCGTGACAGACACGAAATGCTCCTGACGGTCCTCGATCCACCGCACCGGGCGGCCGAGACGCATGGCGAGGTAGGGGATGAGAAAATCCTCAGGATAAAACTCGCCGCGCACGCCGAAGCCGCCGCCGACATCGGGCTCGACGAAATGGATTCGATCCTCGTCGATCGAGAGCATGCCGGCGAGTATTTGGCGGTTGAAGTACGGAATCTTCGTCGGGCCCCAGACCGTCACGACGCCACGACCATCATCGTAGTCGGCGATGAGGCCACGCGTCTCCATCGGCACCCCCGTCTGTCGCTGGATCGCGAACTGGCGGCGGAGCACGTACGCAGCCCGGCCGAACACCCCCTCGACATCGCCGGTGTTCAGGGTCCAGGAGTCGGCCACGTTCCCCTCGGGATAGATGGCGGCCGAACCCGGCGCCATCGCTTGCTCGAGCCGGATCACGGCCGGGAGCGGCTCGTACTCCACGTCGATCAGCTCCCGCGCGTCCTCCGCCACGTACCGATCGTTCGCGACGACCACCGCGACGGGCTCGCCCACGTATCGGACCCGATCACCCGTGAAGGGGCGCTGCAGATACGGCAGGAGAGCCGGTCGAGAGCCGCGCCGTAAGGGGATGGGATTCACCGGACCCGGGAGGTCCGGGGCCGCGAAGCAGTCGAGGACGCCGGGAAGGGACTTCGCCCGGCGCGTATCGATGCGCCGGATCAGGGCATGGGCGTGCGGGCTTCGCAGAATCACCGCGCTCGCCATATGGGGCCGGCCGAGGTCCGCCACGTACCGGCCCCGCCCGGCGAGGAGCCGCGGATCTTCCTTCCGCCTGACGCTCCGCCCGACGAAGTTCACCGCGCC
>CAYJUC010000074.1:0-13052 GCA_964372605.1 uncultured bacterium | reverse complement strand
GGGCTGGACCTGCTTCCCTGGCTGCTCTTCTTTTTTGAGATCCACATCCCACGCGAAGCTCAAGCCGAAGGCCAGCGCGCCACCCGCTTCACGCCGGAGCACGTTTTCGCCGGGGACGGCCGGAGCGGTCCATCCGGAGAGACCGACGCGGACCCCGGTTCTTGGACCCGTGGGGATGGTCGCGGTGAATGGCGCGATGAAGGCCGGGTCGTGGCGGGATCGGATCCGGTCCGGATAGAAGTCCTGCTCGCGGGGTCGGGTCAGCTCGGCGGGCTGCCCCGGAATCACGAACTCAGGCGGCGCTTTCTCAGGCGGAGGGGGAGGCGGCGCGATGATCTTCAACTGATCCTGCGCAGCCGCAGAGGTGACGATCCCACCCGAGAGGAGCAAGACCAGAAGCAGAAACCGCGCAACCCGTACCATATATCCATCATCGCAGAGAATGGAGGAACGCGCAAGCCAAAGCAATCAGTCTTGCCGTGGCTCCGGACAAGGCCAGCGCCGGTTGCGCGCGAGCGAGGCGGGAGATAGAATGCGCGAGCCGTGCGTGTTCTTGCGACGCTCCTGCTCGCCCTGACGCTGGCTCAAGGCTGCGTCTCCCCCGGTCCCGTCGCGTTCCGCGATCCGGGCTTCCGCCCGTCCCAGATCCGACGCCCGGCCATTCTGCTGCGGGTCTCGCTGGACCGGACCGGGGCCTTCGGGGAAGGTGAGTTTTCCGCTCAGGAGCGGGCCGCGCTCCCCGAAGCCTACGAGGCCGCGCTCCTGGAAGGCCTGAACGCCGAAGGAATTCTGCCGGTGGACATCTCGCTCGTCGCCAACCGCTCATCCCGGGGGAGCCAGGAGCCGCTGGAGGGGATCGACCGGGCCCAGGCTCGCTCCCGGGGCGAGACCGTGAATGCCGATTACGTGGTGATCGTTGACGTGCGGTTCTACCGCCGCGAGCTGGTCCACTGCCGCGAGGCCGGACGCCCGTTCGTAGCGCTCACCACCGTGGCGACAGCGGGGCTCGAGCTTCACCGCCTGCGCGCCGGCGCCCGGCTCCTGGTGGAGCCGCCCGGCCCCGAGCTCCAGGCCACCGATCTGGTGGCCGACTGCGAGCGAAGGCGAGCGACCCGGCGGACAAGCCAGGAGATCATGGAGGAGTCGGTGGGGAAGGTGCTGCGGCGCCTCCTCAAGCCGTGATAGAGTCGAACCCGTGGCGTCGGCGACCGTTCCCCTCATCATCGAGCCGGAGCACAAAACCCTTCACGCCCTCCCCGGTACGACGATCCTCAAGGCGGCGCAGTCGGGAGGGATGGATATCACCGCCACCTGCGGGGGGCGCGGGCGCTGCACCTCCTGCCGGGTGAAGTTCGTCCGGGGGACGATCCCGCCCCCCACGATCATGGACCAGCTCCAGCTCGGCGACGACCTCGTCCGGGAGGGATACCGGCTCTCCTGCCAGTGCCGGCTCACCGAGCCCATCAGCGTGCAGGTCGCGCCTCCCCTGGATGAGCGGGCGTTCCAGATCCTCGGCGCGGACCGGGACATCCGGGCGGTGGGCAGGGTGACGATCGATTCGGGCGTGACCAAGCAGGTGGTGAAAGTCTCGCTGCCGCGGGAGGAGCACCACCAGACCTCGGACCTTGAGGGACTGCTCGCGGCCATCGGCCGGTCGTCCGACGACGTGCCGATGGAAGCGCTGAAGGGCCTCCCCTCGATCCTTCGCGACGCCGAGGGCGAAGTGACGGTGGCCAGCTTCGGCCGCCGGGTGCTCGCCGTGGAGAAGGGCGACACCGCGCTCCTCAGGTTCGGCCTCGCCATCGATATCGGGACCACCAGCGTCGTCACCACGCTCCTCGAGCTCCAATCCGGCGAGCAGCTCGCCTCGGTCTCGAGCCTCAACCCGCAGGCGGCCTTCGGCGGCGACCTGATGTCGCGCATCGCCTTCTGCCAGGGGAACCCCGCCAATCTGAGACAGCTCCAGTCGCGGATCATCGGGCTCCTGAACCAGCACGTCGAGCAGATCGTCAAGGACTCCGGCGTCCTCGCCAAATGGATCTACAAGGTGGTGGTGGTGGGCAACACCTGCATGCACCACATCGCCCTGGGAATCGACCCCTCCTACCTGGGGCTCGCCCCCTACGCCGCCGTGATGCGGCACCCGCTGGTTACCCAGGCCCGCGAGCTTCCTCTCAGGGTGAATCCGGAGGCGCGCGTTTGTTTCCTCCCGATCGTGGCCGGGTTCGTGGGGGCCGACGCGGTGGCCGTGGCCCTGGCCACCCGGATCTACGAGAGCCCGGAGATCCGGATCGCGGTGGACATCGGCACCAACGGCGAGGCGATCCTCGGCTCCAGGGATCGTCTCTGGGCCTGCTCCGCTCCGGCCGGGCCGGCGCTCGAGGGGGCCCAGATCAGGCACGGGATGCGCGGAGCCCTGGGCGCGATCGACCGGGTGGCCATCGACGACGACGTGCGGCTCCACACCATCGGCGAGACCCCGGCCCTGGGGATCTGCGGCTCCGGGCTCATCGACGCCGTGGCCTTCATGCTCGACGCCGGAGTCCTGGATTGGACCGGCTTGATCCGCGTCGAGGAGCGGGCTTCGCTCCCGCCGAAGCTCCGGGAGCGGGTGATGCTGCGCGGCGAGGAGCGGATCTTCATCCTGGCCAGGCCCGGCGAGGCCGGCGCCTCCCAGGAGATCGTCCTGACCCAGGATGACATCCGGCAGGTCCAGCTCTGCAAGGGCGCCATCGCCGGATCGGTCCGCATGCTTTTGCACGTTGCCGGGATTCCTCTGGACCGGGTGGAAGAGCTGATGCTGGCCGGCGGCTTCGGCAACTACGTCTCGATCCGGAGCGCGCTTCGAATCGGGCTGATCCCGCCGCTCCCGGTGGAGCGGATCCGCTACGTGGGGAACGCCGCCTCCCTAGGTGCACAGCTTTGCCTCGTCTCTGAAGCCGAGCGGCAGCGCGCCGAGGAGATCGCCCGGCGGATCGAGCACATCTCGCTGGCGGCCCACCCCGACTTCCAGGAGATCTTCGTCGAGGCCATGAACTTTCCCCGCGCCGGCGATGAACAAGTTTGAGCGCATCAAAGCGGCGATCAACCGGGAGCCGGTGGACCGGACTCCCTACGCGCTCTGGCGCCACTTCCCCGAGGTGGACCGCTCACCCGCGGGGCTGGCGCAGGCGACCCTCAGGTTTCACCAACGCTACGGCTCCGACTTCCTCAAGCTGACCCCGGCGGCCGGCTACGCCGTGGAGGACTGGGGGTGCGTCGAGTCAGACACCGTCATGCCCGGCGGAAACCGGCCCTGCGCGAGCCACGCCGTCAACACGGCGGCCGATTGGAAGAAGATCAAACCGCTGGATATCGTGTCGAGCGCCTACGGCCGGGAGGTCGAGACCCTCATCCGGGTCATCGTGGACAGACGGGCGGATGGGCCGGTGGTCCCCACGCTCTTCAGCCCGCTGACCCTGGCGCGGAAGCTCTCCGGCGACCGGCTGAACCAGGACCTGCGGGAGCGGCCGGAGGCGGTGGTCGAGGCGCTGGAGGCGATCACCGATACGCTGATCCGCTTCGCCAACCTCTGCGTCGATGAAGGGGCCGCCGGGGTCTTTTACGCGATCCAGTCCGCCAGCCGCCGGTTCCACACCGAGGAAGAGTACGCGGAGTTCGGCGAGCCCTACGACCGCCGGCTGCTCGAATCCGTGATGGAGCGGGCGCACCTTGTCATCATCCACTGCCACGGCGACGAGCTCCCGTTCGACCGGCTCGCGCGCCTGCCCGGGCACGCCTGGAACTGGGACGACCGCGTGGCAGGGCCGTCCCTCGCAGAGGGGAAGGCAATGGTCGAGGGGGCGGTGATCGGCGGGGTGAACCAGTGGGCCACCCTCAGGGACGGCACGCCGGAAGAGGTGGGGGTGGAGGCTAAAGACGCTGTGGAGCAGACCGACGGGATCGGCGTCATCGTCGGCGCGGGGTGCGTGCTCCCCGTCGGGGTAACTGACGAAAACGTGGTCGCCCTGGTCAAGGCGCTCGGCGGGACGGTCAGGATGCTCCTCTGATGGAGCGAATCCTCGAGCCAGAGCTGATGGAAGACCCGGCGCAGGCGCTGGCATACGCCCGCGCTGATTTCGCCGAAGTGAACCAGGGGTTCGTGGACCGCTTTCGCGCCACCTTCCCGGAACTGACCCGGGGAACCGTCATCGATCTGGGCTGCGGCCCCGCGGACATCCCGATCCGGCTGGCGCGCGCGCTGGCGGGCGTCCGCATCATCGCGGTGGATGGTTCAGCGGCGATGCTCGCCCACGCCCGGAACGCCGTGGCTCAGGCCAGGCTCGCCAGCCGGATCGAGCTGCTCCGGACGCGCATCCCTCCCCTCCCCGTGCGCTCCCATACCTCCGATGCGGTCATATCCAACAGCCTGCTTCACCATCTGAGCGACCCCGATAGCCTCTGGAGGGAGTTGGCGCGAGTGGGCCGGCCAGGGGCCGCGCTCTTCGTGATGGACCTCTTCCGCCCCGACTCTCCAGAGCGGGCCCGCCAGATCGTGGAGGCGGCCTCGGCGGACGAGGATCCGGTCCTGAAGCAGGATTTCTTCAACTCGCTCCTAGCCGCCTTCACCGTGGACGAGGTGCATGCCCAGCTCGCCGCCTCGCTCCCCCACCTGGACTGTCGCATCATCAGCGAACGCCACTGGCTCGCCTGGGGCCGTCTTCCGTGAGCCGAGCGGTCAGCGTTCAGAGAATTGCCGCGATGGCCAGGGCCTCGGCAAGAGCCACCACGGCCCAGATTCGGATTGCACCCGGACGGGCGTGGCGAAGCCCGGGTGCCCGTCATTGCTGAAAGGAGGGTTTGCCATGAGTCGCGGGTCAATCGTTGAAGAGATCGGGGCGCGGGCCGAGCGGGAGATCGCGGTACTGGTCGGGAAGTGTGCGGCGGCAGAGGCGGAGATCGTCACCACCTACTTCGGCAAGCCCCGCCCCAGGGAATCGCGCATCGTGTACATGAAGCACCAAACCGGCCGGGAGCTCTCGCGGGTCTTCCAGCTGGGGAATCGCGTGGCCGCGAAGCTCCCGGGACTGGGCACGACCACAGACCGGCTTGATTTTCAGGAGGACGTGCAGAAGCTCCTGGACGAAACCATCCACTTCAACCTCTCGTTCGACATCCTGACATGGCTCATGGGGAGAGAACCATCTCTGGCCGAGCTACGAGACTACGACATCTTCGACCCCAACCCCGAGGTTCCGTTCAACCGGGAAAACGCGAAGCTGGCAAAGCTCTACCGGGAGCTCCGGAGCGAGCTGGCCAGCGAGACCGCGCCCTGGGTCTCCCTGGTGCTGGACGAGGGGCTCTTGGAAGGCGGTGGCTGCGGGTACTTCTACACGGCCAGTCGCCTCGACGGCGGGGAGTTCGAGACGCGCGTCGCCCGGATGATGAAGGTCGTCGTGAAAGACGAGGTCAGGCACGGGCCCGAGCAGTTGGCGAAGCTGCGTGATATGCCCTTGACGGAGGAGGATCTAGAGCGGCTGAAGGGGTTGATGAGGCGCCACGCCGAAGCGCGAGTGCGCTTCAGAAACGAGGAATTCTCCTATGTGCTCGGCGAGGAGCGCCTCAGGGAGATCATCGAGGAGGGCAAGATCGAGCCGCTCTACGTCTGGCAGCTGGCCTGACGCCGATCTCTATCACGGCCCGGCGCTCCCTTCTCGCATCGCCCCGCCGAGGAGCCGCCGGTGCTCCGGCATCATGCAGCGGTCCTGCACCACCCGGATGCCGGCTCGCGCCAGGCGCTCGGCGGCCCCGTCGTGCCGGATTCCCAGCTGAAACCAGACGGCCGGCGGGCAATACGGGAGGGCCAGAATCTCGCCGGCGTGATCCGGAAGGAACTGGGGACGCCGGAAGACCTCGATTACGTCGGGGAGTTCGGCCAGATCCGCGAGTGTCGGCACGGTCGGAATTCCGAAGAGACGCTGTCCCGCGAGCTTCGGGTTCACCGGGAGGATCCGGTAGCCGCGAGCGTGAAGATAGGCCGGCACGTAAAACGCCGGGGCCGACGGGTCCGCCTTCGCTCCCAGCACCGCGATGGTCTTCGCCTCGCGGAGGAGCTTCGCGAGACTCTCGTCGTCCTGGAGAAGATTCATCCGCCAATCGGCTGTCATTTCCCCCACCCTCACCTTCATCCTCTCCCTCCCAGGAGGGAGAGGAAGCCGATAGGACTAGCTCCCTTTTCCGACGTTGAAGCGGACGTGGAAGATCTCGCCGTCCTTCACCGGGTAGTCTTTCCCCTCGAGCCTCAACCGGCCTTTCTGCTTCAGCTCCGCCATGGAGCCGTTGGCGGCGATCAGCTCGTCGTACCCCGCCACTTCGGCCCGGATGAACCCGCGAGCCATATCCGAATGGACGACCCCGGCGGCATCCTGAGCGCGAGTGCCGGCGCGGATCGACCAGGCGCGGACCTCGTCGTCCCCTACTGTGAAGAACGAGACGAGGCCGAGCAGCGCGTAACACTCTTTCAACACGCGCACGATGGCCGGCTCGCGAAGCCCCAGGTCGGCGAGGAACGCGGCCCTGGCGGGGGGTTCGAGTCGGGCGATTTCCCCCTCGATCACCGCCGAGACCCACCCGACCACCGTCCCCGGCCGGCGGGTGATCTCCTCGATGCCGAAGGCGGCCGCCAGCGCTTCACCCTTGGCGATGTCGGGCTCGGCGAGGTTCAGGCAGTGGAGGATCGGCTTCTCGGAGAGAAACGTGAAGCCGCGGATCGCCTTGGCTTCGTCGTCGGAGAGATCCACCGCGCGGATCGGCGTCCCCTCCTCGAGGCTCGCCTTGAGCCGCTGGAGAATCGCCTGCTGCTTCTCCTCGGCGTCCACGCGTTTCCGCTTGAGGGAGACCCCGAGCTTGGCGAGCCGCCGCTCCACCACTTCCAGGTCGGCCAGGAGCAGCTCGGTCTCCAGATCGGCGATCTCTTGCTTGGGGGCCGGCGGGGTTCCGGCGGGATCCGGGAAGGCCCGGACCACGTGGAGGAGGGCGTCGGCGTCCCTGAACTCCTTGATCTCGAGCCTCTGGCGCTCCCCCTTGACGATCCCCTTCAGATCCACCACCTCGAAGGCGGCAAAGACGGTCTTCTCCGGCTTGAAGATGTCGGAGAGCCGGGTCAGCCGGTCGTCGGGAACGCGGGCCACGCCGGTATGCAGCTCTGCCCGGCCGGCTTCGAACCCGGACACGGCGGCGCCTGTGAGGAGGTTGAAGAGAGTGGTCTTGCCGCTCCCGGGGAACCCGACGATCCCGATCTTCATTCGGACCTCATGCTATCATAGACCCGTTTGCGGAAGCGGTTTCCGGCCAACATTCAACGATCTGACTTTGAGGCGCATGCGATGCCCGTCAAATATGTAGGGAGCCCGATCAAGCGGCTCGAGGACCCGAAGCTGATCACCGGCAGCGACCCGTACGTCGCCGATGTGCGGCTCCCGAAACCCCTTGCCGTGGCCGTGGTCCGCAGCCCTCACGCTCATGCGGAGATCAAGGCGATCGACACCAGCGCCGCGAAAGCGGTTGCCGGCGTCGTGGCCGTCTTCACCGGCAGCGACCTGAACGCCGAGATCGGCATCATGCACACTCCCCTGCCTCCCCAGATGTTCGATGTGATGAACAAGCAGGGACGCACGGTCCTGGCTGAGGGGCGCGCCCGGTACCTCGGCGAGCCGGTGGCCGTGGTGCTCGCCGAAGACCCGCGCGCGGCGGCCGACGGCGCCGAGGCCGTCCGCGTCGAGTACGAGCCGCTCCCTCCGGTCCTCGATCCCGAGACCGCCCTCCTGCCATCGAGCCCGCTGATCTACCCCGAATCGGGGAACAACGTGGGGATCCGGCTCAAGCGCGAGCAGGGGGATGTGGACGGCGCCTTCAAACGGGCCGCCGTCGTCCTGGAGGCGAAGCTCGTGAACCAGCGGGTCCTTCCGGTCGCCATGGAGCCGCGGGCGTGCTCCGCCGTCTGGGACGCAAAGGCCAGGAAGCTCACGGTCTGGGGCGACACGCAGGTCCCCCACCGCATGCGCAACACCATCGCGGCGCTGCTCAAGCTTGAGCCTGGCCAGGTGCACCTCATGACAGGGCGCGTCGGCGGCGGATTCGGCGCGAAGGTTCCGGTCTACTCCGAAGACATCCTGGTCTCCCTGCTCGCAATGAAGTTTGGCCGCGCCGTCAAGTGGAGCGCCACGCGAAGCGAAGACCTCCTGTCCACCGGCCACGGACGCGACATGCGCTGTCTGATGCGGGTGGCGGCCGACGCCGACGGACGGATCCTCGCGCTGGACACGAAGATCATCGGCAACCTCGGCTTCTGCCTCTTCCACGTGGGGCCCATGCTTCCGGTCCTGTGCGGTCAGATGATCACCGGCTGCTACGACATCCCGGCGGCGCGCGTCGAGATCGTCGCCCCGTTCACCAACACCATGGGGACGACGCCGTACCGGGGCGCCGGCAGGCCGGAGGCCGCCTACTTCATCGAGCGCACCATGGACCTGCTCGCCGACCGGCTCGGACTGGACCCGGCCCTGATCCGCCGCCGGAACTTCATCCCGCCGGACCGCTTCCCTTACACCACGGCGATGGGGAACTCCTACGACAGCGGCGACTACGCCAACACGCTGGACCATGCCCTCGCCAGGGCGGGGTACGCCGCCCTCCGGAAAGAGCAGGAGGCCGCCCGGAAGGAGGGGAGGCTGGTCGGGATCGGCGTGGCGTCCTACGTGGAGATCTGCGGCATGGAGGATGACGAGGTCTCGGACGTCGCGGTCGGCGAGGACGGCCGCGTGACGGTGCTGACCGGCGCCGCGTCGCACGGCCAGGGGCACGAGACGGTCTACGCGCAGATCGTCGCCGACGAGCTGCAAGTGCCCATGGATCTGGTCACCGTTGTCCAAGGCGATACCGCTCAGGTCCGGTCCGGCGTCGGCACATTCGGCAGCCGGAGCATGGCGCGCGCCGGCATGCACGCTCTCGGAAACGCGATCAAGGTCCGCGACAAAGCCAAGCAGATCGCCGCCACGCTGCTGGAGGCGGCTCCGGAGGACATCGTCCACGAGGACGGCAGCTTCTGCGTGCGCGGCGTTCCCGACCGGAGCGTGAGCTGGCGCCAGGTCGCCGCCGCGGCGAAGGACCAGCTCGCCTCGCGCGAGGATCTCAAAGGCGCGGGCACACTCTTTCCGTTCGGCGCCCACGTCGCCGTCGTGGAGGTCGATAGGGAGACCGGACACGTGCGGCTCTCCCGGTACGTCTCCGTGGACGACAGCGGCCTCCTCGTGAATCCGCTCCTGGCCCAGGGCCAGGTGCACGGCGGGCTCGCGCAGGGGATCGGCCAGGCGCTCTGGGAAGGCGCCGCCTTCGACGAGAACGGCCAGCTCCTGACCTCCACGCTCATGGAGTACGCGCTGCCGAAGAGCGACGATCTTCCCTCGTTCGAGACCGATCACACGCGCACGCTCTCGCCGCGCACAGCGCTCGGCGTCAAGGGGATCGGCGAGTCGGCGACCATCGGCTCGACGCCGGCTATCGCCAACGCGGTCATGGACGCGCTGGCCCCGCTGGGCATCAGGCACCTCGACCTGCCCCTGACTCCCGCGAAGATCTGGGCGGCGATCCGCTCGGCGCCGAAGCGCTGAGGCGGGACGGAAGATCGCGCTGTACCCACACGAGTTGGACGCCGATCACCACCAACTGTACGAACGTCTCTTCTGGGACCAGGCCTATCGCCTGAACCGCTGCCCGGCATGATCCGCCGAAGTCTCGCCACGCTCCTCGTCCTGCTCCTGAGCATCGGAGCCCTCCCGGCCCGGGCTGCCTCCCAGCAGCCGGGAACCGCGTCGCCCGAGAGTGTCGCCGGGCGCTTATTCGCCGATCTCGCGAGCCTCCGCGGGCTCTCGGCGCCGGGGGCTCCTCCGCCTGTTAGGATCCGCTCGAGGAGCGAGATCCGGCGCCACGCCGAGCGGGAGCTCAGCCGGAAATACCCGGCGGCCCGATTGGAGGCCGAGCGAAAAGCCATAGTCGCGTGGGGAGTGATCCCGGCAAGCTTCGACCTCAAGGGATCCCTCCTCGACCTGCTCCAGGAGCAGGCGGCCGCCTACTACGATCCGGCGGGGAAAATCATGGTCCTCGGTGACTGGCTGACGCCCGAGGAGCGAGAGTTCGCGCTCCTCCACGAGCTGGTCCATGCCCTCCAGGACCGGGAGACCGCCCTCGATCAGTATCTCGCTCCGGCTCCGGGCAAGGGCGACCAGCTGATGGCCCGCCAGGCCGTGATCGAAGGAGAAGCCACCGCCCTCAGTCTTGATCTCCTCCTGCAGCGCCAGGGGCTCGACCTGACCCGCGTCCCGCTTCCCCCCATCGTCCAGCAGCTCACCGGCGCCCTGCTCTCCGGACCCGTCTTCTCGCGCGCCCCCAAATTCTTGCAGGAGCTTTTGCTTTTCCCTTACCTGCAGGGGGCACTGTTCGTTCAGCAGCTCAGGCTCCTGCATCCGTGGGCAGCCATGAGCGACCTTTACCGGGATCCACCCCGCTCCACGGCCCAGATTCTCCATCCGGAGAAGTTCCTCGGGGATCGGGAGGATCCGCTGCCCGTCGCGTTCCCCGACCTCCGGGTGATTCTGGCCCAACGCTGGCGACTCGTCACCGAAGACGAGCTGGGCGAGTGGGGGCTCGGCATGGTGCTCGAGACGTTTCTGGATCGAACGACCGGTCTCAGCCTGGCCGACGGGTGGCGCGGAGACCGCTACCAGCTCTGGGAAGATGACCAGGGGCAGCTCGCGCTGATCTATCGGGTCCGGTGGGAGGCGGAAGGGGCGGCCGGGAGTTTCGCCCAGGCCTACGCCGGGCTGCTCGAGAAGAAGTACGCGCCTCTCGCCGGAAAGGCGTTGAAGAGGCCGGGAACAGTCTGGAGCTGGCAGGACGGCTCGCAAGGCTTCCTCGTGGAGCAGCGCGGGCTCGAGGTCCTCGTGCTGGAGCGAGTGCCTGCCCCGGCGCTGACGCCGATCCGCCAGGCGCTCTGGCCGGCAACCGCTCCCGCGCCGGCCCCTGCCCGGTGATTTGACGGGTCGGGCCGCGTGGGATAGCGTGAGGGAGCGATGCCGACTCAGCCGTCAAAACAGCTCGAGGTGGTCCCGAACCCCCACCCGGATCGGGACTATGAAGTCTCCCTCACCATCCCCGAGTTCACCTGCATCTGCCCGAGGACCGGCCAGCCCGACTTTGCCACGATCCGGATCCGTTACGTCCCGGACCAGCAGCTGGTGGAGCTGAAATCCTTGAAGCTCTACATCTGGTCGTACCGGAACGAGGGCGCGTTCCACGAGGACGTGACCAACCGGATCCTGAACGACCTGGTGGCCGCCTGTCGTCCCCGCTGGATGGAAGTGGCGGGTGACTTCAACGTCCGCGGCGGCATCAAAACCGTCGTCACCGCGACCCACGGGAAGCGACCGGAACTGGATTAGCACACTGGGCACCCTCACCCCAACCCTCTCCCCCCAGAGGGGAGAGGGAGCCCTTTCGGTTCCCTCGCCCCCGTGGGGGAGAGGGTCAGGGTGAGGGGGGCTTCAATCCCAGCACGTTAATGACAGGGACCGGTTTGAGAAATCCCTTGAGGACCAGCGGGCCGATCTCCTCGGTCTCGATCAGCTCCTACACCGCGCCGGCGGCCCGCGATGACAGGAGGATCTGGCCGCCGTTGGCCTCGCCGCACAGGCGCGCGGCGAGGTTGGTGACCGTGCCGATGGCGCCGTAGTCCCAGCGGCCCTCGAAGCCGATCGCGCCGATCGTCGCGTACCCCTGGGCGATCCCGACGCCGAAGGCCAGGTCGTAGCCGCGCTTGCGCCACGCGACGCCCAGCTCCCGTACGCGATCGCGCATGGTCACCGCCATCCGGATGGCGCGCTCGGCCGGGTTCGGCAACACCACCGGGTCGTTGAAGAAGATCATCATGCCGTCGCCGGTGAAGCGCTCCAGCGTGCCCTCGTACTCGAGAATGAGCTTGCCCATCTCCGCGTGGTAGTCCCGCAGAACGCCCATGACCTCCTCCGGCTCGGCGGTCTCGGCGAAGGCGGTGAATCCGCGAAGGTCGAGGAACACGACCGTGACCTCCCGGCGGTGGGTTTTGAGGGGGTCGTCCGCGCCGCCGGTGACGATCGCTTCGGCGAGCTGAGGCGAGAAGAAACGCTTGAGCCGGCTCAATCGCTCGACCATCTGGTAGGTCCGCGCGTTGTCGATGGCGGTGGCGGCCTGGTTCGCCACAATGTTGAGGAGCACTTCGTCCAGCTCGTCGAAGGCGTTCGGCTTCGAGCTCTCGACCGCCAGGACGCCGATCAGCCGGTCCTTGACCAGCAGCGGGATCGCCAGCTGGCTCTCGACGCCAGGAAGGCCGGGCAGCTTCACCGGCGCCTGAACCGCGTCCAGCTGGCCCGCCTCCTGCATCTGCGCTCTCACGGCCAGAAGATAGCTGATGCTCTGGCCGATGTTCCCGACGCGCATGATTTTTTTTCGCTTCGCAACCACCCCGATGACGCCCTCGCCAAAATCCACCGCGGCTCCGGTCCCGGCGTCCGCGTAACCCCGGCTGGCAAACACTCGAAGCTTCTCTTCCGCCAGGTCCTTGAGGAGAACCATGACGTGCTGAAAGCCCAGGATCTTGTCCATGGAGCGAAGGATGATTTCGAGAATGCTGTCCAGATCGAGCGTCGAGGTAATCTCTGACGAGATCTGCTGAATAATCCGGACGTCATTGGACTTCTTCGCCAGCTCCTGGTTGAGCTTTTCAATGACCCTTTCGTTCTCGGCGATCTGTCCACGAAGGTCCACGTCCGCCTCGTCCTCAACAGTCACGGCGACCCGCTTCCGGCTCAAGCCACGACCGGCCGCGTGTCGATTTGGGACAGCGGAATCCGCTCGCCGACGTTCTTCTCCACTGACTTGACCCGGTAGATGTCGGCGGCCTTGAGCTTGAAGATCCCCTTCATCCCCGTCATGGACGCGATCGCCTCGATCTGCATGTCCATGGCGTCGAAGACCGGGCCGCT
>CAYJUC010000073.1:11611-13073 GCA_964372605.1 uncultured bacterium | reverse complement strand
GAGGGCGTTGCAAACCCTCGGGGAGTGGCCTACCATATATTCTCGTCGCTCACCCACGGAGGCTCAGCGTGCACTTCGGTCTCTCGCTCCCCGGTCGTGGCCCTCTGGTGAAGCCAGACCTCCTGCTGAAGCTGGCGCAGGCCGCGGACCGGCTCCGCTACTCTTCGCTCTTCGTCACGGACCATGTGGTCTTCCCCGCGACCATCCGTTCGGCCTATCCGTACGACTCCTCCGGGCGGTTCCCCGGCCGCGTGCAGCAGGATTATCTGGAGCCCCTGACGCTCCTGAGCCACCTGGCCCTCGCCACCAAGAAGATCCGGCTCGGCACCAGCGTGCTGGTGATTCCCTACCGGAACCCGGTGGTGACTGCCAAGATGCTCGCCACGCTCGATTTCCTCTCCGGCGGACGAGTGATCCTGGGGGCCGGAGTCGGCTGGCTGAAGGAGGAGTTCGTCGCCGTCGGCGCCCCGCCCTTCGAGGAGCGCGGAAAGGTCACGGACGAATACCTTCGGCTGATGCGCCTGTGCTGGACCAAGGACCAGATCCGGTTCGAGGGGAAATACTACCGGGTCAGCGACATCGTGTGCCTGCCGAAGCCGATTCAGAAGGGCGGCATCCCGGTCTGGATCGGCGGCCACACGGATGCCGCGCTCCGGCGGGCGGGAGAGCTGGGAGATGGCTGGCATCCCATCGGGCATCGCCCTCCCGGGCTGCTCCATCCGGCCGAGTACGCGGAGAAGGTGAAACAGATCCACGCCTGGGCCAAGCGGGCAGGACGTGACCCGAAGGCCATCACGCTGACATTCCGCGCCCGGATGGAGGTGTGGCCCAAGCGAGGGAAGGCTCCGGCCGGAGACCGCGAGTCGTTTCACGGCACGGCCGACCAGGTCATCGCCGACATCCGCCAGTACCAGGCCCTCGGCGTCACCCACTTCGTCTTCGACTTCACCTCCCCGGACCCCAAGCGCATCCTGGCCAACATGGAGCGCTTCGCCGAGGAGGTGCGCCCCAAGGTCGGTCGGCTCCGCTGATGGCTTCCCAGCTGGCCCCGGCTGTCGAAACGTTCCTGCAGACGGCGCGGGTCGCCCGGCTCGGGACCGCGGACTCGGCGGGGCGCCCGCTGGTGGTGCCGATCTGCTATGCCTTTGACGGCCAGCACTGCTACTCGGCCATCGACGCCAAGCCCAAGCGGGAGCCGGGAGACCGGCTGAAGCGCGTTCGGAACATCCGGGAAAACCCGCGGGTCTGCCTGGTCGTGGATCACTACGACGAGGACTGGAGCCGCCTCCGTTATGTCATCGTTCAGGGGCGCGCCGAGCTGCTCACCGGCGGCGCCGAGTTCGCGAGAGCCGCGGAGATGCTGCTCGACAAGTACCCCCAATACCGGATCATGCGGCTCCCCCGGGAGTCCGGGCTGATCATCAAGATCACCCCCGAGCGGGTGGTCCACTGGGGTTCGGCC
>CAYJUC010000073.1:8485-11511 GCA_964372605.1 uncultured bacterium | reverse complement strand
AGCCGGGAGGACGCCATCGCGCTCCTCGGGCTCCCCGACGAGGGGCTCCCCGACCTCCTGGCCGCGGCGTCCTCCCTCCGGGACCGCGGGCGCGGCAGGCGGATCAGTTTCTCAAAAAAGGTCTTCGTCCCCCTCACCACCCTTTGCCGGGACTACTGCGGCTACTGCACGTTCAGGAAGGATCCGGGAGAGCCCGGCGCCCACACCATGACGGAGGAGGAGGTGGTGGCTCTGGCTCAGGCCGGAGGCCGCCTCGGCTGCAAGGAGGCGCTCTTCTCGCTCGGGGACAAGCCGGAAGCGCTCTTTCCCGAGCACCGGGAGTTTCTCAAGCGCCGCGGGCACCGAACCACCCTCGGCTATCTCAAGGACGTGTGCCTGCTGGTGCTCAGGGGTTCTCCCCTGCTTCCCCACGCCAACCCCGGGATCATGGGAGAGCGGGACCTGGCGCGCCTGAGAGAGGTCAATGTCTCGATGGGGCTCATGCTGGAGACCAGTTCCGAGCGGCTCTCGGGCCCGGGAATGGCCCACGATCGGGCTCCGGACAAAATCCCGCGCCGGCGGCTCGCCACCATCGAGCTGGCCGGGAAGCTCCAGATCCTGTTCACCACGGGGATCCTGATCGGAATCGGCGAGACCCACGCCGAGCGCGTGGATTCCCTCCTCGCGATCCGGGAGCTGCACGAGCGCTACGGGCACATCCAAGAGGTGATCATCCAGAACTTCCGGGCGAAGCCGGGGATTCCCATGCGCGGCCACCCAGAGCCGACCGCGGGTGAGATGCTCCGGACGGTGGCGGTGGCGCGCCTGCTCCTCGGGCCCGACATGAACCTCCAGGCGCCGCCCAACCTCTCCCATGATTACTACCCACGGCTCATCGCTGCCGGGCTCAACGACTGGGGCGGGATCTCCCCCCTCACCATCGACCACATCAATCCCGAAGCGCCGTGGCCCGAGATCGTGGAACTCCGTCGGGCCACGGAAGCCGCCGGCTACGAGCTCCGGGAGCGCCTGGCCGTCTATCCCGAATACGCCGGGCGGCCCGAGTTCGTGCCAGAGGCGCTCCGCGCCCGGGTGCTGGCCTACACCGACAACGACGGCTACGTGAGACAGGAGCTCGAACTGTGGAGACACTGGTAACCTCGCTGGACTGGATTCCCCGGGAGACCCGGAGCATCTTCGCCCGCGTTCTGGACGGTCACGAGCTGACCGTGGACGAAGGGATCCGGCTCGCCGAAGCCAAAGGCCGCGAGCTCCACGCGCTCGCGCTCACGGCCGATGAGATGCGGCGGCGCCAGGTGGGGGACACGGTCACCTACGTGGTGAACCGCAACATCAACTTCACCAACGTCTGCATCAAGCACTGCACCTTCTGCGCCTTCAGCAGGGACCATCGCGAAGAAGAGGGCTATCTCCTCCCTGTGGAGGAGGTCGTCAGGCGGGCGCGGGAGGCCTGGGAGATGGGGGCCACGGAGGTGTGCATCCAGGCCGGGCTCCCGCCCAAGCTCCCCGGCAGTTACTACATCGACCTGACGCGGGCCATCAAGCGCGCCGTCCCGGATCTGCACCTTCACGCCTTCTCGCCGGAAGAGATCCTCTACGGCTCCACGCGCTCGGGGCTGCCGATCCCGGACTATCTGAAGGAGCTGAAGGCGGCGGGGCTCGGGACCCTTCCGGGGACCTCCGCGGAGATCCTGGACGACGAGATCCGGGACGTGATCTCCAAGGGGCGGATCACCACGCGCCAGTGGATCCTGGTCATCACCAGCGCCCACGCCCTCGGAATCCGGACGACGTCCACCATCATGTACGGCCACATCGAGAACCCCGCCCACTGGATCCGGCACATGGATCTCCTTCGCAGCATCCAGAAAGAGACCGGCGGATTCACCGAGTTCGTCCCGCTGAGCCTGATTCATCAGGAAGCGCCCATGTACCGCCGGCGGCTCGTTCCGGGAGTGCGGCCCGGCGCCACCGGAACCGAGGTGGTCAAGATGCACGCGCTTGCCCGCCTCATGCTCGGCCCCACGTTCAGGAATATCCAGTCCTCCTGGGTGAAGGAGGGGCCGAAGCTGGCGCAGTACCTCCTGGCGTGCGGCGCCAACGATCTGGGGGGCACGCTGATCAACGAGTCCATCTCCACCTCCGCGGGCGCGCCGTACGGCCAGCTCGTGCCCCCGGCTGAGCTCAGGCGGATAATCCGTTCGGCGGGCCGCGTCCCCGCCGAACGCAGCACGGTTTATGATCTCCTCAAGGTCTTCGACGGGGCGGAGGAGGAAGAGAGTCCCCTGGACCGAGTGGAGGACGCCGAGGCGCGGTTCGGCTCGTACCGGAAGCTGACGGGCGCCGAGGAGTTCCGCTTCGTCCATCCCGCTAGAAAAAACGATGGATCAGAGTAACGCGCGCGGTGCGCTGGTGCACGGAAATCGACGAGGAGGGAGAATCGCATGGCAAGGATGATGACCAAGGCCGCCACCATCGACCACCTGGCGAAGAAGTCGGGGCTCCCCAAGAAGCAGGTCTCAGGGCTCCTCGATAACCTCGCGAGGCTTGCCCAGAAGGAAGCCAAGAACGGCTTCGTCATCCCCGGGTTCGGCAAGCTCGTCCTGGCCAACCGAAAGGCCCGGATGGGGAGGAACCCCCAGACCGGCGAACCGCTCAAGATTCCTGCCAAGCGGGTGGTCAAGTTCCGGATTGCGAAATCCCTGAAGGACGGAGTGCTTGGGAAGAAGTAAACGGGCCCGGCTGGCCGCCATCGCTCCGGCGTCCACCCCCTCACTCGAATCGGTCCTCCAGCCTCGCGCCTGGCAGGGCGTAGCGTATCGCCCGCTGGGCGGAGCTGAAGGTGATACCGCCCGCGCCATCTTCTCTTATGCGGCGCTCTGGGTTCCGCCGGCCTCACCAGGAGAGCTGGGCTGGGGCGCCCTGATGTCCGAAGGCCCTGAGGCGGGCGTGGCGCCGGGCCGGGACAGAACAGAAGGTGAGCCAGCCGAAGGGCACGGGCGGGGCGCCAGCCCGGGCGCCCGTGC
>CAYJUC010000073.1:6751-8385 GCA_964372605.1 uncultured bacterium | reverse complement strand
GCGGGCCCCCGGGCTGCCGCCTCGCCCGCCTCCGAGGGGGCGGGCCCCCGGGCTGCCGCCTCGCCCGCCTCCGAGGGGGCGGGCCCCCGGGCTGGCACCGCGCCCGCCTCATCGTGAAGGACGGGAGCAGGTGAAACCTTTATCCTCTCCCCCTGGTGGGGGAGAGGGCGGGGTGAGGGGGCTTATGGCTTCTTCGATGATCACCACGCTGGCCGGCGGGACCGGCGCGGCCAAGTTCCTCAGAGGCCTGGCCGCGGTGGTCGATCCGTCAACCCTCACCGTCATCGGAAACACCGGGGACGACACCCAGATCTGGGGGTTACATATCTCCCCGGACCTGGACACCGTCACGTACGCGCTGGCCGGCCTCCTCGACGAAACCAAGGGATGGGGGGTCCGTGACGACAGCTTCCACTGTCTCGCCGCGATGGCGGACCTCGGCCGGGAGAGCTGGTTCAACCTCGGCGACCGGGACCTCGCCACTCACCTCTACCGGACGGAACGGTTGCGGGCCGGGCAGACGCTCACCCTGGTGACCGACGCGATCCGGAGATCACTGGGGATCCGGAGCCGGATCCTTCCCATGTCAGACCAGCCGGTGCGCACCAGGATACTCACCCCGGACGGGTGGCTCGGCTTTCAGGAGTTTTTCGTCAGGGAGAAGGCGCAACCGGAAGTCCTGGACGTGACCTACGAGGGGGCCGATCGCGCCGCGCCGGCGCCTGGAGTCACCGAGGCGATCTCCGAGGCCCGCGCGGTGATCGTCTGTCCCTCCAACCCCATCACATCGATCGGGCCGATCCTGGCAATGCCGGGGATCGTCCAGGCGCTCAAGGAGACCGCGGCGACGGTGTGCGCGATCAGCCCCATCGTGGGCGGGGCACCCGTGAGCGGACCGGCCGGAAAGCTGATGGCGGCCAAAGGTCTCCCGGTCTCAGCGGTGGGGGTAGCCGCAGTCTATCGAGAATGGCTCGACCGGCTCGTGATCGACAGGCAGGATCAGGCGCTCGGCCCCGAACTTCTGCGGCTCGGTGTCTCCCCGATCGGAGCCGACACTCTCATGACCGACCGACTGAAAGAAGTAGGCCTGGTCCGGGCCGTGCTGGAGGCCGTCGGGTGGTGACCGTGGCGGCGCTCCCGGTCAAGGATCTCGCGAACGCCAAGGAGCGGCTGATCCCGCTCCTCTCCCCGGCAGAGCGTCAGACACTCGCCCGCGCCATGCTGGAAGATGTCTTGAGCGCCCTCCGCCTGGCGCCCCTGGACCAGATTCTCGTCGTCACCAGAGATCCAGAGGTCATGGAGCTGGCCCGAGGCTTCACCGCTTCGATCCTGGAGGAGGAAGCCAATCTCGGCCACACCGAGGCCGTGGCGCTGGCCCAGCATCACGCCGCGGCGAACGGCGCCGACCGATTCCTCACCATCCCCGGAGACGTCCCCCTGGTGACGGCCGAAGAGATCGCCATGATCTGCCGCTCGGCACCGTCGGTGCCGGGAGCGCTGTTCGTTCCCTCCCGGAGTGGTCTCGGCACGAACGGAGCCCTTCTGACGCCGCCGGAGATCATGCCGCTCAAGTTCGGCGAGCCGTCCTTCCAGAACCACCTGGCCGCGGCGCGGGCCAGGGGGATCGAGCCGGT
>CAYJUC010000073.1:0-6651 GCA_964372605.1 uncultured bacterium | reverse complement strand
ATGAAGTTCGGCCTGGCCCTCTCGGTCCAGCATCCGCCCGAAGATTCCCAGGTCTCGCGGTTCAACGATCACGTCGAGCAGGTCAGGCTGGCGCGCGCCACGGGCTTCGATTCGGTCTGGGCCAGCCAGCATTATCTCTCCGCCCCCTTCACCTACTTCCAGCCGATCCCGACGCTGGCCCGGCTGGCCGCGGAGGCGGCGGGGATGGCGCTCGGGACCGGGTGCCTGCTCCTGCCGCTCCACCATCCTCTGGAGATCGCCGAGCAGCTCGCGACGCTCGACGTGATCACCAGTGGCCGGCTCATCTTCGGGGTCGGCCTCGGCTACCGCGACGCGGAGAACGAGGCGATGGGGCTTAGGCCGAAGGATCGGGTGGGCCGTCTGGAAGAGGGGCTCAGACTGATCGAATCGCTCTGGAGCGGGGAGCCGGTGTCGTTCCAGGGGAAGCACTTCACGCTCAAAGACGTGCGGATCTCCATGCCGCCGGTCCAGCGCCCGCGCCCGCCGATCTGGCTCGCGGCCAACAGTGACGCCGGGGTCAGGCGCGCGGCGCGGCTCGGGGATGCCTGGTACATGAATCCGCACGCCACCCTCGGAACCCTCGAGCGCCAGCTTGCGCTCTTTCATGAGAGCCGTCGCGCGCTGGGGCGGCCGGCCGCCGAGGAAATCCCGATCACCAAGGAATGCTACGTGGCCCCCGACGACGCGACGGCGCTGCGGGAGGCGCGGCCGCACCTCGAAGGCAAGTACCGGGCCTACCGCTCCTGGGAGCAGGACAAGGCGCTCCCGACCGGGGAGTCGTGGAGCGACTCGTTCGAGGAGCTGGCGCGCGACCGCTTCATCATCGGGAGCCCGGCCCGAGTGCAGGAGGAGATCGCCCGGTATCGAGAGCGGCTGGGGGTCACCACGATGACCTTCAGGCTCCAGTGGCCGGGGATGGAGCAGGCGAAGGCCCTCCGCTCGATCCGGCTCCTGGGCGAACAGGTCTTCCCCCACCTTCGGTGAGCAATGCCGCCACGCTACGAGGTGATCGGCATTCAGGGCCTCCCGGAAATCCAACCCGGCGATGACCTGGCTCGGCTCATCGCCGACGGCGCCTCCCGACAGGGAACCCCACTCCAGACCGACGACCTGCTGGTGGTGAGCCAGAAGATCGTCTCCAAGTCCGAAGGACGCCTGGTCCGGCTCTCCGAGGTCACCCCGTCCCCCGTTACGGAGGCCATGGCGCGGGAACTGGGACGCGACCCTCGCCTGGTGGAGCTGATCCTCCGGGAGTCGCGGCGGGTGGTCAGGATGGACAAAGGGATCCTCATCGTCGAGACCCACCACGGCTGGATCTGCGCCAACGGGGGAGTGGACCAGTCCAACGTGGCTCCGGACACGGTGGCGCTCTTGCCCGAGAATCCCGACCGGTCGGCCCGGGCCCTCAGGGAACGCCTCCGCGAGCGGACCGGCGCCGACGTCGCCGTGATCATCTCCGACACCTTCGGCAGGCCGTGGCGGGAGGGGCTCACCAACGTGGCGATCGGCGTGGCGGGGTTCCAGCCGATCAGGAGCTATCTGGGGGAGAAGGACCCGGCCGGCCACGTGCTCCAGGCCACGCTCCTGGCAGTGGCCGACGAGCTCGCCGGCGCCACGGAGCTGGTGATGGGGAAGCTCGATCGCGTCCCGGTGGCGATCGTCCGCGGCCTCAGCCTGGAGCGTGGCGAGGCCGACTCCACTCCCCTCCTCCGCGACCCCGCCCGCGATTTGTTCCGGTAAGCGTAGATTTCGCTGACAGCCAACTGCTTCTTGACAGCGTCATGCGATACCCGCATGATGTAAGACACGTGAGGAGTTTCCATGGCCAAGACGCAGGTCACAGTCCGACTGGATAAACGCCTGCTGGCTCGGGCCCAAAAGGCCCTGCGCGCCAGGACCGTTACGGAGGCGATTGAGCAGGCGCTAGCGCTAGTTACAGAAAAGGCTGCGCACGACTCAATCCTTCGCAAATACAGCGGGGTCGGCAGGAAAGACTCCTTTGCCGAGCGGTAACCTCGCAGTACTGGACACGTCGGTCTATATTGAAAACTTCCGAACCGGGCGCTTCACGGTGGACCTCCTGCACTCCCCGTGGGTCATCCGCCACTCCGCCGTGGTGCTTCACGAGCTGCGCCGCGGCGCAAGAACGCCGCTGGAACTTCGGTTTGTGGCGGACCTGGCCAGGAAGTCCCGGATTCTCATACCCACCGAACGGCACTGGCTCCAGTCCGCCGAAATTCTTTCCCTCATTGGCAGAAGGCGAGGGTACGGGGTGAATAAATTACGGGGACTGGTCCTAGATGTCCTGATTGCGCTATCTGCCAGAAAAATCGGTGCCACACTGATCACCCTCAACCGTCAGGACTTCGAAGAGATCCGCCAATACGTTCCGTTCAAAGTCCGGTACTGGTCCACGTGAAGATCGCGATTCTGGGAGGAACGGGGAAGGAAGGGGCCGGGCTCGGCCAGCGGTGGGCGCTCTGCGGTCACGAGGTCGTGATCGGCTCCCGCGACGCAGCGCGCGCGCAGGCGAAAGCGCGGGAGCTGAACAGCCTCGTCGGAAAGGAGGCCGCCAGCGGCATGACCAACGCCGACGCGGCCCTCGCGGGGGAGCTGATCGTGATCGCCCTCCCTTATGACGGGCTTGCCCAAACGCTCCCCCCGCTGAAGGACGGGTGCCGCGGCAAGGTGGTGGTGAGTACGGTGGTGCCGTTGACGTTTGGAGGGCCGCGCCTCTTCTCGCCACCCCCGATCGGGTCGGCGGCCGAGGAAGCCCAGGCCCTCCTCGGCGCTGAAGCGCGAGTCGTGGCCGCCTTCCACCATATCGCCGCCCACGAGCTGGCCTCGACGGATCACGGCATTGACTGCGACCTTTTGCTTTGCGGCAACGACGCGGGCGCCAAGCGGATCGTGACCGATCTGGGGGCGAGCATGGGGCTCAGGGTGCTGGACGTGGGGCCGCTCACCAACGCGGGAGTGATCGAGGGAATCACGGCGCTGCTCGCGACCATCAACCGGCGCTACAAGCTCAAGAACTCCGGGATCAAGATCACCGGGCTCTGAAATACTCGGAGGGGGGCGATGCCCCCCTTCCGAACCTCCCCCGATGCAGTTCGAGCGTGGCGGGTTCGGGCCATGCCGTGAGGCAGGCCACCCGCCGCGCGAGGCCCGAGTTGATTTGCGCGGGCAAAGCCCGCGCTCGAACGGGAGACAATGGCCGAGACGCCAGTCATCGTCAGCCACGAGAAGCTTCGGGCCTTCATCATCTCGGTCCTGGAGGCGTTCAAGATGCCCCGGCAAACGGCGGAGCTGACCGCCCGCCTGATGGTCCGGACCGATCTGAGGGGCGTGGACTCCCACGGTATCGGAATGCTCCCTCGTTACGTCGAGTGGACCCGGGCCGGATTCATCGTGCCCTGGGCGGAGCCGGTCATCGTCCGGGACGACATGGCCACGGCGCTCGTCGACGGCCAGCAGGGGCTCGGCTACTACCCCGCCACGGTGGCCATGGAGCTGGCCATCGCCAAGGCCCGGACCTACGGCGTCGGGATCGTCGCGGTGAGGAACTCGAACCACTTCGGGGCCGCCGCCAACTACTCGACGATGGCGCTCCCCCACGACATGATCGGGCTCGCAACGACCAACGCGCCTGCCGTCGCCATGGTCCCCACGTTCGGGCGGAAGGCCATGCTCAGCACCAACCCGATCAGCGTGGCCGCGCCCGCGGGCGCCCAGTTCCCGTTCGTCCTCGACATGGCCACCACCACCGTGGCCATCGGGAAGCTCTCGATCGCCGCCCGCTGGGAGCGACCGATCCCCGAGGGGTGGGCCGTGGATGAGCAGGGACGCCCCACCACCGACCCCAAACTGGCGCTGGCGACCCGGCTCCTCTCCCCGCTGGGGGGGAGCCGTGAGCAGGGCGGCCACAAAGGGTACGGGCTCGGGGTGCTGGTGGACATCCTCTCCGGAGTGCTCAGCGGCGGCGTGTACGGCGATCTCTTCTTCAGGAGCGACATGGCGGAGAAGCGGCATTACAACACGGGGCACTGCTTCGCCGCCATCGACATCGCCCGCTTCAGACCCGTGGAGGAATTCAAGGCGGCCATGGACGACATGCTGCGAGCCCTCAAGGAGAGCCCGCGGGCGGAGGGCGAGGAGCGGATCTACACCGCGGGGGAACCCGAGGCCGAGTGCGAGCGGCGGCGTCTGGTGGAAGGCATTCCGCTGGCGCCGGCGCTCGTCAGTCAGGTCGGCGAGATCGCGGACTCCCTCGGCCTCCCGCGCCTGGCCCCCTCACCCTGACCCTCTCCCCCGTCTAGGGCGAGGGAAACGAAAAGACTCTAAGGACGATGCGGCTCACGGGCAAGCTCGACGCGAATGTTCCGATGGAGCGGGCCTGGACGTTTCTCCTGGATCTCAACGAGCTCGCCGCCTGCGTGCCGGGGCTCCAGTCCATCGAACAGGTGGACGATTCGACGTTCAACGGCGTGATCGGCGCCAAGGTGGGACCCATAGGCGGGCGGTTCTCGTTCAAGGCAACCATCACGGAGCGGCACCCGCCGGACCGCCTGGTGGTGACGATGGACGGGGAGGAATCGACGACCGGCAGCAGGATGGGGGCAACCATCACGCTGGCGCTCGTCCTAGTGGACGGAGGAACGCGCGTGAGCTATCTGGCCGAGATCGCGCTGGGCGGCAAGCTGGCCATCATCGGAGAAATGGTGCTCCGCGCCACCGCCGGCGTGCTCCTGAATGAGTTCACCCAGCGGATGCGTAGGCGGCTGGAGGCGTCGGCCGGGGACAGTGGCGAGATCCTGCCCGGCGCGCGGCGCGGCGACCATCCGCCGGCTCAAGGGGGCCTCCCGTGACCAATCCCTCGTACGACGTCGTCATCGCCGGGGGCGGATCGGCAGGCTGTGTCCTGGCAAGCCGCCTCAGCGAAGACCCGACCCGCCGCGTCCTGCTCCTGGAACGCGGGCCTGACCCCCGCCCCATCCCGGAGGTCGTTGCGCTGGCCGAGAACATCCTCCGCGTCTTCACCGAGAGCCCGTATGTCCAGACCTATCCAGCCACGCGGAGCGTGGACGGAAGCGTCTTTTATCCCCTGGCAGGACGCATGCTCGGGGGCGGGTCGTCGGTCAACTTCATGGCCGCCAACCGAGCGGTGGCCGCGGACTTCGACCGCTGGGCGGAGGAGTGCGACCCGCTCTGGGGTTGGAGCCACGTGCTCGGGGTCTTCAGGCGGATGGAGCACGACGTCGACTTCGGCGAGACCGAGCTCCACGGGGGACACGGGCCCCTCTGGGTGAAACGGGCGGGACGAATCGCCGACTACACGGGCTGGGAGCGGGCCTTCATCGACGCCTGCATCGCCCTGGGTTACCCGGCCGCCGAGGACCTGAACGTAGCAAACCCCTACGGCGTGGTGCCGTGGCCCCGGACGGTCAAAGACGGGCGGCGTCACTCCGCGGCCGTGGCGTACATCGAACCGGCCCGCGCCCGGGGGAACCTGACCATTCTGGACCAGGCTGCCGTCCTGGCTGTGGAGTTTTCAGGCGATCGCGCGGTGGGCGTTCGCTATATCCGTGACGGCGTCGAACAGCGCGTGGCCGCCGGAGAGGTGGTGCTCGCCGCCGGCGTCTACCACTCGCCCCAGCTCCTGATGCTCTCCGGCATCGGGCCGCCGGACGAGTTGAGGCGCCACGGCATCGCCGTCCGGGTCCCGATCCCCGGCGTCGGGGAAAACCTGCAGGACCACGCGGCGGTCTTCATGTCGTTCGACTGGCTTGGTCCCGACAACGTCGAATGGCCCGGCATGGGAGAGGTGCTGCTCGCGAAAAGCGACGAGCGCCGGAAGGGCATCGATCTGCACGTCATGCTGCGGGGGCCCATCGTGATCCCGGAGGTCAAGACCCTGGGACTCCTGGCGGTGTACCTCCTGGAGCAGCGAAACCGCGGCCGCCTGACCCTGGCCGGCACCGACCCCCTGGCCCTGCCCGTCATCGAGCCACGCGTGCTGGACGATCCCGAAGACGTGGCGGCGATCACCGCGGGGATGCAGATCGCCCGCCGCCTCGCCCGGACGCCGCCGCTCAGCGCCTACTACGGCGAGCTGGTGGCGCCGGCGGCCGACGAGGAGTGGGGCGACTACGCGCGCCGGACCTACGACAGCTACCACCACGGCGTGGGGACGTGCAAGATGGGCAGGAGCACCGACCCGATGGCCGTCGTCGACGAGCGCCTCCGCGTGCGCGGGGTGCGGAACCTCCGCGTGGCCGACGCCTCCGTCATGCCCACCGTCGTGCGCGGGAACACCAACCTGACCACCATCATGATCGCGGAGCGCTGCGCCGACTTCCTCCGCGAAGCGCGATAGACGGACCGCTCGCTCACCCGGACGGAGGCGCGCAAGGGAGTGTGCTCGGGGTTTTAGTCGCATTCGTCGCGATCGGCATTTTCAGCCCTATTCCCGTTTTGGGCCCTATCCTCGGGGGATTCGTCGGGGGCCGGCATTATTCTGCTTTCCCTATACACCCGCCTCCTGGGGATGGCTGCGGAAAAATTCCCGGTTTTAACCGCGCCCCACGAAGGGGAACACGCGCACGGGTGTTCATTCCCTCTCGGATCACG
>CAYJUC010000072.1:0-13087 GCA_964372605.1 uncultured bacterium | reverse complement strand
ACACGGGCGCGACGTGGAGCTGGATCCCCGAGCCTGTGTTGCGTGGCATGGGCCTAACACCAGCGTTTACGAGAAGAGTCAAGCTGGCCGACGGAAGAGTGGTTGAGCGGAACGCCGCAATCGCTCTCATCACGATCGGGCAAGAGACACTCCCGACCTTATGCCTCTTCGGGGATGACGGAAGCGACCCTCTGCTTGGGGCCGTAACTCTGGAAGAGTTCGGTCTTGGAGTTGATCCGGTGGGAAGGACCTTGATCCCGGTAGTCGGACACCTCGCCACCACACAGCCTCCGCCTTCCCCTTCGGCATGACCCTGCAGGAGAAACTCGACCAGCTCCCCGACCGGCCCGGCGTGTACCTCCACAAGGACGCCAAGGGCCAGGTCATCTACATCGGCAAGGCCGCCTCCCTCCGGAGCCGGGTGCGCTCCTATTTCCAGGAGTCGCGGGCCCGGGATCCGAAGACCGACGCGCTGGTCCGGCAGATCCGGGACCTGGACTACATCGTGACCGACAACGAGCTGGAAGCGCTGATCCTCGAGTCGAACCTGGTCAAGAAGCACCGCCCGCGCTACAACATCATCCTGCGGGACGACAAGCACTACCCGTTCCTCCGGCTCACCACCAACGAAGACTTCCCCCGCCTGGTGGTGGCGCGCCGCGTCGCCAGGGACGGCGCCACCTACTTCGGGCCCTTCTACCCGGCCACCGCCATGCGGGAGACGCTCAGGCTGGTCCGCCAGCTCTTCCTGCTCCGGACCTGCCGGATCAAGATCGACGGCAAGCTGGAGCGGCCCTGCGTCCAGTACTACATCCACCGCTGCAAGGCGCCGTGCACCGGCTGGGAGACCCGGGAGGGCTACTGGCAAACCGTTCGGGACGTGGAGCGCTTCCTCGAGGGCCGAGACGACGACCTGGCCAAGGAGCTGACCCGCGAGATGGAGGAGGCGGCGGCGGCGATGAAGTTCGAGCGCGCCGCGATGCTCCGGGACCAGGTCCAGGCCCTCAACAAGGTCCGCGAACGGCAGAAGATCATTTCCACCGAAGAGGAGGATCAGGACATCCTGGGGGTGGTCCGCCAGGGCAGCGAGGCCTGCGTCCAGTTGTTTTTCGTGCGAAAAGGGCGGCTCCTGGGGCGGGAATCTTTCTTCTTCGACAAGGTTTCCGGGTGGAGCGATGGGGAAATCCTCTCGGCCTTCGTCCGCCAGTTCTACGCCAAGCAAGTGACGCCGGCGCCGGAGATCCTGGTGTCCGAGGCGCTCCCCGAGCAGGAGCTGATCGTCCAGTGGCTCGGCCAGCGCCGCGGCGGGAAGGCCGAGATCCACGCCCCCCAGCGCGGAAAGAAGCGCGAGTTCGTGGCCATGGCCGAAGAGAATGCTGCGCTGGCCCTCCAGACCCACCTCCTTTCGCGGGGCAACCGCCAGCAGGTGATCCTCGAGGAGCTCGGGCGGGCCCTGAACCTCCCCGCCCTCCCGAACCGGATCGAGGGGTTCGACATCTCCAACATCCAGGGGACGGAGGCGTGCGGCTCCATGGCGGTCTGGGAAAACGGCGCGCTCAAGAAGGATGACTACAAGCGCTACAAGATCAAGACGGTGGAGGGGGCCGACGACTACGCGATGATGCAGGAGGTGCTCCACCGCCGGTATTCGCGGGCCCTGGAGGAAGGCGGAGTGCTTCCCGACCTGATCCTGCTGGACGGCGGCCGCGGCCAGCTCAACGTGGGCGTGAAGGTGCTCGAGGATCTCGGGCTCGACTACGTCCCCATTGTTTCGCTGGCCAAGCGGGAGGAGGAGGTGTACACGCCGGAGAGCCTCCAGCCGCTCACCCTGGACCCGACCTCCCCGGCGCTCCACACGCTTCAAAAGATCAGGGATGAAGCTCACCGCTTCGCTATCACTTACCACAAGAAGCTCCGGCACCGGCGGACCATCCAGTCCGTGCTGGACCAGATCCCGGGCGTGGGCCCGACCATCCGGACCAACCTCCTCAAATCTTTGGGGTCCGCCAGAAAGGTCCGGGACTCTTCCGTCGCCGAGCTGGCCTCGGTCCCCAAGGTGACCCCCAAGCTGGCGCAGAAGATTTACGCCTTCTTTCACCCGTCCGACACCAAAGGGGGCTGATGGATGGCACGAGCGAGAGCGGAGCACGACGGGTGGCCGCGCATGAAGGGCGGGCGACGCGGGAGCGAGGGGCTGGACGAGTTCGTGGAGGGACGGGACGGCGGCATCCGGGCCGTCCTGGAGGCCCTGCGCGCCAGAGTGCAGAAGCTGGACGGGGTGACGGAGGGGATCAAGTACGACGGTATGGCCGGGGAATGGACGCCGGCGGCCTACGTGGGCAGTCGCCAGATCTATCACGTCCACATCAAGGACGGCATGCACGGGGTCATGACAGTGACACCCGACGAGGCCCCGGCGTTCCTCGCCGCGTCCCTCCCCGAGGCGATCAAGCCAGCAATCATGCAGGGCCGAGCCCGGGCGCGGACCTGGCTCGCCGTGCCACTCCGCTCTGCGCGCGACGTCACCGCTTTCATGAAGATGGTGACAATCAAGCACCGCCTGCTGCGTAAGCACGCCTCGCCCCGGCGCCGAGCTCAGCGCGCCGCGCCCCGAGTCGACCGCGCTCTCCTGGCCAGTAGCCTGAGGGCCGACGGGTGACGCGGGCCCTCAAACAGTACTACTTCTACTACTTCGCCGCTGTCGGGCTGATCGAGCCTTTCCTGACCCTGTACTGGCGACAGCTCGGGCTCTCCGGTTCCCAGATCGGGATCCTCTATTCCCTGACGCCCGCGGCGGGGATCGTGGCCCCGTGGGTCCTGGGGTATCTCGCGGACCGCAGCCGGCGCCAGTGGGAGCTGCTGCTCGTGACCAGCCTGGTCTCGGCACTGCTCTTCGCGGTGCTGGCGTTGCCCTCCGGGTTCTGGCCCATCTTCGCCCTCATCGTCCCCTACGCGGTCGTGAAGACCCCGCTCCTGCCCTTCGTCAACAGCCTGACCTTCGCCCACCTGGCCCACGACCGGGGCGCGTACGGGCGGCTCAGGGTGTGGGGCTCGGTGGGCTACATCCTGACGGCGGTCGTCCTGGGCTCGGCCATGAAGCGGGCGGATGCGGGCGTCATCTTCCTGGGCAGCGCACTCGCCTACATCGGGTGCACCGTGACTGCCCTGCGTATGCGTCCAGCCGCGAGGCAGCGGATCGACACCGGGCCGGCCGGGATCGCCCGGCAGGACCTGGCGGCCTTCCACCCGCTGATCCCTTTCTTCCTCGGGTGCCTGATCATCGCGGCCAGCGGAGGCGCGCTGCGGAACTTCTTCGGGATCGACCTGATGGCCAAAGGCGGCTCCATGGGACTCGTCGGGCTCTCCTGGGCTATCGGCGTGACCGCGGAGGTTCTGGTCATGCTGCGGGGCCCCCGGCTCCTGGCGCGGTTCGGGGCCCGGGGGCTCCTGCTCGCCGGGTGTCTGGCGACCGTGCTCCGCTGGACGCTCTACGCGGCGCTCACCGATCCGCTCCTCATCGTCGCTGTGAGCCCGCTGCACGCCCTGACCTTCGCCAGCTTCTACCTCGGGTCCATGGATTACCTGGAGCAGCGGACCCCGGCCGCGCTGCGGACGACCGGCCAGGGGCTCTTCTCGGCCGTGACCTTCGGCGTGGGGCACACCCTGGGGAACCTGCTCAGCGGCTGGCTGTTCGAGCCGCTGGGGATGTCGAGGCTCTACCTGCTGAACGCGATCCTCGCGGTCATTGGGACGGCCGTGCTGGGCCTCACCATGGCGCCGGCCCGTGAGGTTGCGGGAGATCCCCGCGCCGCGCGCGCGAGCGACGCCGGCGCATAGGCGTCAGTCCTTCTGCAGGCTGAGACCATTTCTTGCCTCCACCCCCCCGGTATGGTAAAAACATCCGTAAAACCTCTGGGTTATCTCGTCTTTGCTAACGTTCGACTCTGTGGAGGAGGGCTGCGTATGAGATTTCTCGCGACGATCGTCCTCGCACTGCTGCTCGGCATGGCTCCGGGGATGGGGGTTGCCGCCGACGTGGAGATGGTCTTCTACGGCAACCAGCACTTCAAGTTCACCACGGAGAACGGCAAGGTGATCCTGATCAATCCGTGGGTCAAGGGGAACCCGGACTGGCCCAAGGACATGAAGCTGGAGGATATCAAGAAAGTTGACGCCATCTTCGTCTCCGGCGGCCACGGAGACGACATGGGGAACGCGGACGATATCGCCAAGCAGTCGGGGGCCACGATCATCACCCCGGCCGAGCTGGGGGGGTACTTCCAGCAAGCCGGCGTCCCCGCGCAGCAGATCTACATCAGCGGGGCGGGCGGCCAGGGAACCATCGCGGGGGTCAAGTACCAGATCGTCCACACGTTCCACTCGACCGGGTACTTCGTCCCCAATAACCCGCTCCGGCAGTACGGGGGAGTCAACTCCGGCTATATCCTGACCTTCGAGAACGGGCTCAAAGTCTATAACGGCGCCAGCTCGCCGCTGACCATGGAGTTTCAGCTTTTCGGGAGCCGCTACAAGCCGCACGTGGCGATCCTTCCCGTCGGGGGGCGCTTCCAGATGCACCCGGACGACGCCGCCTACGCCGCCAAGCTCCTGATGACCGACAACCCGAACCTGAAGACCCTGGTCCCCCAGCACCACCGAATCAACACGCCCTCCCCGGGCGGGCCCGGCGCCACGCCCGAGGCGTTCGACGCCGAGATGAAGAAGCTCGGGCTCCCCCTGAAGGTCCTGAACCCCAGGATCGGCCAGACCTACAAGATCTCCGGCACGGGAGAGGTGAAGTAAGGAATTCATGGCGTCAGACCGCTACCCGTTCAGAGAGATCGAGGCCAGGTGGCAGAAGGTCTGGGAAGAGACCAAGCTCTTCAAGGCTTCCGAAGACCCCTCCCGCCCGAAGTACTACTGCCTGGAGATGTTTCCGTACCCGTCGGGGCGGATCCACATGGGTCACGTCCGGAACTACGCCATCGGCGACGTGGTCGCCCGCTACAAATGGATGCGGGGCTTCAACGTGCTCCACCCCATGGGGTGGGACGCCTTCGGGCTTCCCGCCGAGAACGCGGCCATCGAGCACGGGGTTCATCCGGCTGTCTGGACCCGCGAAAACATCGACTACATGCGGGCCCAGCTCAAGAAAATGGGCTGCTCGTACGACTGGGACCGGGAGCTGGCGACGTGCGACCCCGAGTACTATCGGTGGGAGCAGCAGATCTTCATCAAGATGTTCGAGCGGGGCCTGGCCTATAAGAAGCTCTCCACCGTGAATTGGTGCCCGGGCTGCCAGACCGTCCTGGCCAACGAGCAGGTGGAGCAGGGTCGCTGCTGGCGCTGCGACTCGGAAGTGACCCACAAAGAAGTGGAAGGGTGGTACTTCAAGATCACCGAGTACGCCGAAGAGCTCCTGGCCTGGTGCGAGAAGCTTCCCGGATGGCCGGAGCGGGTCCTCACCATGCAGCGCAACTGGATCGGAAAATCCGAGGGCGCCGAGTTTGACCTGCCCGTGGCGGGGAGGCAGGGGCTCGCGATCCGGGTGTTCACCACGCGTCCGGACACGTCCTTCGGAATGACGTATGCGGTGCTCGCGCCGGAGCACCCGCTGGTGGATTCGCTGGTGGAGAACGCCGCCGAGCGCGCCGCCGTGGACGAGTTCCGGACCGAGGTGTCCCGCCAGTCCGAGATCGAGCGCCTGGCCGCCGACCGTCCCAAGCGCGGCCTCCGCCTCCGGGCCAAGGCGGTCAACCCGTTCAACGGAGCGGAGATCCCGCTCTTCCTCGCGGACTATGTGCTGATGAGCTACGGCACCGGGGCGATCATGGCGGTGCCCGGCGAGGATCAGCGCGACTGGGATTTCGCCAGGCAGCACGGCCTGCCCATCATCGAGACCGTGAAGCGTCCCGCGGGATGGCAGGGGGAGGCGTATACCGGCGAGGGGATCAAGATCAACTCCGGCTTCCTGGACGGCCTCTCCATCCCCGAGGCGAAACAAAAAGCCATCGAGTGGCTGGTGGCGCGGAAGCTCGGCGAGGCGAAGGTCAACTACCGCCTGCGCGACTGGGGGATCAGCCGGCAGCGCTACTGGGGAGCGCCGATCCCGTTTGTCTACTGCGACCGGTGCGGGATGGTGCCGGAAAAGGAAGAGAACCTGCCGGTGGTCCTTCCCCGTAATGTCCAGATCAGCGGCAAAGGCGGCTCGCCTCTTGCCGAGCTCCTGACGTTCGTCAACACGGCGTGCCCGAAGTGTGGCGGGAAGGCGCGGCGGGACACCGACACGATGGACACGTTCGTGGAATCCTCCTGGTACTTCCTCCGATTCGCTTCGCCGACCTACGACAAGGGGATGTTCGAGCGGGCCGCCGCGGAGTACTGGATGCCGGTGGATCAGTACATCGGCGGCATCGAACACGCGGTGCTCCATCTCCTCTACTCGCGGTTTTACGCCAAAGTGCTTCGCGACCTGGGGCTCGTGAACCTGGACGAGCCGTTCCAGGATCTCCTGACTCAGGGGATGGTGATCAAAGACGGCGCGAAAATGTCCAAGTCCAAGGGGAACGTGGTCGACCCGGACGACTTGATCCGGAAGTACGGGGCGGACACCGTTCGGCTCTTCTCCCTTTTCGCGGCCCCGCCGGAGAAGGACCTGGAGTGGAATGACCAGGGAGTGGAAGGGGCTTCCCGGTTCCTCAACCGCGTCTGGCGCTTCGTCCAGAGCCACCTCTCGGAGCTCCGGGAAGCCGGCCCGCCGAACCCGGCCGGGCTGTCCAGCGCGGGACGGAGATTCAGGCGAACGATTCACGAAACCATCAAGCGCGTGACCGACCACATCGAGGACGAATTCCACTTCAACACCGCCATCAGCGCCATCATGGAGCTGGTGAATTCCCTCCACGAGTTTGCCGACGCCTCGATGGACGTGATCGGCCAGGCGGAGCGGCGGGCGCTCCTCCGCGAGGCGGTTACAGCCCTCGCGCGCCTGCTGGCCCCCTTCGCCCCCCACATCACCGAGGAGCTCGGGGCCCTGCTCGGCCACCCGGAGAGCCTGTTCAGGCAGCCGTGGCCGGCGCCCGACCCTGCCGCGCTAACGCGCGAGGAGCTGCTCATCATCGTCCAGGTGGATGGAAAGGTCCGGAGTCGTCTCACCGTGGAGGTCGACAGCCCGGAAGAACGGATCAGAGAGCGCGCCCTGGCCGACCCTCGGGTTCTCCCGTGGCTCGATCGGCGCGGGGTCGATCGCATCGTGGTGGTACCCGGCCGCCTGGTCAACATCGTGACACGGCAGGCGTGATGCAGACGATCGGGCGAGTTCGGAAGGGGGGCGGCCCCCCCTCCGAGTGATCAGATGGATTACTGGGCGCTGTTGAAGGAGATCGGGCAGGGACGGGCCCCGCGGCTCCTTCTCCTTCACGGCCCCGAGCCCTTTCTGCTCGACGACGCCCTCGCCCAGGTGACCCGCTCCATTTTTTCGGATCCCACGACCGCCGCGCTGAACCGCGAGCTGCTCGATGCGCGGGAAACCACCGTCGCCGTCCTCGTCCGGGCGGCGCTCACGCTCCCGTTCATGGCGCCAACGCGCCTTGTGGCGGTGAAGGCGGCTCAAGCGCTCCCGGCCAAGGGGAGCGAGCCGCTGGCCGAGTACGCGAAGGCGCCGAATCCTTCGACCTGCCTGCTTCTCCTGGCCGACGAACGGCTCAAGGCCGACGGCCGGGAGCGGAAAGCGGACCACTGGCTCCTGAAAACCCTCCCCCCGTCCGCCGTGGTCGAGGCGCGGCCGCTCTCGGGCCCCTCCCTCGTCGCGTGGCTCAAGAGTCGGGCCGCGGCGAGCCGGATCGAGCTTTCCGAGGAGGCGGCCCGGCTCTTGGTCCAGTGGGTAGGGGAGGACCTCGGAGCGCTGGCCGGGGAGCTCGAGAAAGCCGGACTCTACGCGAGCGCCACGAACCCGCGGGTGGACCTCGATGAGGTGCGGGCGGTGGTCGGGGAGCACCGGCTGCGCCGCACCTTCGAGCTGACCCGCGCCCTGGAACACCGGGAGCTCGGACGCGCGCTGGTCCTGCTGGACGAGCTTCTCGCCGCGGGAGAAGAGCCGCTGGCCATCCTGGGGCAGCTGACGCGCGAGCTGCGGCTGACGTGGCTCGCCAAGGGATGGGCCAGTCAGGGGCAGTCCGCTGATCAGGTCGCCCGCTCGCTCCGGCGCCCCCAGCACGCGGCGCAGGCCCTGCTGTCGCGGGCGACCGCGCTTTCCACGGCCGCGCTCTCCCGAGGGCTCGGGCAGGCTTGGGAAACGGAACGCCGGCTCAAATCGGGAGGGCTGCCTCGCCCGGAGATCGCCGCGCTCCTGACGGACCTCTGCGCCGGAGGATGAGGCCCGCCGCGCTCACAGGGTCCGGGCGATCTCTGCGCCGACGGATCCTCGCCTGGCTTTTTGCGGTGAGCTGTCTTTCGGTTTCTCCGGCCCCCGCGGCGCCCGGATCCATTCCGTCCGCCTGCGCTCGTTGCCTCGTTGCCGGCGCCGCATCGGTGGACGTGACTCCACCGGTCGGGGTGCCGCTGGCCGGGTACGGAGGGGCGGCGCGGCGGCCTCTCTTCCCCGATCTCCTGGACCGTCATCCGCTGGCGTTTTGGTTCAAGCCATCCGGCGGCGTCCACGACCCGATCATGGCGCGGGTCCTTCTGCTCCAGTTCGGAACGGTCCGGCTCTTGTGGACGTCCGTGGACCTCGTCGGAGTCGATGCGGACATGGTCCGTGAGCTCACGGCCAGACTCGCCGCCTCGGGCCTCCGGTACGGGGCGATCATCGTGTCGGCGTCCCACACGCACTCGGGACCGGGGACTTTCTCCCGCTCGGCGCTCTTCGAACTCCTGGCCCTCGATCGCTACGTTCCGGCCACCCGGGAACTGCTGCTGGACGGGATCGCGACGGCGGCCCGTCTTGCCGAGGAGCGAAAACGTCCGGTGCGTGTTGGGGTTGGCCGGGGGGAGGTGAAGGGGATCACCCGGAGCCGGGTGAACCTGCCCACGGACCCGGAGGTTGGCGTTCTGAAGGTGGTGGAAGAGACCGGCGCGCCCGTTGCGCTCCTCTGGAACTACGCGATCCACGGCACCGCGTTGGGCCCGCACAATCGGCTCTTGTCAGGAGACGTCATGGGAGTCGCCTCGGAAGCCCTTGAGCGGACCTTCGGCGTGCCGGCGCTCTATACCAACGGCGCGGTGGGGGACGTGAGTCCGAGCCAAAAGGGGTGGGAGGGGGTGAGGGCGATCGCCGGAGCGCTGGCGCGGGAGGTGCAAGCGGTCTGGGCCCGGACGCCCCTCGAGCGCTCCTCACCGCTCTACGTCGTGAGCGAGCGATTTGCTCTTCCGGCTCCCCGCCTGTCGGTGAGGAACTGCCTCGGTCGCCTGATCCCCGCTAGCGCCCGCCTCGCCCTCTCGTGGGCCATGCCCGCCACCACAGAGATGGTCGGGGTGGCTGTCGGTCAGAGCGCCTGGGTCACGGTTCCCGGTGAGCTCCAGACGCGGCTGGGTCAGGCAGTGAGGGCCAGCGGGCAGCAGCTCTTCCAGCGGGCCTTCGTGGTGGGCCTCTCGAATGACTACCTGGGGTATTTCCTCGCTCAGGAAGAGCTTGAAAAGGGGGGGTATATCAGCTGCGCGGCGCTCTACGGAGCGGAAGGAGGACAACTCGTGGTGAACCGAGCGGAAGAGATCTTCCGAACGCTCCGCACCGCTTCGGACAACCGCTGATGTCAGTTGGACCGGAGAGCGGCCAGCTGCTTCATGAGCCGGGATTTCTTCCGCGCGGCGGTGTTCTGGTGAACGATCCCCTTCGTGACGGCCTTGTCGAGGCTCCGAATGGCGTCCCCCACGGAGGCCCGAGCGGTCTCCACGTTCTCGGTAATCGCCGTCCTGGCGCCCTTCAAGGCGGTACGGACTCTGGACCTCGCCACGCGGTTCTTGAGGCGCCGCCGCTCGTTTTGCCGCATCCGCTTGATGGCGGATTTCGTGTTAGCCATACATTACCCCCTCAAAGCGCTATACCGTATCTTCGCGTTCGCATCCTGTCAAGAGAATTTTCGGCATGAGCGCAACATAAGGTCAGGAACGGTGGCGTTATTGCATTGTCCCGCGATAGTTCGAGCGCCGGCTTTGCCGGCGCAACCCATTTGGGCCTCGCGCTCTGGGTGGCCTGCCTCCGGCATGGCCGAACCCGCCACGCTCGAACTGCGGGGGGGAGGTATCGGAAGGGGGGCGGAGCCCCCCTCCGAGGATGTATGAGCGCTCCCGATGGCGATCATGGCGAAACCCAGGACGGCGTGGTCCGAGCAACGGGCGCCATCGGCCTCGCCACGCTCATCTCCCGCGTTCTTGGGTTCGTCCGAGACGTGGTGGTGGCGCGCGCCTTCGGCGCCGGCCTGGCCACCGACGCTTTCTTCGTCGCGTTCCGGATCCCGAACCTCCTGCGGCGCCTCCTGGCCGAGGGGGCGCTCGCGCCGGCCTTTGTCCCGGTCTTTGCGGAGTACCTCTCGACTCGACCGAGAGGCGAGTTTCTCCGAATGGTCCGGAGCGTGGCCACGGCGTTTTTCTTCATCCTGTGCCTGGTCTCCCTCTTGGGAATGCTCCTGGCCCCGTGGATCGTCAGCCTGATGGCGCCGGGGTTCGCCTCGGTCCCCCAAAAGGCGGAGCTGGCCGCCCGGCTGACCCGCCTCATGTTCCCCTATCTCGTCTTCGTCGGATTGGCGGCCCTCGCCATGGGAGTCCTGAACGTTCACCGCAGATTCTTCGCCCCGGCCCTGGGGCCCGTCGCGCTCAACCTGGGCATGATCGCTTCGGTGATGTTCCTGGTCCCGCGCCTCGACGCGCCGATTACCGGCCTGGCGGTGGGTGTCCTGGTGGGCGGGTTGGGGCAGTTCCTGCTTCAGCTCCCGGAGTTGCGGCGAGCCGGAGTCTCTCTCACGCCGTCCGCGAAGCTCTTCCATCCGGCGCTTGCCAGGATCGCGGCCCTGTTGGGTCCTTCAGTCCTCGGGCTCGCGGCGGTCCAGCTCGCCGTTTTCGTGAACACCTTCCTCGCATCCCTGCTTCCGGACGGGAGCATCTCGTACCTGTACTACGCCGACCGGGTCATGGAATTCCCGCTGGGGGTGTTCGGGGTCGCCGTGGCCACGGCCACGCTGCCCCCGATGGCCGAGCAGGCGGCCCGCCGGGATCTCCGCCGCCTCGGCGAGACGCTGAATTTCGCCCTGCGCCTTTCCTGCTTTGTCGCCGTGCCGGCCTCGGTGGGGCTCCTCCTGCTCCGGGACCCCATCGTGCGGGTGCTCTTCGAACGCGGGGAATTTCGCAGCGCCGACACCCAGGCCACAGCATTCGCCCTCGGCTTCTACGCCCTGGGGCTCACCGCGTTCTCGGCGGTGCGAATTGCCGCCCAGGCGTTCTACGCGCTCGGGGACGCCAAAACGCCGGTGCGCGTGGGAATTCTCTCCGTCCTCCTGAACGTGGCGCTGGCGCTGGCGCTCATGTGGCCCCTGGCCCATGGCGGGCTGGCGCTGGCCTCTTCCTGCGCCTCGACCTTCAACCTGCTGTTCCTGCTGAGGCGGCTCAAGCCTCGTCTCGGGTCCCTGGGCGGTCGGCCACTCCTGCGAAGCCTCTGGAAAACCGGCGCGGGGAGCGGCTGTCTCGCGGTCTGGTGCGGCCTCATCCTCTGGCTCTGGCCGGAGTCGCCGTCGCGGCTGACGGACGCCGGCGTGCTGGCCGCCGCTATCGGGGGCGGCGCGATCCTCTACGCGGGCGTGAGCGCGCTGCTCCGTGGCGAGGAAGGGTTCGCGCTTTTCTCGCTCCTTCGACGCGGCAAGGGAAGTTTGCCTTGAGGGACGGAAGATTGCTATACTCAACCCGATGGTATTCCGACAAGTGGCCCTTATGCGTCTGATAGAGATCGGGGAGCGAGCGCATAAAGGACCCTGAATGCGCGTGTTCCAGGAGAGCCTGAAGGACGCCTCGGTGGGGGCCGGTCAGCAGGTGAGCGGCCAAGCCAACCGGGGCGTCGCCGTTTTCAGGCCCCCGTCGGAGAATCCACGCCGGGCTCCTGTTCCAGCGCCGGCTCCGCCGGCGCAACTGTTTCCCCATTTTCTCCTCCCGCCTCGGTCGCCGTGATGGATCCTGTAACGGAGTTCCTCGACGCCCTCCAAACCGAGCGGGGGGTGTCCCCGAATACTGTGTCTGCCTACCGCCGGGACCTGACGGGCTTCCAACGATTCCTCGCTGAACACAGCCGGACGTTTCAGCAGGTCGGAGTCGAGGATCTTTCCCTCTACCTGCTTGCCCTCAGGCAACAGGGACTCGGGCGCGCCAGCGTGGCCCGCCGCTTCTCTGCCCTCCGCGGGTTGTACCGCCATTGTCTCCGCGAGGGCGGGGTCGCTCGGGATCCGACCGAGCGACTGGAGGTGCCGCGGTTGCCACGCCGACTCCCCCGCACCCTTTCCCTCTCCGAGGTGGCCGCTCTTCTCGAGACCTCCCCCGCCACCGGGCCAGCCGGCCTCAGAGACCGGGCGCTTCTGGAACTGCTCTACGCCACCGGAATGCGGGCCAGCGAGTGCCTGTCGCTCCGGATCGAGGACGTCAACTTTTTGGCCGGCTACGTGGTGTGCACCGGGAAGGGGAGTCGCCAGCGATTGGTTCCCGTGGGCGCCCTGGCCCTCAAGTGGGTGCGGCGGTATCTTGCGGAGGCTCGCTCGCGCTTCGTCAAGCGCGGCGATCCTGGCATCCTTTTCTTGAATCAACGGGGCAAGTCACTCTCCCGGCAGGCGCTCTGGGATCTCGTCAAACGGGCGGCGCGGGCCGCCGGGTTGCGGGCGGCGATCTCTCCCCATACGCTCCGCCACTCCTTCGCCAGCCACCTCCTCGAGCGGGGGGCGGACCTCCGCTCCGTTCAGGCCATGCTGGGCCACGCGGATATCTCCACGACCCAGATTTACACTCATCTCCCGTCGTCCGCGGTCTTTGAGATGTATCGACGCTTCCACCCCCGGGCCCGCGTCCGTAGTTCGAGGGTTGCGGGGTCGGCTCTGCCGCAGGCAAGCCCCCCGCAGCC
>CAYJUC010000071.1:0-13292 GCA_964372605.1 uncultured bacterium | reverse complement strand
GCTTCACCAATGCCCAAAGATCGATACACCGGATACCACATCTCACTGGCCCCGACAGCACAGGGTCGCTAGTGGCAGGCCCCGTCACCCTCTCCCTCGCTGGAGGCGAGGGACCGAAGGGGTTCTCTCTCCCTCTCAGAGGCCCATCTCTTTGCCGATGACGTGCCGCATGATCTCCGAGGTGCCGCCCCCGATGATCGTCACGCGCGCGTCCCGCAGATAGCGCTGGATGGGGTATTCCATGGCGAAGCCATAGCTGGCGTAGATCCGGGCGGCGCTGTCGGTGATCCGCATCACGGCCTCGGACGCGAACAGCTTGGCCATCGCCGCGTCCTTCACGCAGGGGAGCCCCTGGTCGGAGAGCTTCGCCGCCCCGTACACCATGTAGCGCGCCGCCTCCAGATCGGTGGCCATGTCCGCCAGGCGGAACTTGATGGCCTGAAACTTGGCGATCGGCTGGCCGAACTGCTGGCGCTCATGGGAATAGGCGATGGAGGCGTCCAGGGCCGCCCGCGCGATCCCCAGGGCGATGCCGCCGGTGATCAACCGCGCCTCGGCCATCACCAGGCGGATGTACTCCATCCCGTTCCCCTCCCCGCCGAGGAGGTGATCCTCCGGCAGCTCGCAGTCATCCAGGACCAGCTCCATCGTGTGCGAGGCGCGGACACCGAGGGTCTCGATCCGCCGGGCCACGCTGAATCCCGGCGTCTCCTTCTCCACGAGGAAGAGCGAGAGCCCTTCGGCCCGCTTGGTCCGGTCGGTCTTGGCCGCCACAACGACGTAGTCCGGGGCGACGCCCGTCGTGATCCAGGTCTTCCGGCCCGCCAGGCGGTACCCTCCCGGCGTGCGGTGGGCGACGGTCTGGATGCCGGAGATGTCGGACCCCGTGTTCGGCTCCGTGAGGGACCAGGCCCCGATCTTCAGGCCGGCGATGGCGGGCATCAGGATCCGCCGCTTCTGCTCCTCCGTCCCGTAGTGGTAAAGGCAGTAGGTGTTCATGAGCGCCTGGCCGCCGGCGCCCATAGAGACGCTGGCCGATCCGCGGGCCAGCTCCTCGCAGAGAATGCAGAGCATCGTGGTGTCGCCTGAGGACCCGCCGTACTCCTCGGGATACTTGACGCCGTAGAAGCCCAGCTCGCCCATCCGGGGAAAGAGGGCGGGCGGAATCTCGCATGAGGCGTCGATGGAATCGGCGATGGGAAGAAGTTCCTTGTCGACGAACGCGGCCACGGAGCGACGGAAAAGCTCCTGCTCCTCGGTGAAGACGATTGGCATGAAGTGACCTCCGCGAGCGGCCCGTTGCGCGCGGATAGTATCTCCGGCCCGGCGGGCTTGGTCAAGGACCGCCGGCGCCAGCGTTGACAACTCGGGGGGCCGCGTGCTACCACTTCCCCGCGAGCCATGCACGAGTCGAGTCGCATCTCCCCCGCTGAGCCCGTCATCGTCGCGGAACACCTGTTCAAGCGGTTTAACGCGACCCAGGCGCTCGACGACGTTTCGCTCACGCTCTACCCAGGCGAGCTGCACGCCGTCGTCGGCGAGAACGGCGCCGGCAAGTCCACGCTCGTCAAGATCCTGAGCGGCATCCACCAGCCCGACTCCGGCCGCGTCCTCGTCAAGGGGTTCGAGGAGAGCTTCCAGAATCCGCGCGAGGCGATGGGCGCCGGGTTTGTCGTGATCCCGCAGGAGCTCTCCCTCGTGCCGGCGTTCACGGTGGCCGAGAACGTGATGCTGGGCCACCTGCCGATGCGCCGGGCGCTCGGATTCCTGCCGGTCGTCGATCGCGGAAAACTGCGCGAGGGCGCCCGGGCGGCCCTGGCCCGGCTCGGTTTTGTCCCCGACCTCGACTGCCAGGTCGACCGGCTCCCTTACGCCCTACAGCAGCTCGTCGCCATCGCGAAAGCGCTGAGCCGCGAGGCTGCCGTCCTGCTCCTGGACGAGCCAACCGCGGCGCTCGAACAGCGCGAGGCGAGGCGGCTCTTCGACACGATCACCGCCCTGAAGGCCCAGGGGGTGGCGATCATCTACGTCTCGCACCGGCTGGAAGAGGTCGTCGAGCTGGCCGATCGCTGCACGGTGCTGCGCGACGGCCGCGTCGTCGCCACCGCCCGGCGCGGCGAGTTCGACGCCGAGCGGTTGATCCGGCTGATGACCGGACGGGACGTCGCCGGCGCGCCGGCGTCAGACGCGCGCGGCGTCGGCGAGACGCTGATGGAGATGGCGCTGCCGGGCGCCGCCTCCGCCACGCGGAGCCTGACGCTCCGCGCGCGCCAGGTTCTGGGCCTCGCCGGCCTGCTCGGCAGCGGTGCGGATCGCCTCCTCCACCGCCTCTTCGGCGCCGATGGCGCCGGCGCGACGGCGCGCATCGCAGGCCGGCCGGTCCGGCTCAAGGATCCCACCCGGGCCGTCCGCGCCGGGATCGGGATGGTGCCCGGGGACCGCGCCAGAGGGCTGGTGTTGAGCCAGAGCGTGCGGGACAACATCCTGCTCCCGAGCCTGGACCGCCTCGGGCGCGTCATGCTCGACAGGACCGCCGCCGAGCGGATGGTGGCGCCGCTCATGGATGCGCTCGACATCCGGCCGCGCGATCCGGACCGCATCGCCCGGTCTCTTTCGGGCGGCAACCAGCGGAAGGTGATCTTCGCCAAGTGGCTGGCGGCCCGGGCGCGAATGCTGCTGCTGGAGGACCCGACCCAGGGGATCGACGTCGCCACCAAGGCGCAGATCCACCGGCTGATCCGCGAGTTCGCGGACGGGGGTGGCGGGGTCGTTCTCGCCTCCTCCGAGATCGACGAGATCCTCTCCCTCAGCGACCGCGTTCTCGCCATGCGTCAGGGGGAGATCGTCGCCGCGCTGGACAAGGACGAAGCGCTCGGCGAGCGCCAGCTCCGAAAGCTGCTGGAGACGTGATGGCGGTCGGGACGAAGGGGGCGGTCTCGCGACCCGCGGGCCGGCTGCGGCAGGTGAACCTGGCCGGGCAGATCCCCCTGCTCACCCTCGTCCTCCTCTCTCTCGCCACGAGCCTGCTCACCGACCGTTTCCTCTCGCAGATCAACCTCACCAATCTCCTGGTGCAGAGCTCCATCATGGCGGTCATCGCCATGGGGATGACCTTCGTGGTCGTCGGCGGCGGATTCGACCTCTCGGTCGGCTCCATCGCCGCGCTCTCGGGCTGCGTGGCCGCGGCAGTCATGCTGGAGACGAACATCCCACTCGGCGTGGCCGCCGGGATCGTGGCCGGCGCCCTGCTGGGCCTCTTGAACGGACTCGCCGTCACCGTCCTCAAGGTCAACCCGTTCATCACGACGCTGGGCACCATGGTGCTCGTGCGGGGCCTGGTGTTCCTGATCACCGGGGGCGCTGCGGTGTCCGGCAAGTTCGGCCTGCCCGATGCCTTCGTGAATTTCGGCAGCGGCCGGCTCCTGGGCCTCCACTACCTTGTCTGGGTCCCGGCCATCCTGCTCATCGTCCTCTCCTGGGTGCTGCACCTGACGCCATACGGGAAGAAGGTGTTCGCCACGGGCGGCAACCGCGACGCGGCCTACCTGTCCGGGATTCCCGTCAACCGGATCATCACCTCGACGTATATCTGGTGCGGCGGCCTCGCCGGCGTGGGCGGCGTCATGCTCGCAGCGCGGCTCCAGTCCGGGCAGCCGACGGCCGGCGAGTTCTACGAGCTCACGGCCATCGCCGCAGTGGTGCTCGGCGGGGCGGCCCTTCACGGGGGCGAGGGCACGCTGTACAAGAGCGTCATCGGCGTGTTCATCATGGTGGTCCTGGGGAACGCGCTGAACCTGACCAACGTCGATTCGTACTGGCAGCGGGTCGCCGTCGGGGCCGTCATCATCGCGGCGGCCGCCGCCGACCGCCTCAAGAAACGGGCGTAACCCGACGAACACGCACAGGGAGAGAACGCGATGGCAAACGAACAGCCGAACTATCCCCCCATCCGCCGGATCGTGACGGGGCACGACGCGAAGAAGGTCGCCAAGGTCATCAAGGACGGGCCGGCGACAAACGCGAAGTATCCCATGCCCGGCGTCGTCTCCACGCTCATCTGGTGTACCGATGGGACGCCAGCCGATATCTCGGTGGGCGAAAACGCCGAGGACCTGGGCGCCCGCACGCTCGGGACCTCGCCGCCCCCGAACGGAACGCGCTTTGCCGTGATCGACTTCCCGCCGGGGAATACCGCGTTCATGCACCGCACCGAGACGATCGACTACGTCCTGGTGCTCTCGGGCGAGATCGACATGGACATGGACGATTCCACGGTCAAGCTCAAGGCGGGCGACATCATGATCCAGCGCGGCACCAACCACTCGTGGGTCAATCGGGGAGCCGAGCGGGCGCGTGTCGCCTTCGTGCTGATCGACGCCAAACCGCTCGGCATCGGTCACCCGATTGCCGGAGCGGTATCGGCCGGGACCACGGCTCGCTGAACACATGCAGACCTCGTGGCGCCCATTCGGGGGTGACCGGGATACGGGAGGAGGCGACTCATGAAGGTGTTGATTACCGGCGGAATGGGGGTCATCGGCGCGGAGACGAGCCGCAAGTTCGTCAAGGAGGGACACCGTCCGATCATCTACGCCCGCCACCGGGACGAGACCCTGATCCGGGACATCCTCGACAACGTCGACATCGAGCTCGGCGACATCCTGGACTTCCCGCGCCTTCTGGACGTCATCGGAAAGCACAAGGTGACGCACATCGTCCACGCGGCGGCGTTCGTCGGCGCGGTCTCCCAAGCGAACCCGGCGTTCAGCGTTCAGGTCAACGTGACGGGAACGATGAACGTCCTGGAGGCGGCCCGCCTCTTCGGCGTCAGGCGTGTCATCTACACCAGCGCGAAAGGCATCTATGGGGCGATTCTGGGCGAGTATGCGCACCCGATCTACAAGCCGCTGCCGGAGGACCATCCGAAGAACCCGGTCCGGATCTACGACGCGGCCAAGCTCATGGGGGAGCACGCCGGCCTCTATTATCAGGCCAGTATGGGCGTCGATGTCGTGGTGTTGCGCTTCGCGACCACGTACGGGCCGGGCAAGACGGCACGGCACGGGAAGATGGGGATCACCAGTCAGATCATCGAGAATCCAGCCAGCGGCCTGCCGTTTCGTCTGCCCGGCGGGGGCGACCAGAAGGACGATTTCATCTACAACAAGGACTCGGCGCTCGGCATCTATCTGGCGTGCGTCGCCCCAAACCTGCAACACCACGTGTTCAACATCGGCAGCGGCGTCGGCGTGACGCTCAATGACGTCGCCCGCATCCTGCGCCGCCACTTGCCGAACGCCGACATCGAGATCGGACCCGGGCTCAATTTTATGAGTCTCCCGTTCTCCGCCTACAGCGTCTACGACATTTCACGGGCAGAGCAGGAGCTGGGGTACAAACCGCAGTACGATCTCGAGGAGGGAGTCGCCGATTATCTGGAAAGCCTGAACCGGCTGAAAAACGGATAAACCTCACGGAAGTCACAAACAGCCCGGAAACAGGAGGCAAGCCATGAAGAAACTGCTCTGCGTTACGCTCGTCGTCCTGGCGAGTCTTGGGGGAGCACCGGTTGCGGCCCAGACCGGGATCACCGTCGGCGTGTCCCTGCCGCAGGACGACAACCCGTTCTACATCGCCATGCTGAAGGGCATCCGGGCGGCCGCCCAGGCCCGCGGATGGCAGGTCGTCTACGTGTCCTCCCAGGAAGACAAGCTGAAACAGATCAACGGCGTCCAGGACCTGGTGGCCAGGGGCGTCAAGGGGATCCTGATCTCGCCCATCGACGCCGTCGGCGTCAATGCCGCCTACGACGCAGCCGCCGCGGCGAAGATTCCGATCATCTCCGTCGCCCGCGGCTCGCTGTCGCCGAACCAGACGCTTCACGTGGCCATGGACGAAAAACGCGTGGGCCGCGACATCGCGGAATGGACCGCAAAGAAGCTCAACGGCAAAGGCAAGGTCGCCATGATCGCCGGGCCCAGCGGGGCGCCGACCTTCCGCAATCTCGTCGAAGGGTACACCGAGGTCATGGCGAAGCACCCGGCGATCTCGATCGTCTTCAAGACAGAAGGGCCCCTCACCCGCGAGCGCGGCGTCAAGAACGCCGAGGATGCCCTGGTCGCTCACCCTGACCTCGCCGCAATCTACAGTGCCAACGACGACGTGGCGCTGGGCGCCGTGCAGGCCGTGATTGCGGCGGGCCGCAAGGACAAGACGCTCGTCACCGGGATGAACGGCGTCCCGCCCGCGCTCAAGGCCGTCAAGGACCGGAACCTGACCATGACCATCGAGATCAACGCGGCCGACTGGGGACGGCTCGGCGTCGAGGTGCTGGAGGGATATCTCCGCGGCCAGAAGTTCGAGCAGCGGGTCTACATCAACCACCGGGTGATCGACGAGGGGAACGTCGACGACGCCATCGCCAAGGCCCAGCGAGGCTGAGGCCACAGAAAACGGGAGGCGCAACCATGAAACTCTTGACCTTCGAGAAGAACGGACGGCAGAGCGTGGGGGCGAGCGTCAGCGAGGGGATCGTGGACCTGACCCAAGCCCTCAAGGCCACCCATCCCGGCGTGTCGGACGCGGGTTCGGTCCTTTCCATCATCCAGTCCGGGATGGACATCGACGCCATCGGCGAGGAGAGCCTCTCCCGCCTCAGGAAGAGCGGTGACCTCGCCCGCCACCTCGTCACGGATTTCAGGTGGCTCCCGCCCATCCTGCGCCCACCCAAGATTCTGGCGCTGGCGCTGAACTTCCAGGAGCATATCGACGAGACCAAGCTCGCCTTCTACAACGAGCCGATCGTCTTCGCCAAATACGCCATCAACATGCTGCCCCACGACGGGGAGATCGTGATCCCGCCGTTTCCCCAGCTGGTGGACGAGGAGATCGAGCTGGCGGTGGTGGTGAGCAAGGACTGCCGCCACATCCTTCCCGCCCAGGCCCCCGACTACGTCTTCGGCTACACCATCTGCAACGACGTCTCGGCCCGCGACCGCCAGCGGGAACGGGCCCGGATGGGCCAGCCATACGCCTACGCCAAGAACTTCGCCACGTTCTGCCCCATCGGCCCCTGGGTGGTGACGAAGAAGGAGCTCCCCGACCCGAGCAACCTGGCGATGGAGGTGCGGGTCAACGGCGCGGTGCGGCGCAGCGGCAACTCCGGCAAGATGATCTTCAACCCCTTCGAGGTGCTGGCCTACTGTTCCGACTACGCGCCCATGGAGGCCGGAGACGTCATCTCCCTTGGCACCTTCGCCGGGCACAAGGAGCTGAAGGCGGGCGACCTCGTAGAGCTCCAGATCGAGAAGATCGGCGTGCTCAGGAACCGGGTCGTCGCGGACCGGGAGAAGTGGTCCAACTTCACCGTTGACGCGCGCACCGGGCCCATGATCAAAGGCTGAACTCCGAAGTAGCGGGCCGCACCCTCACCCGAGCCCTCTCCCTCAAGGGGGAGAGGGAGCCCTTCGGTTCCCTCGCCCCAGGCGGGGAGAGAGGGTCAGGGTGAGGGGCGGGCCGGGTTCGACCGGGCGGCCTGGATCGCTCGCCAGACGCGGTGGGGCGTGACCGGCATCTCGATGTCGGTGACGCCGAGGGGCAGGAGCGCGTCCAGGATCGCGCTGACCACCGCGGCCGGGGCCCCGATGGCGCCCGACTCCCCGCACCCCTTGGCGCCCAGCGGGTTGTGGGTGCACGGCTGGGTCTGGTCGAGTTCGGAGAGGAAGATCGGGAGATCGTCGGCCCGCGGCACACTGTAGTCCATGAACGAGGCTGACAAGAGCTGGCCGCTCCCCCCATCGTAGGCGCACCCCTCCAGTAGCGCCTGGCCGATCCCCTGGGCCAGGCCCCCATGGATCTGCCCCTCGACGACCATCGGATTGATGACGACGCCGATGTCGTCCACCACCCAGTAGCCCACGATGCGCGCGACCCCGGTCTCCGGATCGACCAGGACCTCCGAGACATGGGCGCCGTTCGAGAAGGCAAAGTTCTTCGGGTCGTAGAAGGCGTTCTCGTGAAGCCCCGGCTCCAGCTCCTCCAACGGATAGTTGTGGGGGGCATGGGCCGCGTGGGCGACCGCCTCGAACGTGATGCGCCGGTCGGTGCCGACGACGGCGAAGGCGCCGTCACCGAACTCGATGTCGGCATCCGCCGCCTCCAGCAGGTGCGCAGCGATTTTCTTCCCTTTGGCGAGGACCTTCATGGCGGCCTGGTGCAGCGCGGAGCCGCCGACGGCGATGGAGCGCGAGCCGAAGGTTCCGGTCCCGAATGGGACGACGCCGGTGTCGCCCTCGACGATCTGTATGTTGGCGATCGGTACTCCGAAACGGTCCGAAAGGATCTGAGCGAACGTGGTCGCGTGGCCCTGTCCGTGGTTGTGTGTCCCGAGGAACGCCATGATCCCGCCGGCGGGATCCACGCGCACCTCCGCGGATTCGAAGAAGCCGCCCCGAGCGCCGAGGGCGCCGGCCAGCCGCGACGGCGCGACGCCCGACGACTCGACGTAGCACGCCATCCCGATCCCGCGCAGGAGACCGCTCGGACCTGACTCCTCTCGTCGTTTCGCGAACGACGCGTAGCCGGACACCTCGAGCGCGCGGGCCAGCATCTTCGGGAAATCCCCGCAGTCGTAGGTGGGCCCGACGGGTGTTTTGTATGGCATGGCGTGGGGAGGAATCAGGTTGCGCCGCCGGATCTCACCCCGATCCAGGCCGAGCTCGCGGGCGGCGCGGTCGGCAAGGCGCTCGAGCACGTAGCACGCCTCGGGCCGCCCGGCGCCGCGATAGGCATCGGTGGGGAGCGTGTTGGTGAAGACGCCGGTGACCTCTACATAGATCGCGGGGGTTCGGTAGACTCCGGCCATGATCGCGCTGTAAATCGCGCTCGGGATCGCGGCGCCGACCGTCGAGACGTACGCGCCGAGGTTGGCCAGCGTCTCCACTCTGAGGCCGAGGAACCGGCCATCCGCGTCGAGTGCCAGCTCCGCGTGCGTCAGATGATCCCGCCCCTGGAGGTCGGAGACGAAGCTCTCGGTCCGGCTGCCGATCCACTTCACCGGGCGGCGCAGGCGGCGGGCAGCCCACGCCACGATGGTCTCCTCCGGATAGTGCTTGCCCTTATAGCCGAAGCCGCCGCCCACGTCCGGCGAGATCACGCGCAGCTTCCCCTCCGGGACACCCAGCTCGGCGGCCACCAGATGCCGGATGTGGTGAGGCACCTGGGTGCTCGAGTAGAGCGTCAACGCCCCCTCGACCGGATCCCAGAGACCGATGGCCGCCCTGGGCTCGATCGCGGCGCCGGCGAGGCGGTTGTTGACCAGGTCGATTCGCGTGACGTGCGCGGCCCGCGCGAACGCGTCCTTGACGGCCGCCTCGTCGCCACGCGCCCAGCGGAAGCAGACGTTGCCCGGGGCCTCCGGGTGGAGAGGCGGCGCGCGGTCCATCAAGGCATCCCGCGACATGACGACGGCGGGCAACTCCTCGTAATCGACCTCGACCCGCTCGGCCGCGTCAGCGGCCGCCTCGCGGGTCTCGGCGATCACGACGGCCACCGGCTCGCCGACGTGGCGGACACCGTCACGCGCGAGCGGGAAGCGGGGCGGCTCGGCCATCGGCTGGCCGTCGCGCGAGCGAATCTGCCAGAGCGCGCGCATGGGCCCCACGCCGTCGGCCGCCATGTCGGCGCCAGTCAGCACGGCGACGACTCCCGGCCGGACAATAGCGCGGCTCTCGCGCACGGCCCGGATCCGCGCGTGGGCGTACGGCGAGCGCACGACCTGACAGTGAAGCTCGCCGGGGAAGACGATGTCGCCGACGTAGCGACCGCGCCCGGTGAGGAATCGGGGGTCCTCCCGGCGCTTGACCGAAGCCCCGATACCTTCGAGGCTCACCGGGGACTCTACTGGATTTCCTCGCGCATCAAGTCGAGCCGCTCGTACACCACGCGGTCTGTCACGAGAAAGAGGTCCGCGTCCCCGCCGATCGCTTCGTGACCGGCCCAGGTCCAGTGCGGAATCGTGAAGGCGTCGTGTTTCGACCAGTCGAAGGTCTTCTCACCCACCGTCGAGCGACCTTCACCAGACACGACCAGGCAGACGCAGTTGTACGTGGCGCGCCTGGGCCGCGTCGCGGTCCCTCTCGCGAGACGCATCGCGTAGCAGTCGAGGGTCGGCATCAGCGGACCACCGGTGAGCGGATTGATGTAGCGCAGACTCCTCGCGCCGTCCGGTCCCGGCGGCGCGACCCCGAGCAGGCGTCGTGTCGCCGCGCCGGGATACCGGTACTTGGGCGAGCTGGACGCCGCGTGTGCGATGTTTGCCGGGACAAGCCCTGCCGCTGTCCACAACCGCTCATCGCCCTCGTCCACCTTCCAGAACTCGTGCTCCTCGCGGCTTCCGGGCTCGAAGAAGTTGGCGTCGAGGGAGTTGATGAGCGGCATGTTGGCGGCGTCGAACCAGATGGTCCGGTGGTCGCTCTCGTTGATGTGCCCGTGCCAGCACATCGGCGGGGTGAGGATGAGATCGCCCTCGTGCATCTCGCACCGGCGGCCGTTCACGATGGTGACCGAGCCCTCGGCCCGCGTCGCGAATCGGATGGCCGCCGCCGTGTGCCGGTGGGGCACGGCTTTGTCTCCGGGCTCGAGCACGGTGAAGGCTGTCAGGAGGTTGCCTGTGGTCATCGTCTCGCCGTCGAAGGCCGGGTTCGCCATGATAATGGCCCGCCGCTCGATGTCCTCGATCGACACCTCGGTGGCGGCGCGGGCTGTCAGCGGCTCCACGTCGCGCCAACGCCACAGGTGGCTCCGGTCTTTCGGGTTCGGATGAATCGGCGTGACCTTCCTGTAGCGATCCCAGAGCGGATGGAAATTGGCCGCCCCCAGCGCCCCGATCAGGGCAGCATCGGGTCGTTCCGCGGTGCCCGTCAGCTTCGCCATGGGTTCAATCTCCCTTCGTCCAGCTCACCTTTTCCTGTCGCGCGGATTGTAAGCCCGCCTCGAACCGAGTGTCAAGGCGCGCTCGTCCCCGAAATAGAGTGTTGAGAACCCCGCCGCTCTCCTATATGCTAAAGCGCGTTAGCACTGGCGTGGCGAAGCCCGGGAGCCCGTGCCTGCTCTAGCACGGGCGTGGCGAAGCCCGGGAGCCCGTGCCTGCTCAAAGGAGGAGCGTCCCATGAGCGAACTCGCGGAGCTGGAGCCCAAACTCTCGGCCCACCAACGCTGGCCGTTCTGGCGTCAGGAGTACGCCAAGGGGGATCCGCTGCCCCACTTCGAATGCCCCGTGGACCGTCCCGCTTACCGGTTCGACGAAGGCGATCCGCTCCCCGATGAGTACCGCGCCCTGCTCATCCGCATGATCCGCCACGAGGGCGAGCGCGCGGGGAACAAGAGCTTTCTCGGCCTCATGGGGACCTGCCTCGAAATCGCCGAGACCCTCGCCCCCAACCCCGAAGCCAGGCTCCTCAAGGCCGAGTACCTCGCGGAAGAGCTGAAGCACGCCATCATGTTCCATCGCCTCGCCGTCGGCCTCCAGCCCGACTTCGCCCTCCAGGACGTCCCCTACACCCACTACTCCTTCCACCTGCCGCGGGAGTCCTGGGTGGACGACGCCTTCTTCCACTTCTTCGTCGATCTGAACGGCGCTTTCCACTCCCACGACTGGCGCGACGCCAGCTATATCCCCCTCGCAAAAATGGCGCCGACGGTGGAGCGCGACGAGCTGGGGCACTCTGAGATGGGCTATTACTTTCTGACCGAGGCCTGCCAGGAACCCGCCGGCAAAGCCCTGGCTCAGTGCCTGCTTGCCAAGTGGTATCCCGCCGCCCTCGACATGTTCGGCCGGTCGGATTCCCCCAACACCCCCAAGTTCCTCCACTGGGGGCTCAAGACCGTGGGGAACGCCGAGATCCGCAACGCCTACAAGGTGTACGTGGATAAAAAGCTGGGAGCCCTCGGCCTGGAAGTCCCAGACGAGACCAAGAACCGGCGCTTCCTCTAACCCTCACCCCAGCCCTCTCCCTCGGAGGGAGAGGGAGCCCATTCGGTTCCCTCGCCCCCGGCGGGGGAGAGGGGCAGGGTGAGGGGCACGTCGGCAGCAAGCCGCCCCGCTCAGATGTGGTCCCGGTGGTGTTCCAGGTACCACTCCGCGATCTTCTCGCGCGTCGCCCACCAGACTCCGTCCAGCGATTTGGCGTACTTCAAGAAGTCGCGCAGGGCGCGGATGCGGAACGGCTGGCCGGTCACGTCGGGATGGATCCCGATATTCATGATCCGGCCGCTCTCCCCGCCCTCGCGGTAAAGCTCGTCGAGCTGCTCCTTGAACAGATCGAGCGCCTCGGACGTGGTCATACCGCGGCGAAGAAAGACCGTGAAGTCGTTGAGCTCGATACTGTACGGCACCGACACGATGGGCCCCGACGGCGTCTGGATCAGATACGGCTGGTCGTCGTTCATGTAGTCGCAGAAGAAAATGAGCCGACGCGCAGGCAGTCGCGGATGATCTCGCGCTCTTTCTCCGGCGCGAAGAAATAGTTGGTGAGCAGGTCCCCCTGCTCGTAGTTGTGGGCCACGATCTCCCATCCCCGTTCGTTGACGGCTTCGACGATCTCCCGGCGCTCCAGTCCCAATTTTGCGTTCATGGTGGTGCCGGCGGGAACGCCGGCCTCGTCGAACGCCTCGATCATCCGCCAGACCCCGACCCGTTGGCCGTACTCGCGCCAGGTGAAGTTGGGGAAGTCCGCGACGTTCCCTGTCAGCGGGTCCTGCAGCATGACGGGGCCGCCGGCGTAGTAGGGCTCCGGCGTGTCTTTCACCAGGTCCCAGTACTCCAGATTGATCGTGACCATCAAGGCCACGCGCGCGCCGTTCAGCCACCTGAGCGGCTTGCGGCGCGGAAGCGGCACGTAGTCGTAGTGCATGAGACCCGCCCTGCGGCGGGCGCATCTTATCAGAACTCCGGAGAGCCATCAACCTCGCAGCGGGAAATTCCATGTTGACACCCGAAGCTGTTTGAATTGATATTTGCGTCGCCAACTTTCAACACGATCATCACGCTCCGGAGGGACGGCTTATGGCGGCGACCTTTGGCTACACGGTGATGGCGGTGGACGCCCCGGGCGAGTTCATCAAGCTGGCCGAGCTCATCGACCGGTCCGGCTTCCAGCACATGTGGGTGGCCGACTCCTCGCTCCATGCCCACTACGTGTACAGCTACCTGACCCTGGTGGCCACGCACACGAAGCGTGTCAAGATGGGGCCGAACTGCACCCATCCGTACACCCGGCACCCGGCAATCAACA
>CAYJUC010000070.1:0-13370 GCA_964372605.1 uncultured bacterium | reverse complement strand
GCACAGCCGTGGGTAGCCGCGCCGCCTGGCTGGAGGATATGGTCGTAGATCCGAGGCAGAGAGGACAGGGCATCGGCGAGCGGTTGCTGCGCCACGCTATCGACGACGCCAGAGCGTTGGGATGTCGCCGCATCACCTTGCTGACCGACAGCACCAACAGTTCGGCGATGCGATTCTACGAGCGCGCAGGCTTTGTCCGGTCGCAGATGGTTCCTTTTCGTTTGAGCTTATGAGCCCGGATATTGCGCGGCCTGACCCAGCGCTTCACCGCGTTGCCGGGCTGGCCACTGAGCGCCGGTAGTTAAATCCGGGACTTTTCTGGCGTCCCCTCAGGCAGCAGCTCGTAGATTCCGACGTCCCGCCCGTCCAGAAGTTCCTTGAACTTTCCGCGGAGCGCCTTCAAGTGCGGCGTCTCCATGTGCTGATCCAGCGCGGCCTTCGACACCCAGCGCTCGACCATGACGAACGTGGCGGCGTCGTCCGTCGAGCGGTGAAGCGCGTAGCGGAGGCATCCGGGCTCCGCGTGGGTCGGGCCCACCACCGCCCGCAGCGCCTGCTCCAGCTCGGCTTCCTTTCCGGGTTTGGCTTTCACTCGCGCGATCACCGTCAGCTCAGCCATGGTTTCCTCCTCAGCCCCGTTGAACTTCGGGACGGACCGATTGCCAGATGGTCTCCTCATAGCGGATGAACTCGGGCATCCGCTTCACGGTGAGATCCCTGGGCCGTGCCAGCTCGATGGTCACCGAGAGCTTCACGGTGGCGGGACGGGCGGTGAGGACCAGGACCCGGTCGGCCAGGAACACGGCTTCCTCGATCTGGTGGGTGACGAAGAGAATGGTCTTCCGGGTCGCGCCCCAGATCCGCAGGAGCTCCGCCTGCATGGCCTCCCGCGTGTGCGCGTCGAGAGCCGCGAACGGCTCGTCCATCAAGAGGATGTCCGGATCCACCGCCAGCGCGCGGGCCAGGTTGACCCGCTGGGCCATCCCGCCCGAGATCGAGTACGGGTAGAACTGTTCGAAGCCCTTGAGCCCCACCAGCTCGATCATCTCAAGGGCCCGGTCGTGGGCACGCCGGCGACCCACTCCCTGGATCTCGAGGCCGTAGGCGATGTTCCTCAAGATCGTGCGCCACGGAAAGAGGCTGGCGGCTTGAAAGACCAGGGCCCGATCCGCGCCGGGGCCGGTCACCTCCCGGCCGTCCATGAGCACCCGGCCGGACGCTGGCCGCAGCAGGCCATCGACCAGGCTGAGCAGCGTCGATTTGCCGCAGCCGCTGGGTCCGACCAGGGCGATGAACTCACCGGGATGCGCGCTGAAATCCACGTTCTCCAGCACGCGCAGGCGATGGTCGGGCGATGGGCCGGCGAACTCGTGGCTCAGCCGCTCCACTCGAAGCTTGGCCTGAACGCTCGCGTCGGGTGCCGGCACGTGGGAGCTGCTAATTAGCCGCGCGAAGGGGACAGTCAGGTCAGCGGCGGCCGCCACTGCTGGAACCTGGCCTCGATCCGCTGGAGCGGGACCAGGATGGCCGTGGCGATGAGGGCAACCAGGATGACGACCACCAGCATGCTCGCGGTCTGGAAGGTGTTGCCGTAGATGTTGATCAGATAGCCGAGCCCGGACCGGGCCGCAAAGAGCTCTCCGACGATCACCCCCACGATGGCCAGTCCCATGCCGAGCCTGAGTCCGGCCATGATGGGGGGCACGCTCGCGGGCAGCACCACCGTCCAGAAGACCTGCCGGTTACTGGCGCCGAAGGAGCGGGAGACGGTGACCAGCGCCTTGTCCACGCTCACCACACCGGCGAGCGTGGTGAGCACGATGACCGGCACGGCGGTGACGAAGCCCAGCGCGATTTTCGACGGGACGCCGAGGCCGAACCAGATCATCATGAGCGGCATGAACACGATCCGGGGCATGGCGTTGAAGCAGGTGATGAGGCCGTTCACGCTCGCGTCCACGTCCCGGTACCACCCCATCACCAAGCCCGCGGGAATCCCCACCAGGACGGCGGCGACGAAGGCGGCGGCCACTTCCTCCAGCGTGACGCCCAGATGCACGGTCATCGGCTCCGTGCGGAAAATATGGACGGCCTGTTTGACCACATCCGGCGGCGCGGGGAGGAAGAGCCGCCGGGTGTCAGGCTCCATCAGGAGCGAAAGACCCCACCAGGCGGCGACGAAGGCGACGGTCCCGCCCAGGGGGAGCGCCGTCTGGCGCGTGACTCTCACCGGTGCCTACCGGCGCCGGATGAAGCCCTGGCGCCCGAGCTCCTCAACCACGCTCAGGTCCATGAAGGCGGCCGGGTCGGCGCCGGCCGCCTGCACGCCGTAGACCCGCGGGAACCGGGCCATGAAGTCCAGCGCGCTTTTGATCCCCTCGGCGGTCGGCTCGGGGTACTCCTTGTAGATCGGCACATAGTAACGGTAGCCGCTCTCCAGCACCTCCCGGTCAGTCAGCTTGAGCCACCGGCCCACGATCTGCTTCGACTCCTCCCTGTTGGCCAGGCAGTACCGCACACCCTCCACCAGCCCCTTCACGAAACCCACCACGACATCCCGGTTGGCGGCGAGGTACTTCCGCTGCACGTTGACCCCGAGGAGCATGAACTTGGGCAGCGAGAGCTTGGCGCTGTCCGCGATGACCTTGAGCCCCATCCGGTTCGCCTCCACGTCCCAGGGGGAGCCGATCATGGTGAAGTCGATCCGCCCGGCCTTGAGCGCCTGGAGCATGACCGGAAACCCGCCGATGGGACCGTAGGTGACGTCGGTGTACGCCACCCCCTCCGACTCCAGGATCAGGACGCCGGCCATGCGGAGGGCCGTGGCGGGGCCCAGGTCGCCCCCGGTCTTGCCCTTGAGCTCTTTCACGCTTCCCACCTCGGGCCGCGTCACCATCATGAAGCCGAGCGTCTCCAGGAGCGCCGCGACGGTGACGATGTCGGCCCCCGCGAGCCGCACCGCGGCCAGATCGATGGCGGCGGCCGTGTTGATCTGGGCGTCGCCGGAAGCGACCGCCTGGACGGACTGGGCACCCGGAGCAAAAATGAGCTCCGGGTTTACGCCGTGCTTGCGAAAGAGCCCTTTGTCGGCGGCCACGAACATCGCCGTGTAGGTAAAGGAGGGCGCGGCGTACGAAACTTTGATATCCGTGACCCTTGGCGCCTGGGCCATTACGGGGAACGGGACGAGAGCCAAAAGGCAGGCGATCAGAGCCAGAATCGTCACACCTCGCTTCATGGTGACCTCCCGTATCGTCAGGCCGTCCTGGCCGTCCGTATGCGCTGGACGTGGAGCTCCATCGTCAGGCCCAGCAGCTGAAAGCGCTGGAGATGGCCCAAAAGAAAGGAATGGGCTCCCAGCCGGCAGAGGCGGCCCACATCGCCGGCGAGGAGGGCCTGGCGCTCCTCGTCGGTGAGGCGAAACTCGGCGAGCGCCTTGGCCGGGTCCTCCCGCACTCGCTCGCGAAACGCGGGATCGTGGAGGACCCGATAGCAGATCTTGTTGACATTGTAGATGCTCATGGCGCGTCAGTCCCACCGCCAGACGCCGTAGGCGTGGCCGTGCTCGCGCTGGGGTTCCAGAAAAGTAGGCCGGCGCTCTCCGATGACGCCGAGGAGGGCGACCCAGTTGAGCAGCTCGCCGGCGACGTTGCCGGCCTTCAGCATCCGCTCCTGGGTGGCCTGCTCGAGCAGCTCGTTCGTCGCCGTCCGGGAAAGGCAGCTGAGAACCGTGTCCGCCCACCCGGGGTCCGGGGGGCCCGCGAACTGCTTGCCCGGCGCGTTGGGCCCGGCCACTTCCAAGGAGAAGCTGCCGCTGGCCAGCACCGCCACGCGCTCGGGGCCGCGCCAGGCTTCGATCGCGCGGCGCACTGCCTGACCGAGCGCGAAGCAGCGCTTGGTCAGCGGCAGCGGCGGCACGATGCCGTTGATGAAGACGGGGACGATGGGCACGTGCATGGCGGGGGTGAGGAAGTGCAGCGGAACCAGCACCGAATGGTCCACCTGAAACTCCTGGGTCATGGCCAGATCGAATCCGTCCCCGACCCCCCTCGTCCGCACGTGACCGGCCAGGCCCTCGCTCACCGGCACCACGTAATGGGGCATGGCGGGCGGGTTATCGCTGGGCCCCTCCGTCCGGTCCGTGACGCCGATGCAGAACACCGGCAGGTTGTCGAAGAAAAAAGTGTTCAGATGATCGGAATCGAAGACCACAAGGACATCGGGCTTCACCGCGTCGAGGTGCTCCGCCACGGCCTTGAAGAGCCGCGCGGTCTCGCACTGCGGGCCCTCCTTCGCCACGAGCTGCGGGAACCCGGGCGTGTGCGGGACACCGATCCCCGCGACGATCTCAGCCATTGCGTCCTCCCGACTTCTCCACCAGCGGGATGACCTCCCTGGCGAAGCGGCGCATGTTGTTGTGGACGGTCTCCTCGGGAAAGCCGCCCCAACTCGGCATGATGGTCGTGTACGTGATCTCGACTTCGCGCTGCCAGAGGCGGATGATCTCGGCGCAGCGCTGGGGACTGCCGAACAGCGCCTTGTCGCCCCCGTGCAGGCTGTCGTAGTTGAAGTACTGCATCTTCTCCAGCAGGTTCTCAAAATGGGCGTACTGGCTCGGATCGCGGTCGCCGCGCATCTTGCGCTCCGGCTCCTCGTTGACCACGCCATAGGCCCGGATGCGGTCGGCGATCAGGGCCCGCAGGTTATCCACGTCGTCGGTGACGTAGAGCATGAAGAAGGCCAGCACCTCCGGCTCGTGCCGGTGACCGGCCTCGCGGAAGGCCTTAACATAGAGCTGCACCTTCTCTCCGAGGGCGGCCACGCTGGGCGCGATATACGGGACGATCATGATCGGCAGCCCCAGCTTGCCGATGTTGACGAAGCTCTCCGGCGTGACCGTCGCCGCCATCCAGATCGGCGGGTGCGGCTTCTGCACCGGCTTCGGCACCAGCTCCACGTCCTCGAACTCCCAGAATTGGCCTTTGTAGGTCAGCTCGCGCTCCGTCCAGGCGCGGCGGATGATCTCCAGGCTCTCGTTGAAGCGCGGCCGGCTCTCGGACATGGGGACGCCCAGCCCGTCGTACTCGATCTTGAAGAAGCCGCGGCCGACGCCGAGATCCAGACGGCCGTTGCTCAGGTTGTCCAGGCAGGCGAACTCTTCCGCCACCTTGAGCGGGTGCCAGTACGGCAGAAGGGTGACCGCGGTGCCGAGCCGCAGCTTCCGCGTGCGGGCGGCGATGGCGGAGAGCGCGACGAGCGGGTTGGCGTGGGCGCCACCGAACCAGTGAAAGTGGTGCTCGGTGATCCAGAAGCCCTCGTAGCCGAGCTCCTCGGCCAGCTCGGCCCGCGCGATCAGCTTGTCGTAGAAGACCGGCAGCGGCCCGTGCGTCTCCGCGTGGTAATCCTCGATGGTGTGAATGCCCCAGCGCATAGTCCTGCTCCCCGGACTCAGGGTTGACCCAGCTCACGGGATCGAGTAGATAGGTTCACCCCCGTGCAGCGCGGCGAGATTATCGTCTCCGTTGACGCGCTTGTCAAGCTCGACACGCCGATCACCGGGCCTCCCTCCATCTCAGCCTCAGCGCGGTCACGCGGCGAACAAGGGCCGGCGCGTCCAAGATCGCCACGGCAAAGAGCACCGTGCCGGTTGCGATGTCGTGGACGTACGGTGAGACGCCGAGCGCATTGAGCCCAGATCTGAGAAGACAGAGGATCAGAACGCCAGCGGCTATGCCGAGCGGCCGACCGGTGCCACCGCCCAACGACACACCACCGAGGATCGCTGCCGCAGCCGCGGGGACGAGCACATCCGACAGGCCGGACGGGGAAGCCGCCGCCAAGCTGTAGCTCAAGAGTGCTCCGGACAGGGCGGTCAGCATGCCGGAGACGGCAAACACACCGACGAGCAGGCGGTCGGTATCGACGCCCGCAATCATGGTTGCGCGCCGGTCGCTTCCCATGGCGATGATGTCGCGGCCGAGGCGGGTGTAGGCCATCACGAGCGCCGCGACCGCCAGTATGACGGCCGCGATTGTACTGCGTGCGGAAAATACGCCGAAAAACGGCTCGTTGACAGCAAGCGCCACGTCCATGTTCGCGTAGCTAATGGCCCGATTCTCGGTGAGCACGTAGGCGATGCCGCCGAAGGTGAGGAGCCCGCCGAGCGTCACGCCGATCGAGCTGAGCCTGAGCCAGACCATGATCAGCCCCTGGATGACCCCGCCTACGAGCCCGACACAAACGGCGAGGACGACACCGAGGGCCGGGCTCTCGACGCCCGCGAGCACAGCAACGCATCCGGCGAGGCCGAACATGCCGGCCACGGAGATATCAAACTCCCGGATCATCATGGTGAGCGCGAGACCCAACGTCACCGGTCCGAGGGTCGCGAACAGCTGCGCCACACTGAACGCCGTCGCCCGGGACACGAATCGCCCGGCGCCGACATCGGCGATCGCGAGGATGACGATCGTCGCGACGAATATCGCGTAAGGGCGAACCTCCGAATCCGAGAGCTTGCGCCGGCGGACCATCGCTTTAGCGCGGGCTCCCGACGGTGTGGAGCAGCACCACGAACAACACGATGAGGCCCGTGAGCAGGTATTGCCACTCCTGCCGGAATCCCAGCAGAATAACGATGACCTGCACGGTCGCGATGATCACGACGCCGGCGAGCGTCCGCAGAACGGACCCTTCGCCGCCGTGGATCGGGGTGCCCCCGACGAGGACACCCGCGATCGCGTCGTAATCGTATCCGATGCCGTACTCCATGTTGGCGGAGTTGTAGCGCGCCGCGAGCATGACCCCCGGCACCGCGACGAACAGTCCGGCCCAGAGGTACGTACCGACCACCGTGCGCACGGTGTGGACGCCCGCCGCCTCAGCCGCTCTCGGGCTGCTCCCGATCATGTAGACGTTGCGGCCGAACCGGGTGAAGGACAGCAGGAACTGTCCGATCGCGACGACGGCAAGGAACAGAACGAACTCGACCGGCAAGCCGGCGATCTTGCCCTTGAGCAGCTCGTGCGGGCCGGTCATCTCCAGGTAGAGCGATTGGCCGCCCGTGGCCGTCTGCGCGAAGCCATTGATGAGCGCAAGCGCAGCGATCGAGACGATGATCGGGTTGGCGCGCAGGTAACCGATGACAACACCTTGCGCCGCCGTCACCATTCCCCCGAACGCGAGCGCAGCGATCACGGCGGGGAGCAGGCCCCACCTGAGCACCGCGGCAAAGACGAGCGTCGTTGCCGCGGCGGTCGCGCCGAAACAGAAGGCCATGATGTTGCCGCTGATCGTGACGAACGTCATCCCGACGGCGACGCAACCGATGAAGGACATGGTTGTCACCAGGGCGAGGACGCTGGGTCCCGAGGTGAATCCGGGTGTCAGGAGAGCGCCCGCAACGAGCGCCGCCAGCGTGGCAAAGCGGACCAACGCGACGACGCGGCGCGCGCTTCCGCGCGGGCCGCGCAACCGGCTGACAAGCGGGCCGAGCCGCTGGCCGGCGGCGCCAGCGGAGACGGGACCGCCGTCGTTCATGCCGCTGTTTCGGTCCCGGCCCGCGGGTGGGTGATGTCGGCCAGGATCTTGCCCAGGTCGATCTCGTCGCCGACGTAAGTCTCGACCTGCCGACCGCGATACATCGTGATCACGACGTCGGCGATCCCCACGACCTCTTCGAGATCCGAGGACGTCATCACCAGCGCGTAACCCTGGGAACAGAACTCGCGCATCAGGCGGTAGATCTCGGCCCGGGCGCCCACGTCCACTCCCCGCGTGGGCTCGTTCATCAAGAGCAAACCGGGGTCGCCCCGCTCGAGCGCCCGTCCAAAGAGAAGCTTCTGCTGGTTGCCGCCACTGAGTTCATCCGCGCGCGATCCCAGGCGGCGCACGTCCACCCTGACCCGCGCGGCGAGACGGCTGGCGACCTCTCGAAGCGCGCGCCATAACAACACGCCGAGGCGCGTATGCGCGTCGAGCCGGGTGGCGATCAGGTTGTCGACCACCTTCATGCGCAAGAACAACCCCTCTTCGGCCCTGTCCTCCGACACGAACTGCGTGTTGCGGGCGACGGCGTTGGCCACCGATCCGAGCCGCACCCGCCGACCCCCGACGAAGACGCCTCCAGTCGCATCGTGCACGAGACCCGCGAGCGCGCGCACCACCGCCGAAGCGCCGGATCCGATCTGGCCGGCGATGCAGACAATCCTCCCGCGCGGCGCGACCATCGAGAAATCATCGACCACGCCCGGGATGGTGAGACGGTCTACTGTCGCCAGCGGCGCACCGGCGGAGTTTGATCTCCCTGTGTACATGTCGGTGTGGGCGCGGCCCAGCATCAACTCGATCAGGCCGGCGCGGTCGATCGCGCTCAGCGCGCGGGTGTCGACGTGCTCGCCGTTGCGCAGCACGGTCACGGAGTCGCAGATCTCGAACACCTCCCCGAGCCGGTGCGTGATGTAGATCACGGAGCGCTCTTCCGCCTTGAGCGCCCTGAGCGCAGCGAAGATCCGTTCGATCTCGACGTCGGACAGCGTCGCGGTCGGCTCGTCGAGGATCAGAACGCGCGCATCTCGCGCGAGAAGTCGCGCGATCTCGACGAGCTGGCGCTGTCCGATCGCGAGCGCGCCAACGGGCGTATCCAGCCCCAGATGGCCGATCCCGATCATGTCGAGCGCGCGCTGCGCGCGGTCGCGGAACCCGGCGCGTCGATGGAACAGCGGCACCTGGGCGCTTCCGAGCCAGATGTTGTCGAGCACCGAGAGGTGGGGCGCGAGGCTCAACTCCTGCACGACCAACGCCAACCCCAGCGACTGAGCCTGTTGCGGGCTCCGCACCGTCCGCGGGACACCCTCGATCTCTATCACGCCGGAATCCGGACGGTAGACGCCCATCAGGAGTTTGACCAGCGTGCTCTTGCCGGCGCCGTTCTCGCCGCAAATGGCGCGGATCTCGCCCCGACCGAGAGACACGGACACGTCGGTTAGCGCGGGAATCGGCCCGAAGCTCTTCGACAGGCCTTTGGTCGAAAGGATCTCGCTCATCGCGCGGTCGAACGCGCCGCCAAGTCGGGACCCGTCACGGACCCCCGCCCTGTGCTCACGATTGACCGGTCGAAAAGGCCCCCGGTCTCAGAATGTGCACGCGGCCTCCCACTTCGACACGTTTTCCCGCGAGATGGTCTCGACCGGGAGGAACATGTACTTGGGGAGGCGCTTGTCGTTGAAGTAGTCCGCGACCACTTCGGCAGTTCGTACTCCCGTGCGCGTGGGCACCTGCGTGCCGGTCGAGTACTGCTTGCCGGCCTTGATCATGGCGATGCCAGTCTTCAAGCAGTTGCTCCCGAGCACAATAAGCTCACCCTTGCCCGAGCCGACCTTGATCCCGGCGGCCTCGGCCGCCTGGATGATGGCGACGGCCTGGTTGTCAGCCATGCCGTAGACCCCATCGAGCCCGCCGCGCGCGGCGAAGCGCGCGAACAATTGTCCCGCGATCCTCTCGCTCGTCGCGGTGTCCCATTTCGCGTCCTCGATCGCAACAATCTCCACTTTCGGGTTCTTGGCGAGCGCCGCTTTGAAGCCGGCGACGCGGCGCGGCGCGACGCCCTCGTGCAGCGAGCCCGTGATCAACGCCACCTTGCCGCCGTCGCGGCCGCTTTCCTTGAGCGCCTTCAACATGGACTCGCCCGTGATGCGCCCGAGCTCATTATGGTCCTCTCCGATGAAGCTCACAAACAGGCTCTCGTCGATGCCGTCCTTGGGTTGCGAGTTGACGAGGATGACGGGAACGCCCGCGCGCTTGGCGCGCGTCATCGGCGGAATGATGGCCTGCTCGGACGCCGCGAGCAGCGCGATCAGGTCGAACTTCTGCGCGATGGCATCGTCGAGCTGCTGCGCCTGCAACGCGGCATCGAATGGCGTTGAGAACGTCGTGACTTCCATTCCGAGCTGCTTCGCCCGCTCGGTGAGCGCCTTGGAAAGCTGCGCGATGAACGGATGTGTGGCCAACGTGGTCAGATGGGCAACCCGTTTGCCCTGGGGCGCGGCCGCAGCATCGTGAACCTGGAAGGTAGACAGTCCGAGCAAGATCGCGATTGCTAGACCGACGACACGCATGGTTCCCTCCCTGTCCGTTGCACGTCGAATTTGCCCTGGTCGAAGTTCACATCCAAAACTCCCGCGACACGAAGACCGCTACGGCGCAGGATAGGAGCGGAAGAGGAGGCCTGTCAAGGCGAAAGTGGAGCTGCCCGATTGCCGAGCAAACCCGGCGCCAGTATACTGAGCCCATGCAACTGGCACGCCTCCTGCTTATGTTCCTCATCCTCTCCGGCTGCTCGGTCATCACCATCGACTTCACCCCGAGGATCCAGCCCCTCCAGGAGCAAACCGTGGAGGGGTCCGGCGCCGCCAAGATCCTCCTCATGGACCTCTCCGGAGTCATCAGCGAGGAGCCGGTGTTCTCGCTCGGCAGCTCCGGCCCGCGCGTCTCCCTGCTCGCCCGCGTCCGCGAGGAGCTTCAGAAAGCCGAGGATGACGCGCAAATCAAAGCGCTCGTGCTCCGGATCAACAGCCCCGGCGGGACCGTGACGGCGTCGGACATCCTCTATCGGGAGATCGGCGCGTTCAAAGCGCGAAAGAAGGTCCCGGTGGTGGCCGTGATCATGGACGTGGGGGCGTCCGGGGGCTACTACGTGGCGCTGGCGGCCGACACCATTGTGGCCCACCCAACGACCGTCACCGGCTCCATCGGAGTGATCATGCTGACCCTCAACGCCGAAGGGCTCCTCCAGAAGGTGGGAGTCACCCCGCTTGCGATCAAGTCCGGCGCAAAGAAGGACATGGGCGCGCCGTTCCGCGGCCTCACCGAGGAGGAACGGGCCATCTTCCAGTCGGTCATCGATGATTTTCATTCGCGGTTCGTCTCTCTGATCGCCCGCGCGCGGAGGCTCCCCGAGGAGCGCGTGCGGGCTCTGGCGGACGGGCGGATCTACACGGCCCAGCGGGCGCTGGACCTCGGACTCGTGGACCACCTGGGCTACCTGGAAGAAGGCGTGGAGCTGGCCAAGCGGGCGGCAGGGACCACCGAGGCGCGGGTCGTCATGTATCGCCGCCCGCGGGAGTACCGCTCGAACCTCTACTCCTCGGCAGAGGCGCTCGACCGGCCGGAGTTCACTCTGGCTCATCTTGGGAGCCTGCTGGTGGGACCGGGCCCCCGCTTTTTCTACCTCTGGTGGCCGTAATTTCTCGGAGGGGGGCTTCGCCCCCCTTCCGATACCTCCCCCCACGTAGGGGTTTGCGCAGGCAAAGCCTGCGCTCGAAACGGCATCAGGAGGATCCCATGAGGTTCAGGTGGGTCATAAGCGTCGGCGTGGTGGTGGCCGGACTGTGGGCGCTCGCGAGCTATGCCCAGCGGCCGGGTTCGTGGAGCGCCGCGGCGCCGATGCCGGACGCGCGGACCGAGGTCGCCGTCACGGAGGCGGGAGGGAAGGTCTACGTGGCCGGCGGCTTCGGGCGCGGACAGGGGCTTCTGGAATATGATCTTGCCAGCGATCGGTGGCGGGAGCGCGCCACGCTCCCGCTGGCGCTCCACCATACGACGGTCACCGCAGCCGGGGGACGGCTCTACGTCGCGGGCGGCTACACGGCGGGGTGGAGTCCGGTCGACGCGCTCTTCGAGTACGACCCCGCCCAGGATCGCTGGCGCGAGCGGACCAGGATACCGACGGCCCGCGGCGCTCCCGCGGCGGGCGTGGTCGGCGGGAAGATCCACGTCGTCGGCGGCGTCAGCACGGAGCGGCGGAACACGGGGGCGCATGAGGCGTACGACCCGGCCACTGACTCATGGGCGCGCCTGGCGCCACTCCCCTCACCCAGAGATCATCACGCGGTCGGCGTGGTGGCGGGACGGCTCTACGCGATCGGCGGTCGTATCGACGGAAGCTATGCGCGGAACCTCCAGGTGAACGAGGAATACGACCCGCAGAACGGTCGCTGGCGGCAGCGGGCGCCTCTGCCGACAGCCCGGAGCGGGATCGCCGGGGCGGTGCTCGGGGGGAAGATCTTCATCTTCGGCGGCGAAGCCACGTCTGGGACCTTCAACCAGGTCGAAGCGTACGATCCCGCGACGGATAGCTGGACCACATGGTCACCCATGCCCACGGCCCGGCACGGCCTCGGCGCGGCGGCGGTCGGCAGCCGCATCTTCGTGCTCTCGGGCGGCCCCCGGCCGGGGGGATCCTACTCGGCGGTCAACGAAGTCTTCACCCCGTAAATCTCTTCGGAGGGGGGCTTCGCCTCCCTTCCATACCTCCCCCAATCCTAACGCGCGAGTGCGGGCGCGCTTTATGACCATCGCTGCGTATATCGATCACAGATTCGGCGCAGGAAGGTGTCATAGTGTAGCGGATCTCCCTGATTTGCCCGTCAGAGATGCCAGCGCGCCTCGTAGGCGCGACAGATCGTCTCCAGCATCCGCTGGTACTCCCGGTCGACGTTGATACCGAATGCGTTTTTGCGGTCGACGCGCGGTGGGTTGACATTGTCGATGAAGACTGGCACCACTAGGATGAAGTCGTACCCGAGAACGTGCGTGTGCCCTGGGGCACGGGTCGGGAGCGTCCGAAACGCATCGACAGTCTTCTGCGGGTCGTTCTCGCGGTTCTGACTTACGGCGAACTTGAACTCGCGCCACAGGGATCGGTCCCCCTTCGATAACCTCGGAAGAACTTTACTCTCGAAGAGATCAGGTCGATTCTTGTACCGGTTCTTCACATGATCCGGGATGTTGAGAACTGTCAGAGCAGTGCCGACCAGAACGGTAGCGGCGATGATGCTTTCTGGCTTGACGCGATGGATCCCTCGCACAACTTCGTCGAGATCGTCGTGCCGGTTGGTCTTATTACGGTGAGCAGTGATGATGCTCTTGTTCTCCACGCAGATTCGCGCTCCGCGAGCATTGTACTTGCCACTCGGGCTTGGTTCGCCAACGAAGAGATCTACCCTTCGCCCCCGAGCCCCAGGAGCGGGTACGTTGTACCAGCGTGCGATGAGGCCTGAACGGTAATCGGTGGCGATCTGCGGGCAACGCTTCATGAGATCACGAAAGATTCCACCGCTCACGAGATCCGAATGTTGCTCAAGACGATGGTTGTGGTAGCCTGCGGTGCGGATTGCCTTGATCACTTTGTCGAACGGATTTGTCACTGCACCACGACCGCTGCGTGCGGTCATGGGCTACACCGCGACAGCTCGAGATCTGATCGGCTCGCCGAGGTCATCCGGCACTGGGAGCTTCTTGAGGACACTGCTCTGGACCCGAAGGAAGCCGTTTGCTGCTCGCTGGCAGTGAGACCGTAGCCAAGAGCGAAC
>CAYJUC010000069.1:0-13516 GCA_964372605.1 uncultured bacterium | reverse complement strand
GTGGAAATGGTTCCCTCCAGAGCCGGGATGAGCCCCGTGACTGTGTAGACTCCCGGGGGAAAATTTCCCTGCGCCGTGGCCTCGAAGCGAAGTTCGCCGACTCGAATGATCGGGGCCTACAGGATCTCCTCAGCCACCAAGAGCCCGATGCTGGGCGCGACTGAGCAGAGCAGCCTGAATGTCAGCGTTAACGGCCTACCCGCCGGCGCCAGGGCTGTGGGCTTTGGCCTACTGGATCACCTGATCCGCCCGGATGAAGACGGACTGGGGGATCGTGAGGCCAAGTGCCTTGGCGGTCTTGAGGTTGATGACCAGCTCGAAGCGCGTGGGCTGCTCCACCGGAAGATCGCCCGGCTTGGCGCCTTTCAAGATCTTATCCACGAAACGGGCGGAGTACCGGAATAACTCAGGAAGGTTCACCCCATAGGACATGAAGCCCCCAGCCTCCGTAAACTCGCTTATGTCGGAAATAATGGGGAGTCGGTGCTTTGTCGCAAATTCGACGACCTGTCTTCGGTGGCCGAGGATGAGGGGGTCCCCAAGCAAGTGCAGAGCCTCAGGGCGCTCCCTGGTCATGGCTGAGAACGCGCCGGCGAAATCGTCTGGACTTCGCACCTCCACAGGTACAAGCCTCAGTCCCAACGCCTGTGCCGCGGCCTGTCTCGATTTCCACAAGCGGACCTCGATTGGATTGGCTGCATTCCAGAGGACGGCCACGCGCGAGACCCTGGGAACGGTCTCCTTGAGTAGCTCCAGGTGTTTGGCGACCAAATCCGGGTTAAGGTTAGACAACCCCGTGATGTTCCCGCCCGGTCGCGCGAGGCTCTTCACGAGCCCGAACCCGACAGGATCGACAACGGCCACCATGACGATGGGGATCCTCGCAGTCGCTTGCTTGGCAGCACGGGCCGCTTGTGAAATGCTCGCTACGATCACGTCAACCTTGAGACGGACCAACTCGGCCGCCAGGTCGGGCAGCCGATCGTACCTCCCTTCGGCCCATCGGGGCTCAAAGGCAATGTTCTGGCCCTCGCTGTAGCCAAACTGGCGCAGGCCATGCTTGAAGGCTTCGAGCAAGTGCAAGAACTCAGGGGTGGGCCAGCCACCGTCGAGATACCCTATACGGGAAACTTTCGTCGCCTGCTCCGATTCAGATGTGAGCGGTACCAGGAGAATCCCCAGGGCGAGGATGAGGATAATCATGACCGTTCGAGCCCTCTCGGTGCGATGCCGGCCCTCATCGGTATGCGTAGCGACAAGAGATTCTGACTGGGGAATCGCTTCTGGCGTCCGGGGATACGTTCTCAAGAGTGTCTTGTGAGTTTCCGGCGAATGTTCACTAATGTTCACTAATGATCCGTCGCGTCAGCTATCACCTCACACGTACCTGCAGTTTCATGACAGGATGGATGGCACACTGGACCTCAGCGATGCCAGGCTGGGAGAAACGCACCGTGTCGGAGCGTCCAGGAGGCTGTAACTCTATCTCAAACTCCAAACCTTTCGTCTCAGAATACACGTTGTGGGTCACGTTGTCGTTGTTCACAAATGTAATTTGATCCCCGACCTTAATCGCAATCTGCCGTGCGGAAAACGCTTTGTTCTTTTGAATAATCGTGAAGTCTGTCGCTGCCGCACCATCAACTGAGATGATAGCGCCGCCCAGCATAAGGATCGCCATTGTGCGAAATACGCGGAGGTCTCCTGCTTCCATTCTACTTCGACAAGGCTGACGCGAATGAAGGGAATCCGAACGGGTCGTCGACGTGCCGCCACTCGTGGTTCCCACTGTCATTGGGGCAACACCGGCCGCACGGCAACGTCGGGGGAGACTTCACCCGTTAATGACTCAAGAAACGCGACGAGATCTTCTCGCTCCTCGGTAGCGAGGTTCAACGGTACCTTCTCTGGGGATAGCCAGGGATTCGGGAATCCTCCTCGGTTGTAAAAATCTATAACCTCGCGGAGGGTCTGCATGCTGCCATCGTGCATATAGGGCCTGCGCCGCGCGACATCGCGGAGGGTTGGGGTTTTGAACGCCCCCTTATTCACCGCGCGCTTGGTCACCTCGTATCGGCCGAGATCGGGCTGCTTCTTGTCCATCCCCACACCCGGATTGTGGTACCCCTCGTCGGTGAAGTTAAACCCGCTGTGGCACTTCGCGCATCGCGCCTTGCCCTCGAAGAGGGCGAGCCCGCGCCGGGCCTGCGGTGAGAGGGCGCTCCGGTCGCCAGCCTTGAAGCGATCGTAGGCGGAGTTGCCGGAAAGGATCGTCCGCTGATAAGCCGCTATGGCCTTCACGACGCCTTCTGGTGCTACGCCAGTGCCGAAGACGCGCCGGAATTGCTCCTGGTAGCCCTTGATGGGCCCCAGATTCTGGGCAACGGCCTCCGGGCTTGAAAAGCTGTGATTAGATACAAGCCCTTCGATCGACTTTTTGTCACCCGCCCACCCCTGAAGCTCACTGAAGGCCCGATTGATGATCGTTGGTGAATGCCGCCAGGTCGGCTTACCGGCAGAGTTTACGGAAAATTGCCGGTCATCGCTCCAGCCCTTCTCGGGGTTATGACACGATGCGCAGGACATAGTTTTGCCTGTGGACCAGCGCTTGTCGAAGTAGAGCTGCTTGCCGAGGGCGATCTTCTCCGGCGTCATCGGGTTGTCGTCCGGGATGATGAGCGCCTGCTCCTGCAATCCCAGCGGCAGGCGAAGTTTGACCGCCTCGGCGTCAGTGCAGGCAGGGATTGCCAGCGCTGCAAGGGCAAACGCCAACACTGGTAGCCGAAGCAACCCCATCGTGTGGCGCGCGTTCGCCGTCCCTAATCTCAACATCTTCAGCTTTACTCGCCTGGCAACACCGGCCGAGTAGCAACGTCCGGGGAGACTTCACCCGTCAATGACTCAAGAAACGCGACGAGATCTTCCCGCTCCTCGGCGCTGAGGTTCAGCGGCACGATCTCCGGGGACAGCCAGGGATTCGCGATGCCTCCGCGGTTGTAAAACTCCAGGACCTCGGGGAGGGTCCGCAGGCTGCCATCGTGCATGTAGGGCCTGCGCCGCGCGACGTCGCGGAGCGTTGGGGTCTTGAACGCCCCCTTATTCACCGCGCGCTTGGTCACCTCGTATCGGCCGAGATCGGGCTTCTCCTTGTCCATCCCCACGCCCAGGTTGTGATATCCCTCGTCGGCGAAGGTAAACCCGCTGTGGCATTTCGCACATCGCGCCTTCCCCTCGAAGAGGACGAGCCCGCGCTGGGCCTGCGGTGAGAGGGCGTTCCGGTCGCCAACCTTGAAGCGATCGTAGGGGGAATTGCCGGAAACGATTGTTCGCATGTAGGCGGCGACGGCCTTGGCGACCCCGTCCAGGTTCACGTCAGCCCCGAAGACCCGCCGGAACTGCTGCTGGTAGGCCGGGATCGCCGCGAGGTTGTCGACCGCCATGTTTCTGTCATTACGCGCAAAATCCTCGAGAGATTCCCTGGTTCCGGCCCAACCCTGTCGGCCACTAAAGAGGCGATTGACAATGGTCAGGGAGTGACGGCGGGAAGGCTGCCCGGCAAAGGTGATGGAGAATTGGCGCGGATCGCTCCAGCCGTGATCGGGCAGGTGACAGGTCACGCAGGCAACGGTGCCTGACTTGGACCAGCGCTTGTCCCAGAAGAACTGCTTGCCGAGCGCGATCTTCTCCGGCGTAGGGGGGTTATCCTCAGGAGTGTATGCGGCCTGCTCCTGAAGGCCAAGGGGTAGCCGGAGCTTGTGCTCCGTCGCTTGCGTTCCCGTGGCGAGGATTAAGACAAACAGAAGGGAAAGCATACATGACCTTGTCTTCATCATGCACCGCCTCAAGTGCGCGCGGGGAGGAATTGTAGGGGAACTCTATGCCGTCGTGTGGGGACAGTCAAGACGATTCCTCACCCATCAAGCTACACAGTCAGATAACACCTCTTGATCGTTTTCTTCCTTCACGGCGCAGTCTGGGCCACGAGGCGGCCCACGTCGGGCAGCGTCGGGAAAGAACGAATCCCGGAGATCAGAGCCTCCACCCGATCGCGCGGAAGAACCGATCCGGCGAGGCCGCGGAACTTCGCCTCCAGCTCCTCGCGGCTCAACGGGTTCCCGGGGTTGCCGCGCGCCGCCTTCACGTGCTCCTCGAAGACCCGGCCGCCGGTGAGCGTGACCCGCATGACCGCCTCGGCCTCCGCGAGGGAGGAATCGGCAACCACGCGAACCTTGCCTGCCAGGGCCTGAAGCTCAGGATCTCTGACCGCCGTATCGCTGAAGCGCTGCTCGCCGCCGTCCCCGGCGAGGAGCCCGAGCGCGGCGCAGTAAGGGAGGCTGAACTTTCCCTCCAGGCCGGTGCGGGGCAGGGGAATGGCGGCCACCTTCAGCGTGAGCGGATAGACCCGGCATTCCACCGCGGAAACCTCTTCTACCGCCGGCTTCCAGCGCTCGCGGATGGCGCGCCCGGCGTCGATCGTCGCGTGGGTCAAAAGGCAGGCGGCGTAGGGCTTGAAGCTGTTCTCGAGAATCTCGAATCGCTGCCCAAGACCGTCCAGCGCGGGGGTGAGGTCCGCGTTGCCGAGGAAGGTTTGGGGGAAGCTACTGGTCCCCTCGAGGACACCGGCGGGACCGGTGAATCCCTCTCGAGCGAGGAGCGCTGCCAGGAGCCCGTTCATCGCGGCCTTACCGGGATGAAACGGCTTGCACATGGTGCCGAACGACTGCTCGAGCCCCGCCGCCTGCGTCCCTGCGATTCCCAGCGCCTGCCAGAGTCTCCCGGCGTCGAGCCTCAACAGCTTTCCCGCGGCGACGGCGGCGCCGAAGGTCCCCACGGTCCCGGTGACGTGCCAGCCGCGCTCGGCCAGAGTGTGCCCGATCGCCCGGCCGATCCGCGCCTCCACTTCGAAGCCCGCCACGAATGCGGCGAGCGCCTCACCGCCGCTCTTGCCATGCCACTCTGCCAGGGCGAGCACCACCGGCGCTACCGGAGCGGAGCCGTGGATCAGCGAGGGGACGTGGGTGTCGTCGAAGTCCAGGGCGTGCGACTGGGCGCCGTTGGCCAGGCTCGCCCAGGGCGCGCTGGTCTTCTTGCCGCGTCCGAGGATCGTGGCCTGGGGTGCTCCGCCGCCGGCGACGATCACCCGCCAGAGCGCGTCGGCCAGCGGCTCGCGCGACCCGCGGATCGCCGTCCCCATCCAGTCCAGGAGGCAGGCTGTTGCAGCCTCCACCACGGGCTCGGGCAGTTTTTGTCGCTCCAGCCCCAGCGCGAAATCAATCAGCGCCTCGGTCACCGGATGCGAGGATCGTTCGTCTTCCGTCTCGTTCATCGTCTGCCTTCGAGCGACCTTGCGCGCGGCCGTTCCCGGACCAGGGCCACCAGGGCGCCGTAGAGGAGGAGGGGAAGCGAGGTGGCGGCCACCATGCCCCAGATTATATCCCCGGTAGCAGTCAGAAGCTGGGCGGTCAGGAGCGGCGCCAGGACCGCCGCGGCGTAGTGCATGGCGATGATGATCCCGCTGGCCGCGCCCACCGCCTCGGCGTCAGCCGAGTCCTGGGCCAGTGCCACGACCAGCGTGGGGAAGGTGCTCCGGAGGAGCCCCAGGAGCGTAAACCCCAGCGCCAGCGCACCCGCAGCGCTCAGGTACCGGAAGACAATCAGCGCCGCCAGCGCGGCCGGGTACGCCGTCCAGAGGATGATCGCCTTCCGGCCAAGCCGGTCCGAGAGCGTTCCGAGCAGGAGCGCGCCGGCGATCTGGATTCCGCCCCACAGCCCCATGACGAGCCCGGTTTCGCCCAGGCTGAGCCCCTTGGCGCTGCGCAGCACGGTGGGCGCCCAGGCGTTCATGCTCCAGGACATCATGCCGGCCGAGAGCTCGGCGAGAGCGAGAAGCACGAGATTGCGGTTCACCGCTTTTCGCAGCGTCCGCGCCCTTTCGAGCCTTCGATGGCCGGCCGATGATCTGGCGCCGACGTACACCAGGCCGGTCAGGGCTATGCCGAAGGCGCCGGTTGTGAAGAACGACGCCCGCCACCCCGCCGCCGCCGTGATGAAGCCGGCAAGGAGGGGGCCCGCGAAGGCGCCCGTCCCGTAGGAGATGCTCACCAGCGCCGTCGCCAGTCCTCGCTGTCCCGGGAGCAGATCCGAGAGCAGCGCGTACGCGGCCGTGCTCGTGAACCCGTATCCCACGCCCGCGAGCACGAGCAGCGCCAGCATCAGGAGATAATCCTGGCTGAGCCCGGCGGTTCCGAACCCCAGCGCGAGCGCGCTGGTCCCTACGATCAGGATCGGCTTCCTTCCGATCTGGTCCGCGAGCCTGCCTCCGAGCAGGCTGGCGACGGCGGCCACGCCGAACGTCACCGAGAAAAGGGCGCCTGCCTGCACAGAGGAGAGCCGGAACGCGCCGCGGATCTCCGGGAGGACGATTCCGAGAGTGGAGATTGTCAGGGCCGGCAGGAGCTCCGCCATGCAGACGATCAGCACGCTCCAGATCTCGCGGGTCGGCTTTGCCTCCACCGGCCGGGGTCAGCCCAGGCGGGAGCTGCCGCCGTTGACGCTCAGCACCTGGCCCGTGATGTAGCCGGACTCGGGCAGGGCGAAGAACGCGACGGCGTTGGCGATGTCCTCGGGCGCTCCCAGGCGACCGAGGGGGTTGGCCTTCTCCCGCCGCGCGATCTGCTCCGGGGTCAGGATCTCGCGAATCAGCGGGGTATCCGTGGTGCTGGGGGAGACCACGTTGACCGTGATCTTGCGGCCGGCCACCTCCACGGCGAGCGACTTGGAGAAGCCGATCACCGCGGCCTTGGCGCCGGCGTAGACCGCCTCGCGCGGGGTTCCCACCCGGGCGGCGTCGGAGGCGATGCTGATGATGCGCCCGCCGCCGGACGGGATCATGTGGGCGAGGGCTGCGCGCGTGCAGTAGAGGACCGAGAGGAAGTTCAGCGCGACGACCTTTTGCCAGGTCTCCGGCTGGTTCAGGGTGAACGGCTCGTTCCGGGTCCACCCGACGTTGTTGACCAGGATGTCGAGGCGGCCGAGTTTCTCCACCGCCGCCCGGGTGGCCGCGCTGACGCGGTCGAAATCGGTGACGTCGACCGGAAAGGCCAGGGCCGCGCGCCCGAGCGTTCTGATTTCCGAGGCGGTCGCCTCGGCGGTTTTCGCGTTCACCTCGAAGAGGGCCACGTCGGCTCCCAGCAGGGCGAGCTTGAGCGCGATGCCACGCCCGATTCCCTGTCCTCCCCCCGTGACGATGGCGGTCTGCCCGGCGAGTAGCATCTGGCGCCTCCCGGCGTGTAGCTTACCTTACCGGCCGAGGCTTGCCAAACGCGCTGACTTGTTCCACAATGGCTTCCATCCGACGCCCACCGGGAGCTTCCCGCGTACCTGGTCGGGCTGGTGGGTCAGAACTTCTTGCCCAAGTAAAACAAAGGAGGATGGCGATGGCGCGAACATGGGACGATGTGCTTCCGGATCGCGATCGGCAGGTGTATCGGGATGCCGGCTACGGCACACGCGGCGGCGGCGGCGAGCGGCCGGGGCTGCTCATCGTAGACGTCACCTACGATTTCGTGGGCGACAAGCCCGAGCCGATCCTCGAGTCCATCAAGAAGTTTCCCAACAGCTGCGGCGAGGAAGGCTGGCGCGGGATGGAGTATATCCGCGAGCTGCTCGAGCTGTGCCGGGAGCTGGAGGTGCCGGTCTTTTACACCAAGGGGATGGACGAGCGGTCGGCGATCACGCGGGGGAGCTGGACCTGGAAAAACGCCAAGGCGATGGACAAGGGCGAGCTGGCCGAGCGGATCGGCAACCGGATCCCGGACATGATCGCGCCGCGCCAGGGGGAGGTGGTGATCCAGAAGACCAAGCCCAGCGCGTTCTTCGGGACGCCCCTGGCCAGCTACCTGATCGGCCTCGGCGTGGACACGGTGCTGGTGACGGGCACCACCACCAGCGGCTGCGTCCGCGCCTCGGTGATCGACGCGTTCTCCCACAACTTCCGGACCGTCGTCGTGGAAGAGGGGGTCTTCGATCGGGGCGAGCTGTCCCACAAGGTGAACCTGTTCGACATGCAATCAAAGTACGCGGACGTCGTCTCCATCGAGGACGCGAAGCGCTATTTGCGGAGCGTGAAACCGGCCCTGGTTGCGGAGGCGGCGCGCTAGCCCCCTCACCCTGACCCTCTCCCCCACTGGGGGGCGAGGGAACCGAAAGAGCTCCCTCTCCCTCTTGAGGGAGAGGGTTGGGGTGAGGGTCCGGAGCGCACTCGACGCGGGACACGGAGGTGTGACGATGGCGGCAATGAGGGTCGCGACCAGGATCATCGACGGTGACGGGCACGTCATGGAGGACCTTGAGCGCATTGCCGCGTTCCTGCCGCCACCCTACAAGGGGGAACGCTTTTTCCCGCGCGTGGCATTTTTTCCGCCCCTCGACCACATGCGTCATCCTCACCAGACCTTGCCTCGCAGCTTCCAGCAAGTGGGGCCTGAGGGCTGGTTGGAGTTCCTCGATGACGTAGGAATCGAAACCACCGTGTTGTATCCCACCTGGGGCCTGACCTACGGCAGGGTGACCAACGCCGACTGGGCGATCGCGCTCACGCGGGCGTACAACGATTGGCTCTGCGAGACCTATCTCAAACGGCACTCCCGTTTCAAGGGGATGGGGCTGATTCCGATGCAGGACCCGGAGGAGGCGGCGGCCGAGCTGCGGCGCGTTGTCACGGATCTGGGCATGCGCGGCGCCATGCTCCCGTCCCGCGGGCTCAAGGCGCACCTGGGCTCGAAGGAGTACTGGCCGGTCTACCGAGAGGCGGACCGGCTGGGGTGCAGCCTGGCCGTGCACGGGGGAATCCACGGCGATATGGGAATGGGCGACATGAACGTGATCGCCGCGTTCCACGCGCTCGGTCATCCCTTCGGCCAGGCCATCAGTTTCGCCGGGATCATCTTCAACGGGATTCTGGACCGATTCCCGAACATCAGGTTTGCCTTCCTGGAGGGCGGGGTCGCCTGGCTGCTCCTGGCTCTGGAGCGCTTCAACCGCTCCTACGAGACCCACCTCCACTACAACCCCAGGGGAGAGCTGCTCACCCTGAGGGCGAATGAGCGGGTGAGCGACTACATCCTCCGGCACATCAAGGCCGGCAGAATCTTTGTGGGCTGTGAGGGGAACGAGCCCGCGCTGGGCTATGCGGTCAAGGTGGTGGGCCCCGAGCCCTTTTTGTATTCATCCGACTTTCCACACGAGGTCAACAACGAGATGTGCAAAGAGGAGATCGGCGAGATTCTCGAAAGCGAAGAGCTGACGGTCGCCGATAAAGAGGCCATCCTACACGGCAACGCGGAACGCTTCTACAGGTTCGGCGACGGGGCGCGCTACCCCGCTACGGGAGCTGATGCCAAATGAACCGACAGGCTCGATTTGTATCCTGGCTACTCGTCGCGCTGTTCCTGCTCAGCTCGGTCTGGGGCTCGGCCGGGGCCGAGGCGGCTGACCCACCGCTGATCCGCTTCGGCCACGGCTTCGCGGCCGAGGAACAGCTCTGGCTGATGGGCGCCCGTCCCGATCTCACGCCCAATCAGGGGAAGAGGTACCGGCTCAAGTTCATTCAGTTTCAGGGAACCACCGAGCGTTTTCAGGCGTACCTGGCTGGCGAGCTGGACGGGGGCACGGCCCCTGGTCTGAACGTGATCTTTTCTCGGGCCCAGGGCGTGGACATCAAAATGGTGGCCGGCGTCAACCAGGAGGTCCTCAGCAAGGAGTGGTTCAACACCACCTACATGGTCAAGGATGACGGGCCGATCAAGACCGTCAAGGACCTCAAGGGCGGCACGGTGGCCGTGGTGGGGATCAAGACGGCCACCGACCTCTGGGCTCGGGCTGGCGTCCTGAACGCCGGCCTGGTCCCGGACAAAGACGTGAAGTTCGTGCCCATCACTTTTCCGGCCATCGGGACCGCGGTGCGCACGGGCAAGGTGAGCATGGGGACCTTCGTGGAGCCGTTCTACTCGGCGGAAATGGCGAAAGGCGGGCTCAGGCCGCTCTTCACGGCCGCGGAAACGCTGGGCTACGACCACGAGCTGCTCGACCTCTGGTTCGGCGAGAAGTTCCTGAAAGCGCAGCCCGACGTCGTGCGCGCCTTCCTCGCCGATTACATTGCGGCCACCAAGCATTACCTCGCCAATAAAGAGGCGGCCAAGCGCGATATCCACAAGGCCGGCTTCGTGCGCACCCCGGTGGAGATCTACGTGAAGAACCTCGACTGGAAGCGCGATCCCAACGGCCAGGTGGACGTGCCCAGCCTCAAGAGGCTCGCTACCTTCATGCTGGAGAAGCTCAACTGGCTGGAGAAACCGGTGAACGTGGAAGAGATGGTGGATCTGAGCTTTCTGCCCAGATAGACATTCAGGGCGGAGGCGGAAAGGAATCGGAGCGGACCATGATCGAGACGAAGGGGCTGACCGGAGCCGAAGCGTTTTTGCAGATCCTGGGGCGCACGGGCGTCGAGTATATCTTCGCCTCGCCGGGGTCCGAGTGGGTGCCGGTGTGGGAGTCCTTGGCGAAGCCGAGACCCGAGGACGAGCGCGTCCCCCGCTACCTGAGCTCAAGGCACGAGGAGACCGCGGTAGGCATGGCGAGCGGGTACGCGAAGGCGACGGGAAAGCTGCCCGCGGTGATGATCCACACGACCGTCGGCACGCTCCACGCCTCCATGGCGCTGCGCGGCGCCCTGCACGAGCAGATCCCGATGGTGGTATTTGCCGGAGAGTCGATCGGCTTCGGCGATGACGAGAGTCCCGACCCGGGCGCCCAGTGGCTCCGCCACCTGGCGGACGTCGGCGGCCCTACCCGGCTCGTCGACCGCTGCGTCAAGTGGAGCATGGCCGTCAACACGAAAGCGGTGTTGCCGTCGACAATCCAGCGCGCCTGCCAGCTCGCCATGGCCTCGCCCAAGGGTCCGGTCTTCGTCTCCCTGCCCATGGAGTTCCTCTTCGACACGATGACGACCAACGCGCCGGAGGCGTCGGGATTCCCGCGCCCCCCGCTCGCCGAACTCCGGGGACTCGACGAGCTGGCCGGGATGCTGGCCGAGGCAGAAAATCCCATCATCATCGCCGAGGAAGCGGGGCGAAGCGTCGCGGCCGTAAAGGTTCTCGTCGATCTGGCCGAGCACCTCGGGGCGCCGGTCGTGGAAACGTGGAGCACCACCTACGTGAACTTCCCCCGCACCCATCCGCTTCACGGGGGCGTTGATCCCCGGGGATACCTCAAGGAGGCTGATCTGGTCTTTCTCGTGGGCGCGGTCCAGCCCTGGCACCCGCCCTCGGCCGGCCCCCGCGCGGGAGTGAAGGTCGTCGCCCTGGACGAAAACCCGCTGCGGGCCGACCTCCCGTACTGGGGCTATCAGGTGGACCTCTGTCTCACGGGCGAGGTGGAAAGCTCGCTGGTCCAGCTCCTCGAAAGGCTGAGGAAGCGTCTCCCTCGGACGGACCGGGCCCGGGCAGAGCGATGGCACAAACGTTTTCGGGAACGGAAGCAGGCGTGGAAGGAAGAGGCGCTCGCGCTCAAAGACAGGAGACCGATGGACACCCGCTGGGTTGCCCACGAGCTGAACCAACTGCTTCCGCCCGACGCCATGGTCGTGGAGGAAACGATCACCCATCGCGGCGCCCTGCACCGCTACCTGGATAATCTCGGGCCGGGCACGTTTTTCTGCGGCGCCAACGGCGGCCTCGGGACGGGCCTGGGCACCGCCCTGGGCGTCAAGGTGGCCACGCCCGAGCGGCCGGTGCTCGCGCTCATCGGCGACGGATCGTTCAACTACAACCCGGTGCTCGGCGCGTTGGGGTTCGCTCAGGAATTCGGCATGCCGTTCCTGATTATCCTGTTCAACAACCACGGATACCTGTCGCAGAAGTCAGGGCTGCCCAAGTATTACCCGGAGGGGTGGGCGATGCGGACCCGGACCTTCGTCGGCACGTCCATTGCCCCCGCCCCCGACTACGCGACCATCGCCCGCGCCTTTGACGGTTACGGGGCGAGGGTCGAGGAGCCCGGCGAGTTGCGGCCGGCGTTGGAGCGGGGGCTCAAGGAGGTCGCCGGCGGCCGCGTCGCCCTGATCGACGTCTGGCTGGAGCCCGTGAACTGACCGCTACTTCTTGGCCGCGATCCCCAGGCGCGTCTCCAGCAGCGTCCGCACCTCGGTGGCGGCCGCGCGCCAGAGCGGGCCTCCGGGAGCGTCGTATTCGGCCTGGACCTGCTTCCTGAATTCGGCCATCGCGGCGTCCTGCTGGTCGGGAGGCGCCACATTGAGCGTCTTGGAGCGGATCACCGCGGCCTTGGCAGTGGCCGGGTGCGCGCGCTCGATCCAGCGCCCGATCTCGTTCCAATCCTTGTCGAAGAAGACCAGGACCGGGATGGACCGGTAGCCGTTGTTCAGGAAGCAGTCGGCCAGGTCGAGGTTCTGGTCGCGGAAGAACACGCGGAGCTCGCAGTTCGGCATCGCCTCGGTGATGCGCGCCAGCACCGGCGAGTTGCGGTGGACGTCAGCGCACCAGTTCTCGGCGAGCATCAGGGCATAGCGCACCTGGCCGAGGCCACTAAAAAACTGCCGCTCCTCCTCGGTCAGCCCCGACTTCTGATAGGCGGCCTCGGTCCGGGCCTGGGTGTCGCCCATCTGGGCCAGGTAATCCTTCCAGGTCAAGCCTTTGGCGAAGCGCTGCGCGTCAATAGGAATCGTCATCTGAGCCATGTCGTCCTCTCCTCTTTGAGTGGGTCGATGGTGTTAAGCCGCGACGATCGCGGCCAGCTTGGCCTCCCCGTTCTGACCGGTTGGCGACAGAACGGTAGTTTACTGGCGGGGACGGCCAGTTCAAATCGAAATTTCCGATGTCAGACCCTTGGGTTGATCGACTCTTACCATGGCTTTCCCCCGGTGTCCCGCGGGCTATTGGAGCGGCGAGAACGCGGAGGGCAGGAGGATCTTGTTGTCCTGAGTCAAGAGCCGGTCGGCCGCGCCCGGTGGCGGCCAGACGCCCTTCTTCCTTGCTTCCTCCCGCACCTGGGCGCGCTGGTCGAGGCTCGAATAGGCCCAGACGTGGACGAAGCCGTTGGCTTTGCCGAAGTCGACGCCGCCGGCGAGCACGATGGGTGAGAGCTTCATGCGTTCTGGGACCTTCTCCTCCCAGCCCTTGGCCACCTGCGGGAGCGCACCGGGCTTCAGCGTGTAGTAGCGCAGCTCGAAGATCGGCCCGACCTTTCCGGGACGGACCTCGGGCATGAAGGAGAACGGCGTCACGGTCTCCGAGCGCATCTCGCGGATGAACTCGCCGATCTTGGGCGGCCAGTTCGCCTCCTTCGCCGCCTCGCCCCGGATGCGCTCCCGCTCAGCGAGGTCCCGGTACCCCCAGACGTGGACGATCTCGTTGAGCGGCCCGATCTCCGTGTGCCAGAAGGCGGTCAGCTCGGAGTACTTCTTCCGGTACTCGTAGGCCTCGCCGAAGCGCTTCTCGACCTC
>CAYJUC010000068.1:11935-13538 GCA_964372605.1 uncultured bacterium | reverse complement strand
AGGCGGAACTTGGGGAGCTTGAACTCCGCGCCCGGGACCGGCTCAAAGGTGACTCTGACCGGTCCGCCCAACTGCACCTCTTCAGGCCGGCAGTCCACGATCTGGCTCATCATGCGGACGCCTTCGGCCAGCTCGATCTCGGCGAAGATGACCGGCTGCCCGCTCTCCTCCACATACTTGCGAAAGGACGGATGGCGCGGAACCCGGACCAGCGTGAACGAGTACACGGTGCCGCGCCCCGCCGACTCCTGCCAGGCGAGGTTCCCGCTGAAGCAGCCGCCGCAGGCCGGCCTGGGGAAAAACTGAAGGCGGCCGCACTCCCGGCACTTCTGGATCAGGAGCTTGTCCTGCTGCACTCCGTCCCAGAACTCTCGGTCCACGTCGATGACGTGGGGTAACGGCCAGGCTGGGGGGCTCTTGACCTGACTCATCCCGCCCTCCTTTCCAGGATCATCGCCGCGCAGCACATGATGTTGACGTTGTAGCCGAGGAGGCCGATACCCGTGACGAGGGCGGTCTCTCGCTTCGCGACCTGGTTCTTCCCGGCTTCACCCTTGAGCTGGCGCATGGCTTCCACCACGTGAAGATGGCCTCCGGCCAGCCCCGGCTGCCCGCGCGAGAGCTGGCCACCGCCCGTGTTTACAGGAAAGTCACCGCGCACGGTGAAGTCATGGGCGCGGACGAATTCCGTCCCCTTCCCCTTTTCGCAGAAACCCAGATCCTCAAGCTGCATCAGAACGGCCACGGGATAGTCGTCGTACAGCTCGGCAAAATCCACCCGGTCGCGCGGCACCACGGAGAAGATCGGCTCGGCCAGGGCGCGGAAGCCAGTCTCCGTCCGTTCCGGTTGACCGCCGCGCCCCATGTAGTTGGTCCGCTCGGCGTCGGCCACCACGTAAATGGGCCGGTCGGTCAGCTCGCGCGCCCGGCGTTCGGACGCCACGACGACGGCCGCGCCTCCGTCGCACGGCATGACGCAGTCGAAGAGCCTCACCGGATCCGAGATCAGCCGCGAGCCCAGATATTCTTCGAGCGTCATGGGATTCCGGAAGAGGGCGTGGTCGGTCAAGGAGGCATTGTGGCGGAACGCGACCGCCAGCTTCCCGAGCGCCTCCAGCGTGGTGCCGTAGTCGGCCATATGGCGCCGCTCCACGAGCCCGAACAGGCTGTTAGGACCGCCGTAGCCGAACGGCTCCACGAAATTGGTCCGGCCGAAGCTTTGAATCCCCGGGGGGCCCGCCTCCTGGATATCGGCGCCCACGCAAACCGCCACCTCGATCTCTCCCGCCTGGATGGCACTGGCGGCCCGGCGCACCGCCATGACGCCCGAGCCCCCGCCGTAGTCCGCGCGGAGCACCCAGCTGAGCTCCAGGCCGAGCTGTTCGGCCACGTAGGGGCTGTCGTCCCGATTCATCATCGAGGTGAACGCCAGGCCCTGGACATCTTGCTTGCGGAGGCCGGCGTTCTGCAGCGCCAGCCTGATCGCGTCCGCCGCGTACGCCTGGATCGACCGGTGGCCGTCTTTGGCCCGGACGTAAGGAGTCTCTCCGTACCCCACGAGGCAGACGCCCTGTCTTCTCATCAGATCACTCCCTTCCCCCCC
>CAYJUC010000068.1:4382-11835 GCA_964372605.1 uncultured bacterium | reverse complement strand
CGTACCCCACGAGGCAGACGCCCTGTCTTCTCATCAGATCACTCCCTTCCCCCCCTCACCCTTCCCTCTCCCCCGATGGGGAAGAGGACAAGGGGCCGTGCGCTTCCGCAGGGGAGCGATCACCTCACGGGCGAAGCGCTCCATCTGACGCTCGGGGTCGGGGCCCTGGAAGGCGAGCAAGACCTGCCCGGCCCCGGCGGCGAAGGCTTCCTCGCACTGTCGACGCACCCGCCGGGGCGCGCCGGCCATCGAGAATCGGTCGATCCAGCGTTCCTCGACGAGGTGGCCGTACTCGGGCCCCAGATGATGGTAAAAATCATACCCTTGCTGGAGACGCGCGAGCGGCTCCCGGTCAGCCGGATCAATGGTGCCGAGCCGCGCCGCGCGCTCCAGCCACACCATCGCGGTCCGGGCCACCATCGGCCGAACCGCGGCGCGCGCCGCCTGTTCGTCCTCGTTGACGCAGCAGGGCGTCATGAGCACTGTCTTGACCGTGCCCGCAGCTCGCCCGGCGGACCTTTCGCCTTCGCGAATCGCGGCGAGGGAGGCGCGGAGGCTATCCGGGGGGCCCGCGATGATCGCGCCATCGGCGAGCCGCCCGCTCATCCGGTGAGTCCGATCGGAGGCCGCGGCGACGTAGATCGGGATCGGCGCGCCCGTGGCAAAGGTCAGGCGCATCCGCTTGCCGTCCTGCTCCGCCTCCTTACAGTCGAGCAGATCACGGATGAAATAGATGGTGTCCTCGAGCTGTTTCAAGCTGGTCGGGGAGGAGCCGATATTTCTCGGCCCACTGGAGCCGATGCCCAGCCCCAGATTCACGCGCCCGGGCGCGAGCTCCGCCAGCGTCGCGACCGCGCTGGCGGTGACGCTGGGATGGCGCCCGACCGGGTGGGTGACGCCGGGCCCGATCTCGATCCGTGCCGTGGTCGCCGCCACCGCGCCCAGCGTCGCGTAGACTTCTCGAAAGATCATGTGGGAATCCGCGAGCCAGACCGAGTCGAAGCCGAGCTCCTCGGCGAGCCGGGCCATCCGGACGATCGCCGGCGCGTCGGCCCTGAGGTAGAGGGCCACGCCGAACTTCGCCCCTGGCACGGCCGTCATCAGCCGATCACCCCCAGGCGCTCGAGCTCTGCGATCTCACCCGCCGGAAGACCGAGCAGCTCGCGGAACACGTACTCATTGTCCTGTCCCAATAACGGCGCGTGCCGGCAGACTCGACCCGGCGTCTCGGACATCCGGACCGGGTTCCCCGGCACCAGGAAACTCCCCACCCGCGGATGCGCCACCGGGGTCAGGAAGCCGCGCGCCTGGAGATGGGCGTCCTCCACAAGCAGCCGGCCCGATGCCACGGGGCTTGAGGGAACACCATGCGCCTGGAGCAGCGCGGCGACCTCCTCTGGCAGGCGCTTGGCCGTCCACCCCTCGACGAGGCGGTCGAGCTCCGCGGCATGGCTGAGCCTGCCACCCAGCGTCTGAAAGCGCGGATCTCTGAGTTCCTCGACGTTGGAAAGCGCCTCGAGCAGCCCACGCCAGTGCTCCTCCGTCTCCACCGCGAGCGCGCACCAGGCGTCGTCACCGGCGCAGCGGTAGCAGCCGTACGGCGCGGCCCAGTCCACGCGGTTCCCCTTCGGAGTCGGCACCACGCCGTTCCCCAGCGACTCCATGTAGGACGGCCCCAGGAGGGTCGCTGTCACCTCGGCCTGAGAAACGTCGAGGTATTGCCCGCGGCCGGTCCGGGCCCGGTGGAACAACGCCGCCATGATCACCCCGGCAGCGTAAAGCCCGACCGCGAAGTCCGGGTAGGACGTCTGGGTCCCGACGGGCTCCGGATCCTCGGGGAGGCTCCAGAGGTAGTTCATCCCAGAGAACGAGATCAGGTTCGGTCCCCAGGTCACGTGCCAGGCGTGAGGCCCAGTATGCCCCAGGCCCTGAAGGCTTACCATGATGATCCGGGGGTTGACCACCCTCAGGCTCGCATAGTCGAGCCCGAGCTTCCCCATGACCTCGACGCTGAAGTTCTCGATCACGACGTCGCTCACGCTCACGAGCCGCTTCGCCAGCTCGACTCCGCGCGCCGACTTCAGGTTGAGCGTGATGCTAAGCTTGTTCCGGTTGTGATCGGCAAACGGGCCGGACTGCTCCGGGTCCTTGTTGCCGTCGCGGAACCGCCAGGGGTCCGGCCGCCCGCGGGACTCCACCTTGATGACCTCGGCGCCGAAATGGGCGAGCTGGAGGGTGCAGTACGGGCCCACCAGCATGTGGGAGAAATCCACGACCCGAACGCCCTTGAGCGCCTCGCTCTGCCCCCTCACCCTGACCCTCTCCCCGGCCGGGGGCGAGGGAACCGAAAGGGCCCCGAAGACCTCTCCGTTGTGTTCGCCGATCTCCGGGGCGCTGCGGGGAGCCGGCCATCCCGTCTCCGTGGACTTGAACGGGAAGCCCAGCGCCGCCACTTGCTCTCCGCGCACGGCCATCGTCGTGAGAAACTCGCGCGACCTGATCTGCTCGTCCTCGACAAAATCCGCTGGCGTGTTGACCGGCGTGCAGGGGATCTGCCGCTCCTGCGCCGCCCGGTAGAGCTCGGCCTTCGTGTAGTTGCGGCAGAACGCCCCGGTCACCTCATCGACCCGCTCAGCGTGAGCGCGGCGGAAGGTCGAGTCTTCGTACCTCGGGTCGAGGAGCTCGGCCGGTCGCCCGATCCAGTCGAGGAAACGCTGCCATACGCCGGCCTGAGTGTGGACCACTATCAGGTGGACGAACCCGTCCTTGCAGGGGTAGATCCGGCCGGGAACCGCGCGCCGGTGCTGGCTGCCGGTCCGGGGGATCACCTCGTCCTTCCGCGAGAAGTCCGTGATGGTGTTTTCCTGGGCGGCCTGGCACTCCTGAAGCGATACCTCGACCAACTGTCCGACCCCGCTCTCCTGCCGGGCCCAGAGCGCGGCCATCGTCCCGAAGGCGCCGTGGCTTCCGCCGATTCGATAGGCCTGCTCGTCCGGGCCGACCACGGGTGGTCCCTCGGGCTTCCCGCTGATGTACATGAGCCCGCCCGCGGCGAAGGCAACCAGGTCGTTGGCATGCCAGGCGGCCTTCGGACCGCTCCGACCGAACGGCGTGATCGAGGTCCAGACGAGGCGCGGGTTCAGCCCTCTGACGTCCGGGTAGTCCACTCCGAGGGACGCCAGCGCGCCCGGCGGCATGCTCTCGACCACCGCATCGGCAACGCGGAGCAAAGCGCGGAAGAGCTCCCGGCCGTCGGCCGTCTCGAGGTCCAGCGTGACGCCCTTCTTCCCCTGGTTGTTGGCGAGAAAGCTGAGGCTCAGCGGAGGCTGGCTCGGACCGCTCCAGAAAGGGCCGCGCCGCCGCGTCTCGCACCCGCCGGGCGGCTCCATCTTGATCACCTCGGCGCCGAAGTCGGCGAGCAGCCGTCCGCAGAACGTCGCGCCGCCGGCGCCGGCCAGCTCGAGAATCCGAAAGCCGCCCAGCGGCGAGGGCGCGTCCAGTGTCATCGCGTTCGGAACCTGGGTAGAACCCGCTCGCCGTACACCGCGAGCGTCGCGTCGACGTGCTGCGGCAGGGGCGAGAGGATGATGTGCCGGATCCCTTCCTCTTCCAGACGCTGGATCTTCGCGCAGCACTGATCGACCGTGCCGGCGATGCTGGTGGCGTCGAGGACGTTTTGCGTGACCAGCGGGTACTGCCACGGTTTCAGCGCGGTCAGGTAGTCCTTATACGCCTTCAAGTGCCGCGCCCGCGAGTCTTCCGTCGGCTCCGGCTCGGGCGCGTAGGCCGCGCCGCGGGCTTTCACGAAGTCCAGGACGAGCTCCTTCCGCACCGTGCCCGAGGCTTCGGCCACTCGACTGAAGATCATGGCGGGCGCCAGGCTCTTCGGCCCCAGCACTTCCACCAGGTGCGGAAGCGTTGGCTCGCGCTCTGTCACGTACACCGACGGCGTGATGGCCAGCTCGATCTCCTCGGCCCGGCGGCCGCTCTGTCTGGCGCCGTCCTCGATGTACCGGCGGCACGCCCGGATGACCTCGCTGTCGGTGATTCCGCCCAGGATGATCGCATCGGCGATCCGTCCCGCCTGGACCAGAGAGCGCGGACCGGCGGCCGCCACATAAATGGGAACTGGATCCGCCAGGTTGATCCACGGCCGGCCCTGGTTGAGGAACTGAACCGGAACGTCCTTCCCCCCGAGATCCACCTCGGCCACCTCGCCCCGAAGGAGCCGGCGAACGCCTTCCACGTACCGCTCGAGCTCGCCGAGCGTCGCGTTGCGCTGTCCCATCGCCCGGTTGGCGGTGAAGCCGACGCTGATCCCGAGGGCGACCCGCCCCGGCGCGAGCGCGTTCAGCGCAGCCAGGCTGGCCGCGGTCACCGGCGCCGAGCGCGTGAGGGGATTCGTGACTCCCGGAGCGAGCACGATGGTGCGGGTCTGAACAGCCACAGCCCCCATCGAGACATAGATGTCCCCGAAGATGACGGGCGAGTCGACGAAGAACGCCGAGTCGAAGCCGTGACGCTCCGCCTTCACGACCTGGGCCGCCACGTGGGCGCCCGGCGTCACGAGGACCCCGAACTTCATCCTCACATCCCCATGGCGCGGGCGATCCGCTCGTGGGCCCACCTGGTGGAGCCCAGCGTGTGCGCCCAGCTCTTGACCCGGCATGAGTAAAGGTGGAGGTCGTAGTCGGCCGTGAACCCCAGGCCGCCATGCACCTGGTGCGCGAGGGCCGCGGCCCGCGTGAGCGCCTCGTTCGCCCACGCCTTGACCGCCGCCGCGGCGCGCTCGATGGGGAGGCCACGATCGATCATCCACCCGGCCCGGTACAGGAGCAGCTCGGAGGCCTCCACCGCCGTCGCCAGGTTGGCGACGTGATGCTGGATCGCCTGGAAGCTCCCGATCGGCCGCCCGAACTGGACCCGCGTTTTTGCGTGGGCCACCGTCATCTCCAGAAGCTTCTGCGCCGCCCCCACCATCTCGGCGCATCTGGCCACCGCCGCGCGGGCCAGCATCTCCTCCAGCGCCTGCCGCGCCTCCCCCGGCGTTCCCACCACGCTCTCTTCCGGCACCCGCGCGTTCTCGAAGCGCACCTCGAACTGCCGGTCCAGGAGGCTCGTCTCAAGGGGGAGGATGGTGACTCCGGAGCTCGTCACCGGGATCAGCAGGACCAGGAGCCCCTCCGCCGTCATCGCCACTACGATCAGCGCGTCGGCCACGTGGGCATCGGGGACGAACAGCTTCACCCCGGTCAACCGATAGGCGTTGCGCTCCGGCGTTGCCGTCGTCGTGATCCAGTCCAGCTCCTCGTCCACACCGGGCTCTCCCAGCGCTAGCGAGAGCAGCAAGTCGCCACGGCAGAGCTTCGGGAGCAGCGTGGCCTTCTGCGCCTCGGAGCCGGCCCGGAGGATCAGGGGCCCGGCCAGGACGACGGTGGAGAAGAACGGGCTCGGCGCGGCGGCCCGACCCATCTCCTGAAGAAGGATCAAGAGGTCGGTGAAGCTCGCCTCCTGACCGCCGTACTCGCCGGGAAGCGTGATCCCGAGCCATCCCATCTCCGCCATCTGCCGCCAGAGGTGGGGCGGATAGCCGCGCTTGTCCTCCTCCATGGCTCGGACGACGCTCGGCGGGCACTCGGCGGCGAAGAACTCCCGCGCCGCCTTCCGGATCATCTCCTGGCTCTCGCCGAGCGTGAGAACCATTCGTTCGCCTCCTACTCCTCGAGGGCCCAGAGCCGGGGCGGGACGCCGGGCAGGCCGAGTCTCCCCCAGTTGGCGGCGACCTTCTCGTAGACCGAGCGGCGAAGCTTGGTGCGCTTGGAGAACTGCTTCAGGTAGCGGTGCTCCATGCAGGCGTTGATCAAGGCCTTGGAGCCGTAGGGGCGCTCCTCCGGGGGGTTCCGGGTGGGATCGAGCCAGGTGGACCAGGTCTGGCGGAGGATGTCGATGTCCTCGATGGGATTGCAGCGGGTGGCCATGGCCCAGAGGACCTGGTTGATATTGGATGGGTCGACGTCGTCGTCGACAGCGATGATCCACTTGGTGAAGTAGGCGCCGCCGGGACACTGGGCGGCGAGAGCCAGGACCTGGGGAGCGTGGCCGGCGTAGCGCTGCTCCAGGGAGATCACGGTCATGCCGAACGCGCCGGCCGCCGCGGGATGGCAGTAAACGCCCCTGATCCCGGGCAGTCCGAGCCGATCCAGGTCGCCCCAGATCCTGGCCGACCGCGCCACCGCGTAGAGCATCCCGGTGTCGGTGGTGAGCGTGTTTGTCAGGATCGGGTTGTCCCGGTAGTGGATGACCTTGATCTCCATCAGGAAGGCGAGATCCTCCGGGCGGCCATAGTAGCCCGTGAACTCGCCGAACGGCCCTTCGAGCTTCTGGACATTCGGGGAGATGATCCCTTCCACCACGATCTCGGCTTGCGCGGGATAGGGGATACTCCCCGCATCACCCTTCACCAGCTCTACCGGGCGACCCGTGATCCCTCCGATGAAGTCCAGCTCCGACACCGTCTTGGGAAAACTCTGGCTCGCGACGATGAACATCGTCGGGTCCACCCCCCAGACCGCGACCACCTCGCACGGCTCGTTCCGGCGCCAGTACCCCTCGATGTGCAGGCGCGCGTCCTTGCCCGGGGAAAGGTAGAGACCGACGTGGTTCCGATCCTGCACCATCTGCCGGTAGCACCCGACGTTGAGCCAGCCGCCGTCAGGATCGCGCGTGATGATGGCATCCGCGGTCCCGATGTACCGCCCGCCGTCCAGCGGCCAGTGACGGGGCGCGGGAAAGACCGTCACGTCCACCGCGGAGTCCCGCAGGTGATTGGCGTTGACCGGCGCTTCGTCGGGCTCGACGAACACCGGCGGCATCGACCGGCCAAACTTGGCCTTGCACCGCTGGATCAGCTCCATCACATCGAGGTCGGGCGGCTCGCCCAGCGCCAGGGCAATCCGCGGGACGCTCCCGCCCAGGAGATTCCAGAGGGCGCGGAACTCGCGCGGGTAGCCACGAATCGTCTCGAAGAGGAGCGCGGGGGCGCTCTGCTCCTGGCCGACCATGTGGCTGATGGCGGCCATTTCCTCGTCCCAGTCCACCTCCGCCTCGATCCGCATCAGGAGCCCGATGGCCTCCACCCGGTCGAGCCAGTCCCGAAGGTCCCGGTGTGCCGCGGACGACGCCGTCGTTTCCATGTTCGCCTCCCCTCGCCTGCTTCCCCTCACCCTGCCCCTCTCCCCCACCGGGGGCGAGGGAACCGAAAAAGCTCCCTCTCCCTGCTGAGGGAGAGGGCGGGGGTGAGGGTGCCCGAATAATCTGGCCTAACCGTTGGGAAGCCCGCACCCCCGAGTCGCGATGATGCTCCGCAGCAGCTCGTTCCCGCCGGCGCCGAAGGTGTGGAAGATGGTGGCGCGCTGGCCGAGCTCCATGAGCCCGCGCAGCACAGCCCGCTTCG
>CAYJUC010000068.1:0-4282 GCA_964372605.1 uncultured bacterium | reverse complement strand
AAGATGGTGGCGCGCTGGCCGAGCTCCATGAGCCCGCGCAGCACAGCCCGCTTCGAGCCAGGCCGGAGCAGCCCCACCTGACCCACCACCTCCTGCGCCACGCTGACCAGGCGCTGTCCCAGCTCGGTGATGAATATCTTGAGCATGGCCGACGGCGCGGCTGCCTCTCGCCCCTGCTCCACGAACCAGATGGTCCGCTGGTAGAGGACCTCGGCGACGGCCAGCTCCACGTCCAGCCGGGCGAGCCCCGACCGCACCAGGGGGTCCTTGGAGAGAAGCCGGCCGTCGCGGACGGTGGCTTTCGTGTACTCCACCAGCTCGTCCAGGAGGGAGCGGTAAAAGTGCGGGTTGAAGACGAAGAGCCGCTCCTTGTCGAGCGCCTCCATGGCGACGTAGAACCCCTGGCCCGGCTTCCCTACCACGGAGGACTTCGGCACCCGGACCTGATCATAGTAGACGATGTTGGTCCTCGAGTCGTCGATGGTGTAGAGCGGCTCTACGGTGATGCCCGGTGTTCCCAGATCCACCAGGAACATGGTGAGGCCCCGGTGCTTGGGCTGGGTGGCGGGGTCGGTGCGCGTCAGGAGCCAGTGGTAGGAACCCCAGTGCGCCATGGTGTTGAAGATCTTCTGACCGGTGACCACGTAGACGTCGCCGTTCTCGACCGCGCGCATCTGGACGTTGGCCAGGTCGCTGCCGGCCTCGGGCTCCGTGTAGCCCAGCGCGACCTCGATCTCGCCGGCCGCCACGCGCGGGATCACCTCCCGCTTCTGCGCCTCCGTCCCGTGGACCAGGAGGGTCTGAACCACGTGGAGCGCCTGGCTGTTGATGATCCGGGCGTGACGCGCCGCCAGCTCCTCCACCACGATGAGCTGCTCCCGGAACGACCGGCCGCCCCCGCCGTACTCCCGCGGCCAGTGGAGGCCGATCCACCCCATGGCGCCGAGGCGACGGTTGAAGTCGCGCACGGCAGGCGACCATTCCTTGGGGACGCGGAGGAAGACCGTGTCGCGCTCGAACTCCTGCCTGAGCGCCTCCGTCAGCTCTCGATCGAGCCACGCGGCCACCTCCTGCCGGAACGCCGCGTACTGCTCGAAGGCCGAAAAATCCATGGGGTCCTGCTCAGGAGCGGCCGGACTCGGCGCGGCTCACCGCAAAGAAACTCCCACTGGCGACGCCTCCATGACCTTTAACCGATACTCCCACAGGAGGACCGCGCCCGCCATGGCAAAGCCGAATGCCCCCAGGCCCAGGAGCCATTTCGGATCAAACCGCTGGATCCCCGCTGAGAGGACGAAGAGCACCAAGCTCGCGACCCCCAGTGCCACCCGCGCGACGGTCCCCACCCGGGAGCGCGCGTAGCCGTACAGGGCGACGCCAACGCTCCACACGGCGAGCGACGCAGCCGCGGAGGCGAGCGCCACCGCCCAGGCAGGGCCTTTCAGCAGCAACGCCGGGGACGTCACGAACAGGAACGGCACCAGGTAGAGGAGCCACCCGAGCTTGGCGGCCGCCACGCCGACCTTCATCGGCGAGGCGCCGGCCATGGGAGCCGCGACGAACACGGCAATGCAGACCGGCGGGGTGATCATGGAAAGCATGGCGTAATAGAAGACGAACAGGTGGGACGCCAGCGGGTTGAAGCCCAGCTGCACGAGGGCGGGCGCCACCATCAGCGCCACGATGACGTAGACGGCGGTGGTTGGAAGCCCCATTCCCATAACGAGCGCGGCCAGCGCGATCACCGGGAGCAACAGCCAGACGTGCTCCGCCAGCGAGCTGATCGTCAACGTGAGGCGGAGGCCCATCCCCGTCAGGTTCACAACGCCCACGATCAGTCCCGCGGCGGCGGAGACCACGGCCAGCTCGACCATCGCCTTGCCGGTCTCGTCCACCATCCGGACGAGCTTCTCCCAGTTCAACCGGGTCTCCCTGCGCAGGAACGAGATCAGGAGCACCAGGGCCGTCGCGTACAGCGAGGCCTTGGCCGGGTCGAGCACGAGCCAGAAGAGCGCGTAGATCAGGAGCGCCAGCGGCGCAAAAAAACGCCAGCTCCGGAGCAGGGCGGGGCCGAGGGGGGGGCGTTTCGAGCGCGGCACCGCGCCGATGCCCGAGCGGGCCGCCTCCAGATCGACCTGGACGAACAACGAGAAGTAGAAGAGCCAGGCCGGGATGATCGCGGCCAGGAGCACCTCGCGATAGGGAATGGCCAGGAACTCGGCGATGAGGAACGCGGCGGCGCCCATGACCGGAGGCACGAGCTGGCCGCCGGTGGAGGCCACCGCCTCGATGGCCCCGGCCACGTGCGCGGGAAACCCGGCCGCCTTCATCATCGGAATGGTGATGGGCCCGTCGATCGCCACGTTGGCCGCCGCGCTTCCGGACACGGTCCCGAAGAGACCGGAGCTCACGACGGATACCTTGGCGGGCCCGCCGCGAAAACCGCTCACCGCGGCCCCGGCCAGATCGGTGAGCGTCTGGCTCCCGCCGGTGGCGATCAGGATCTGCCCGAAGAGGATGAAGCTCAACACGATGGTCGAGGCCACCTCCACCGTGATCCCGGGGAGCGCGCTGCCGTCCAGGTAGAGGTAGCTCATGACCCGGTCCCACCCGAAATGCCGATGCGCCAGCGCGCCCGGCAGGAGATGCCCCCACAGCGCGTAGAGCACACCGACCAGGACCAACCCGGCGAGCGCCCAGCCGAAGAAGCGGCGCGTCACCTCCAGGATCAGCAGCACGGCCAGGATGCCCAGGATCCAGCGGTCCGTGGTGATCCCGGGATGGTCGATCAGGCTGGGATAGATCCAGGCCAGGTATGCTCCGAGCCCCAGGGCGAGGGCGGCCAGGACCGCGTCGAGGATCCGCCGGGCGGGAACCGCCCGCGCGGATGTGACCAGGAAGGCCGGCGCCAGCGTCAGCGCCAGGAAAAATCCGAAATACTGCTCCCGGTAAACGGTCACCCGGACGTACTGTGGCACGTCCAGAATGAACAGGACGCCTCCGGCCAGCACGGCCCAGTAACAAACCCGGGGGAGACCCAACTGCCAGAGCTGATTCCGAAGGCTCGTCGACACGCCGACGAAGGGGGCAGCGCCTGCTGGATTCCTAGCGTGGTCCGCCGAGCGGCGGGATCACTCCCCTGCCTCTTTGAGCAGCCGTTGTTGCACGGGGTCCATCTCCGCTTTCCACAATCCCTTCTCCTTGTAGATGGCGACGGCCGCGGGATGGATCGGCACCGTGGCCGCCGCGCTCAAGAACCGCTCGGGGACCCATTCTTTGAGGGCTGGGTGCAACGGGGCCAGGTCGCCGTAGTTGGCCAGGAGTGCCGCCACGACCGACCGGATGACGTCGTCACGGACCTTCTTGTGAGTGGCGATGTACACGTCCACCGCCAGAAAATGCGTATCGTCCGCCACACCGACGAAGCTCCCGGCTTTCATGAGCTGAGCGTAAAATCCGGGAAACGTGGCGCGGCGGGCGCGGTCCAGGGCCTCCGGAGATGGGTCAGCGGAGAGCCACCGGACCCCGCCCGGCACCATGACGTTGGCCTCGGCAATTTGCGCCGAGCCCAGCGAGTGCTCGCCGACGTCGGCCCGGCCCTCCCTGAAGGCTCCCATCCCGGCGGTGATGTCCGTCACGTCCACGGGCTTCACGTCATTCCACGTGAGGCCCGCGTTGGCCAGAAACGCCCGGTCGTACACCGCGAACGAGGACACCCGATGGCGGTTCACCTGCTTGCCCCGGACATCGGCAAAGGTCCTGAGCCCGGAATCTTTTCGAGCCACCCAGCCGACCCGAAGGGGAATGCCCACCTGCGCGAGGCGGATCTCCGTGATCCTGGGGAATCCTTCGACACCCTTGAAGGTCTGCCAGCACGTCTGAGAAGAACAGATCCCGAACTCGGCGTCACCGCGCTGGAGGGCGGTGAGCACGTCGGCGGTCCCGGCCACGGGCAGCACCGCCGCCCGCATCGAGGTGCGCTCGCTGACAACTTTCGCGATGCCGCTGGCGACCGAGTAAAACGTGCTGCCCGGCCGAAGGGCGGCGATGGTGACCTCGCGCGGCAACGGCTGGGCCGGCGCGCCGGCGCGCTGGGCTACCAACGGCGCCGGCTGAGCCAGGACAGCCCAGAAAAAGACCAGCGCGGGAAGTGACGTCCACCACCAGTTCCAACTCATCTCGTTTTTCCTCCGCATGGGAACTCTGTCAGACCAAGCGCCCCTTCGAGCGCCGGCTCCGCCGGCGCAACCGGTTCCTGGGGGAGGGCTCGGAGGGGGCCGTC
>CAYJUC010000067.1:0-13708 GCA_964372605.1 uncultured bacterium | reverse complement strand
CAGGGGCGAGGGATTCGCCGGGTGGTCCGTCCACGCGCGCTCACCAGACGAGGGCGAGCTGGCGGGGTTTCTCGGCGTCGGCTTCACCGCGAGGGGGCGCGAGTCCCGCCGCCCGGGCGTGCGCGAGGAGCCGGCGCTCCACCTTATCGCGATACTCCCGGGGCACATACGCGGATCGCGCGTAGAGCTTCTGGTAGCGCTCCGCAAGCCAGGGGAACTCCTTCGTGATCCACGCCAGGAAGAGTTCCCGCACTCCCGGCCGCAGAAAAAGCGGATTCCAGCGCGCCTCCCTGCACCCCGCCTCCCGGGCCGCTTCCATGAGCGCCCGAAGCGTCCCGTCTCCGTCCGTCAGCCCGGGGAGAACGGGCATGATGAACAGCCTGGTCGGAACTCCGGCGCGAGCCAGAGTGGCCATGGCCCGGAACCTGAGGGCCGGCCTCGGCGCCAGCGGCTCAAGGCGTCGGGCCAGGTCGGCATCGAGGGTGATAATCGAGAAGTTGACCCGGAGCCGGGACCTCAGCGCGATCTCCGACAAAAGGTCGCGATCGCGGGTGACCAGCGCGGATTTGGTCGTGATGCTGAGCCGGAGACCTGGCAGTTGCCGGGCGACCTCGAGAACCTGTCGCGTGATCTCGAACTTCGCCTCGGCCGGTTGGTAGGGATCAGTGGCGGTCCCCACGGCGACCTCGAGCCCGCTGGCTCGCGCGCGCTGGAATGCTGAGAGAAGCGATCGAGCGTCGGCCCGTTTCACGTAGATCGTCTGCTCAAACTCCCGCGGGTCGGCGTGGCCGAGGAATTGGTGCGTGTCCCTGGCGTAGCAGTATGCGCAACCGACCTGGCAGCCGCGAAACGGATTCACCGTCCACCCGAACGGCATCGTCGAGCTGCTCAACCGGTTCAGGAGATTTCGGGCGCCAAGCTCGCGATACTCGACGGCTCGATGTCGGGCCAGTACCGGGCCGATGTATGGGGTGATGTTGGGGGAAGGAACTCCCGGTCGATTCGCCATAATACGTCACATGTTTAGTAGTTGATCTCTGAAAAACCCCGGGGGCGTTTCCACCCCCGGGGCCTTCCTTATTATTACCGGCGCCAGCCGCCGCCGCCCCCTCCCCCGCCACGGGGACCACCACGGTCACCGCGAGGGCCACCGGTCCCGCGCTGGGGTTGTGGCCGCGCCTCGTCCACCACCAGGTTCCGGTCGCGGAAGAGCCGGCCATTGAGCATCTCGATGGCTTTGGTGGCTTCCTCCTTCGTGGACATCTCGACGAAGCCAAAACCGCGCGGTCGCCCGGTGAATTGGTCGGTCACGATGCGGACAGACTCCACATTTCCCGCCTGCAGGAACAGCTCGCGGAGATCTTCCTCCGTCGCCTGGAACGAGAGGTTACCAACAAAGAGCTTTGCGGGCATCGCGATCCTCCCTGCCGCAATCAGGAGCGAGTTCACCGCTCGACTCGCAGGCGGCTATAGGGCCCCGAAGCGAAAAACGCCCTCAAAGAGTCGCGATCTTTGAGGGCACTCACCAGAATGCCGCAAAGGCCGAACCCTTTGCGCGTGCTTTTAACCCTACTTGGAGAGGTGGTTTCGTGTCAAGCACTTCTTCCCCAGAATGTTCTTTATTTCACGAGGTTCCGGGCTGCAGGACACTAAGGCGGGATGGTCCGACCGCCCGACCGCTCAGTGGGAGGCCAGAAATTCCGTTAAGGCTTGGAGAAATTCCCGTGGGCGTTCCAGGTGCGGGAAGTGCCCACTCCCCTTGATAACGGAGAGCCTGGCGCCAGGGATCGACCGCTGCAGATATTCGGAGTGAAATGGCGGGAGCAGGCGGTCTTCACTCCCGACGAGGACGAGGGTCGGGGCCTTGATGGTCTGAAGCCGCCCCTGCATATCATGGTCGATGCAGGCTTGAACAGAAGACCGGAGCGTCCCGAGGTCCAGAGAGGTCACGCGGGCCCGATAGTCGGCCAGCGCCTTGGGGTTGGCGCGGACGAACTCGGGCGAATAAAGCTGGGGGATCGCCGTTTCGGCGTACGCGGCCAGGTCTCCGGTGCCCAGCGCTTCAAGCCGTTGCCGGAGCAGGGCCAGAAAGTCGGGGTGGGGAAAGGCCCAGGTGTCCACCAGCGCGAGCGACCGCACCCGCTCGGAATGCTCCGCCCCGAGCCGCATGGCAATGGCCCCGCCCATCGAAAGACCCAGAACGTGCGCCCGGTCAATGCCGAGTGCCCCCATGAGGGCGAGCCAATCCTCCGCGAAAAGGCGGATGCTGTAGCTCCCCCGCGGCTTGGCCGACGCGCCGTGGCCGCGGTGATCGGCCGCAACCACCCGATGCGATTTCGCCAGCTCGGGAATCACCGGGAGCCAGATCTCGTGGGATCCGCCGAGCCCGTGGAGGAGCAAGAGCGGCGCCCCCTGCCCCGACTCCGTGTAGTGGATTGCGACATTGTTCACGCTGACCTGCGGCATCGCTTCTCCTCTTTAATGCAGGGGTGGTGTCGTTACCCGTTTACCAGAGCCGCCCCCGGAGATCAATGGCCTTTTCGCTGGCTCTCACGTCCGAACCCGATGGCGCCCGTCTCCATTGACAAGGCAGGTGGTTTGAGGATAATGGGGCCGCTTTCCGGCTCCTTCGCGCCTCATTAACCCGACACGAACCCGAAAGGGCTTCGCGGGCGAAAGGAGGTCCTGATGGTCCGGCACACGATCCCTGGCGTGACGGCCCTCTGGAGAGCCGTCCTCGCCGGAGTCATCGCCCTGGCCTTCTTCCTGCCGAGCCCGGCCAGCGCCGCGGGCCCGGAAGGGCAGCTCACTTGGGCCGTCCACGTCTCCCTCGCCCCGGCCTGGTTCGATCCGGCGGAGACGCCGTCACTCATCACGCCGTTCATGATTCTCCCCGCGCTTCACGACGCGCTGGTCAAGCCGATGCCGGGCGCGCCCATGGCGCCGAGCCTCGCCCAGTCGTGGTCTCCGTCCAAGGACGGCACGAGCTACGAGTTCGTCCTGCGAAAGGGCGTCAAATTCCACAACGGGGATCCGCTCACCGCTGAAGACGTGAAGTTCAGCGTCGAGCGGTACAAGGGCGCAGCGGCGAAGCTCTTCAAGGACAACGTGATCGACGTCGAGGTGGTGGACCCTCACCGGATCCGCTTCCGCCTCAAGCAGCCCTGGCCCGACTTCATGACGTTCTTCGGCACGCCGGCCTCCGGCATCGCATGGATCGTCCCGAAGAAATATCTCCAGCAGGTTGGAAACGAAGGATTCAAGCGGGCGCCGGTGGGCGCCGGTCCCTACAAGTTTGTCTCCTTCAAGCCCGGGGTGGAGCTTGTTCTGGAAGCCTTCGAGGGGTACTGGCGGAAGGTCCCGACCGTCAAGCGCCTGGTCCTTCGCGTGGTGCCGGACGAGTCCACCCGGCTGGCCATGCTGAAGCGTGGAGAGGCTGACATCTCCTACTCGCTCCGAGCGGCCCTGGCCGAGGAAGTCCGCCGGACGCCCGGACTCAAGCTCGCCACGGTCGCGATTCCCGCCAGCTTCTGGATCGACTTCGTGGACCAGTGGGACCCGAAGTCCCCGTGGCACGACCCGCGCGTGCGCCTGGCCGCCAACCTGGCCATCGACCGGAACGCGATCAACCAGGCCGAGACCCTGGGCTTCTCGAAGGTCCACGCCAATTTCATCCCGCACACCTTCGACTACTATCGGAACGCGCCCCCGTACCCCCACGACCCCGCGCAGGCCAAGAAGCTCCTGGCCGAGGCCGGCTATGGGAACGGCTTCGACGCCGGGGAGTACTACTGCGACACCGCCTATGCCAACCTGGCGGAGGCGGTGGTGAACTACCTCGGGGCCGTAGGAATCAGGGCTCGACTCCGGCCTATGGAGCGAGCGGCGTTCTTCCAGCAGTACCGGGAGAAAAAGCTCAAGAACCTGGTCCAGGCAGCCAGCGGGGCCTTCGGCAATGCGGCCACGCGCATCGAGGCCTACGCCACGCGCGGAGGGCTCTACACCTACGGCACCCATCCAGAGATCGACGGGCTCTTCCAGGAGCAGCTCCGCGAGACGAACCCGCGGGTCCGCAAGGCGATCCTCGAGAAGATCCAGCAGATCATCCACGAGCGGGTCATGTACGCGCCGATCTGGGATCTCGGGTTCCTCTCCGGCGTGGGGCCGCGCGTGGCCGAGTCCGGCCTGGGGCTCATCACAGGCCACCCGTACTCGGCCCCATATGAAGACCTGAGGCTCAAGAAGCCGTAAGCCAGAGGAGAACGGTTATGAAACGAATCGTCTTGCTCGCCATCGTCCTGATCGTCGCCTGGACCGGTTCCCTTGCCGCCGCCCCTGAAGGGCAGATGACGTGGGCCGTCCACGTCACGCTGGCGCCCACCTGGCTCGACCCGGCGGAGACCCCGGCGCTGATCACCCCGTTCATGCTGCTCTACGCGATCCACGATGCGGTGGTCAAGCCTATGCCCGGAGGCGTGAACACTCCCAGCCTGGCGGAATCGTGGTCGGTGACGAAGGACGGGTTGACCTATGAGTTCGTCCTGCGAAAAGGGGTCAAGTTCCACAACGGCGATCCGGTGACCGCCGAGGACGTGAAGTTCTCCTTCGACCGCTACAAGGGGGCGGCGGCCAAGCTCCTCAAGGAGAAGGTCGCCGCGGTGGAGATCCCCGACCCGGGCCGGGTCCGGTTCCGCCTCAAGGAGCCGTGGCCTGACTTTATGACCTTCTACGGCACCAGCGCGACGGGCGCGGCCTGGGTGGTTCCCAAAAAATACGTGGAAAAGGTCGGAGACGACGGCTTCAAGAAGGCGCCGGTGGGCGCGGGCCCCTACAAGTTCGTCTCCTTCACTCCGGGGGTGGAGCTGGTGCTGGAGGCGAATGAGCAGTACTGGCGGAAAGTGCCGAACGTCAAGCGCCTCGTGCTCCGTTCGGTCACCGAGGAATCCACCCGCGCGGCCATGCTCAAACGCGGCGAGGCCGACATCGCCTACCTCTTCCAGGGACCCATCGCCGAGGAGATCCGGCGGGACCCCAAGCTCAAGCTGGTGGCCGCGCAGGTCCCGGCCCCCTTCTGGCTGGAGTTCACCGAGCAGTGGGATCCCAAATCTCCCTGGCGTGATAAGCGTGTGCGCCAGGCCGCATCGCTGGCCATCGACCGCCAGGCGCTCAACCAGGCCGAGACCCTGGGGATGTCGAAGCTCACCGGCAATTTCATCCCCTCGGGGTTCGAGCACGCGCTGAAGGTCCCCGCTCCCCCCTACGACCCCAAGAAGGCCAAAGAGCTTTTGACCCAGGCCGGGTACCCGAACGGCTTTGACGCTGGAGACATCACCCCGCTTCCCCCCTATTTCAGCATGGCCGAGGCCATCGGAGGGTACCTCCAGGCGGTGGGCATCAGGACCAAACTTCGAACCATGGAGCGGGCCGCTTTCCTCGCCGCCTGGCGCGAGAAAAAGCCGAAAGGGATCATCCTGGGGATCGCCGGGGCGATGGGGAACGCGGCGACCCGGATCGAGGCCTACTCGATCAAGGGGAGCACCTACGCCTACGGCAGCCTGCCCGAGGTGGACGAGCTCTTCCAGCAGCAGGCGCGGGAGCTGGACCGGAAGAAGCGCGAGGCCATACTGCATCAGATCCAGCGGCTTCTCCTCCTGGACAACGTGGTGGTGGCGCCCATCTACGAGCTGGCGTTCATCTGGGGAGTGGGGCCGCGCGTGGAGGACGCCGGGCTGAACCTCATCCCCTACTACGCCTACTCCGCCCCCTACGAGGACCTCAAGCTCCGGAAGCCGTGATGCCATGAAGCAGTTCGTCGTCAAGCGGATCGCCTATTCGCTGCTCTCGCTCTTCCTGCTCTCCCTCACGATCTTCTTCTTCGTTCGGGTGACGGGCGACCCCGCAGTGCTCTTGGCGGAACCCGGCGCGCGGGCCGAGGACCTCCAGGCGATCCGCCAGCAGTTCGGCCTCGATCGACCCCTCTGGGTCCAGTACGGCGCCTTCCTGTCGAGCCTGCTCCGCGGGGACTTCGGCAATTCGTTCTACTACCGCGTCCCGGTGCTCGACCTCTACCTCCAGCGGCTCCCCTACTCGCTTCTACTGGCCGGGGCGGCCATGGCGTTCTCGCTCCTGATCGGCATCCCCACCGGGATCATCAGCGCGGTGCGCGTCAATCAATTCTGGGACAACTTCGGGAAGATCTTCGCCCTCCTGGGGCTCTCGCTTCCGTCGTTCTGGGTGGGACTGGTGATGATCCTGTTCTTTTCCGTCTACCTCGGCTGGCTCCCGTCGTCGGGGTCGGGCTCGGTCTGGCACATCTTGATGCCCGCCTTCGCGCTCGGGTGGTACTTCGCCGCCGCGCACATGCGCCTCACGCGCTCTTCGATGCTGGAGGTCCTCGGCTCGGAGTACGTGAAGCTGGCGCGGCTCAAGGGGCTGCCCGAGGCGCTGGTGATCGGCAAGCACGCCTTCAAGAACGCGCTGATCCCGGTGATGACCCTGGCGGGGATCAACCTGGTCATCATGGTCAACGTGGCCGTGGTGGTGGAAACCGTCTTTGCCTGGCCCGGGGTCGGCCGCCTCCTCTACGAAGGGGTCTCCTTCCGCGACTTCCCCGTGGTCCAGGCCACGGTGCTTCTCGGGGGGATGATGATCGTCGTGGTCAACCTGCTGGTGGACATTCTCTATGCCGTCATCGATCCCCGCATCCGCTACGACAGGTAGGCCGTGAACGGCAGCCGCACCGCGGCCCTCACCCTGACCTGGCGTTTTTCGGCCCTGCGGATCGGCTGGGCGCCCATCATCCCCATGGCCATCATCGGCCTGCTCGCGTTCCTGGCGATCTTCGCCAACGCGCTCGCGCCCCACGATCCGGAGGTGGGCTCGCTGGGCGAGCGCTTCCGCCCGCCGGCCTGGCAGAGCGGCGGGAGCGAAAAGTATCTGCTTGGCACCGACCACGTGGGCCGCGACGTCCTCTCCCGGCTGCTCTACGGCGCCCGCATCTCCCTGGTGGTGGGCTTCACCGCGGTGATCTTCGCCGGGATTCTCGGGACGGGCTTGGGGATTCTGTCCGGCTACCTGGGCGGGTGGGTGGACCAGGTGATCATGCGGGTCACCGACACGTGGCTGGCGCTGCCGGCGCTGACCTTCGCCATCTTCCTCTCGGCCATCGTGGGGCCCAGCGCGATGAACATCGTCATCATCCTGGCCGCCGTCTACTGGACGCGCTACGCCCGGGTCATCCGCGGCGAGGTGCTTTCGCTGAAGGAGCGGGAGTTCGTGCGGCTGGCCATCGTGGCGGGCTGTACCCGCTGGACGATCATGCGCCGCCACATTCTCCCCAACGTGCTCAGCTCCGCTATCGTCCTGGGTACGCTGATGCTGGGGGTGGTGATCGTGACCGAAGCCGCCCTCTCCTTCCTCGGGGTCGGGGTGCCTCCCCCCCAGCCCGCCTGGGGACTCATGCTGGCCGACGGCAAGAAGGGGCTCATGGCCGGTTACTGGTGGCTCACGGTGCTGCCGGGCTGCTGCATCATGCTGCTCGTGCTCTCCGCGAACCTCCTGGGTGACTGGCTCCGGGTCAAGCTGGACCCTCAGCTCCGCCAGCTCTGATCATCGACAACAGAAGGCGCAGAAGTGGCTCGGCCTGTCACAGCCATGGTCCGGACGACTCTTGCGGCCGCGTTAACGCTCACGCTCTTCATCGGATGCGGAACAGCCGAGCGGGACGCCCACGCGCGGCGTGTGGCCGAAGCATACTTCGAGGCGGTGAAGGACGGGGATCCGGATCGCGCCATGGGCTTCTATGCCAAACGCTTCTTCGAGACCCGAAGCCCGGAGGGATGGAAGCAGGATCTCCGGCTGATCACGGACCGCCTGGGGCGCCTCCAATCCTACGCTTTCAGGGGTTCGAGCGCGCGCACCGATTTCGTCCCGCCAGACAGCGGAAGTTATGTCACGCTGACCTACGAGGTGAAGTACGCCCGGCACGCCGCGACCGAAACCTTCACGGTGCACAAGCCGTTCGCCCGCGGGGAGTTCCGGATCGTCGACCACCAGATCAGCTCCGAGGGCTTCCTGAAGGAATGAAATGAGCGGGCCGCTGATCGAGGTCTCCGGCCTCAAGACCTACTACGTGGGCGCCCGGGGCGCGCGGGTGACCAAGGCGGTGGATGGCGTCTCCTTCGCCCTGAACGAGCGGGAGACCCTGGGGATCGTCGGCGAGTCCGGATCGGGGAAAACCACGCTGGCGCTCTCCATCCTGAAGCTCCTCCCGCCCGCGGCCAGGATCGTGGAAGGCGAGGTCCGCTTCGAAGGGGAGGATCTGCTCGCAAAGTCCGCCGGAGAGATGCGCCGGATCAGGGGGAAACGGATCGCCATGATCCTCCAGGACCCCATGGCGTCTCTGAACCCGCTCTTCACCATCGGCGATCAGGTGGGTGAGCCGATCCGGGTCCACGAGGGCGCCCGCCGGGAGGCCGCCAGGGCCAAGGTGGAGGCGCTGCTCAAGTCGGTGCGGATCCCGGCGCCGGAGCAACGGGCGCGCGAGTACCCGCACCAGATGAGCGGCGGAATGCGCCAGCGGATCGTGGGGGCCATCGCGCTGGCCTGCGGGCCGCGCCTCCTGATCGCCGACGAGCCCACCACCAGCCTGGACCTGACGATCCAGGCCCAGTACCTGAACCTCCTGAGAGACCTCCAGCGCCAACACGACCTGGCCCTGATCTTCATCACTCATAACCTTGGCATCGTGGCGAAGATGTGCGACAGGGTGGCGGTGATGTATGCCGGCCGGATCGTGGAGGCGGGACCGGTGACGCGGATCTTCAACGCGCCGGCTCATCCCTACACCAGGGCGCTGCTCGAGTCGATCCCGAAGCTCCCGGTAGGCGGGGATCACGGCCACCCGTTCCGGCAGGGGCGGCTCACGGCGATCGACGGGCAGCCACCCGACCTGGCGCGCCTCCCCGCCGGTTGCGCCTTCCACCCGCGCTGCCCCAAGGCCGACGACCGCTGCCGGCAGGTGGACCCACCCGAGTTCCCGGTCTCCGACGACCACGGGACGCGCTGCTGGCTACACTCGGAGGGGGGCTCCCGCCCCCCTTCCGAACCTCCCCCCGGAGGGTTGCGCGGGCAAAGGCCGCGCTCGAGCAGGAACTGATCATGAAGTCCAGGCTCCTCAGATGACCCTCCCTCTTCTCGAGTCCAGGAATCTGGTCAAACACTTCCCGGTGAAGCGCGGGCTCTTCGGCGGCTCCCGCGGGATTGTCCAGGCCGTGGACAGGGTCTCGTTCGTTATCGAGCCCGGCAAGACGCTGGGGCTCGTGGGCGAGTCAGGTTGCGGGAAGACGACCACCGCCAAGCTCATCCTCAGGTTGGAGCAGCCCACCGGCGGAGTCATCCGCTTCGATGGGAAGGACATCCAGGATCTTAACGGCGCCGGGCTCAAGGCCTATCGCCGATCGGTCCAGGCGGTCTTCCAGGACCCGTACGCATCGCTCAACCCGCGGATGCGCGTGGGCGCCATCATCGGCGAGCCGCTGGTGGCCAACGAAGAGCTGCCGGCCATCGAACTCAAAGGGCGACTGCTCCAGCTCCTGGAGATGGTGGGGCTGCCCGAGGGCGCCGCCACCCTCTTCCCGCACGAGTTCTCCGGAGGCCAGCGGCAGCGGATCGCCATCGCCCGGGCGCTGGCCCTCTCCCCCAAGCTCGTCGTTCTGGACGAGCCGGTCTCGGCGCTCGACGTCTCGATCCGCGCCCAGATCCTGAACCTTCTGCGGGATCTGCAAGACCGCCTCGGTCTCTCCTATCTCTTCATCGCCCACGATCTGGCCGCCGTCGCCCACATGAGCCACACGATCGCGGTGATGTATCTGGGGAAGCTCGTGGAGATGGGGGACGCCGAGGCTGTGGCGAAGGCTCCCCAGCACCCCTACACTCAGGCCCTGTTCTCGGCGGCGCTCCCCTCGCACCCGGAGGAACGCCGGGAGGAGATTCTCCTCCCCGGGGAGGTGCCGAGCCCGCTCAACCCGCCCGCGGGCTGTCGCTTCCACCCCCGCTGCCCGCGCGCGATGCCCGTCTGCGCGGAAATCGAGCCGCTGCTCCAAACCGTGAGCGGCCGCCAGGTCGCCTGCCATCTCTACCCCGAGCGCCCGAGGGAGGAAGAACATGACGACACTATCGTTCCGTCAGCAACTGATCGAGGCCCGCGATGAATGGCATTCGAAGAACCATCCGTACGTCGACAAGTGGGTAAGAGGCGAGCTGACCAAAGCGCAGACCGCCGTTTACGTCGTCCAGCACTACCACTTCGTCACGGACTTCCTCGACTGGATGGCTTACATCGCCTCAAAGGCCCCGGCGCGGGATGTGAAGCATCACCTGCTGGCGAACCTGGCCGAGGAAGAGGATCCGGGTGACAGTCACCTCGACATGCTGTTCGATTACGCGGGCGCCTGCGGCGTATCGCGTGACGCATTCCTGAAGTCGAAGGTCCTTCCCTGGACCGAAGCCCTCAAGGACTGGGGATGGCGGACCGCCTATCAGGCGCCCTGGCAGGTCGCCCTCGCCGGGTTCCTGATCGGGCTCGAGTCCCAGCCTCCGGACATCTACAAGCGCATCGTCCCGGCTTTGGCCAAACACTACGGCTGGCCGGAGGGGACGCGAGAGATCCGGTTCTTCGCCATTCACATCGGCGCGGATATGGTCCACAGCCAGCGGGGCTTCGAGATTGTGGAGCGGTACTGCGACAGTCCGGCCCTTCAGGCCGAGGCCATTCAGGCGGCGCGGATCGCCAGCCGGAAGCGCTGGAACCACATGAACGGGATCTACTGGCACGCGCTTCACGGGCGCGAAGACGACACCCCACCCTTCCCCTCACCCTAACCCTCTCCCCTGTCGGGGCGAGGGAACCGGAAAGGACTCCCTCTCCCTTCTTGAGGGAGAGAGGGCTGGGGTGAGGGTACGGAGGCCTGAGTGGGAACGATGATGAATCAGAGGTTGACGCTTGACCGGGCGCTCCAGTGCATTCAGAAAGGGATCGCCAAGGCCCGCGAGCTGGGCTTCAACGTGGCCATCACCGTCGTGGACGACACCGGGCATCTGGTGGCCAGCCAGCGGATGGACGGCGCCCTCTGGATCACCCCTGAATTTGCCCGCGCCAAGGCCAACGCCTCGGCTGCGTTTCGAGCCACCACGCTGGACTTGGAGCAGCGCTTCAAGGAGCGACCGTTCTTCGTGGACAGCATCACGGCCATGAGCTCAATCGGTCCCTACCAGTTCGTCATCGGCCGCGGCGGGGTTCCGATCGTCGAGGGAGGAGAAGTGGTGGGCGCGGTGGGGGTCAGCGGGGCCGTCCCTCCGGACCACGACCACGCCATCGCGGATGCCGCCGCCGGCCATCCGGCGGTCCCGAAGGGCCACTGAGCGAAGCGAGAGCACGCGCGTCCCCTCGGAAGCCCCCGGCCCCACCGTTCACACACCGCAGCGCTTGACCCTGCGAAAGACCTCACATATGCTGTGGCCATGGCTGAAGAGCTTTCGAAGCGGATCGACGATGTCCATAAACGATTCGACGACCTCCGAGGCGACATCAACCGGCGGTTCGAGGACGTCAATCGGCGGCTCGATGAAGTCGTGGTTGAACTCCGCGAGCTCCGGGCCGATATGCGCGCCCACTTCCGCTGGACGGTCACCACCATGGTCGCCCTCTTCGGCCTTGCCGTCCCCATCTGGATGTGGTTTTTGAGCCTCATCCTGAAACTACGCTAACTCTCTCCGTACAAGCGGCCCGTGCCGCGCAGAACCTGTCTGGATTAAACTGCTCCCCTGGGAAGATCGAGCCCCCGCTGGGCGATGATGTTGCGCTGGATGTCGGGGGCACCGCCGCCCACCAAATGGAACCAGATGCTCCGCAGCAGAAACTCGACGTGCCCTTCCAGCGGAGCCTCGCGCCCGCGCAGGAGCCCGGCGTAACCCAGGATGTCGCTCCCCAGGTCGGCGAGCTTGTAGAGCAGATCGGCGGTCAGGACCTTGATCATGGACGACTCAGTGGTGGGAGTGTGGCCCTGGTCGTAGAGCCAGGCGACCTTGTAGCCCAGCCAGCGGCAGGCGACGATCTCGGCGCGCAGCTCGGCCAGCCGGTGTCGCATCCCGGCCCCCGCCGGCGCGCTGGCGCTCTTCAGATACTCGATAAGCTCATCGCTGACGCGCAAGAGCGTGCCGGTCTTGGCGATCGCCGCCCGCTCGAAGTTCAAGGTGTAGCGCGTGATGTTCTGCCAGCCCGAGTTTTTCTCACCCAGCATGGCGCTCTTCGGCACGCGGACATCGTCGAAAAACTCCTGGTTGACCCGCCACCCCCCGATGGTCCAGAGCGGACGGATGGTGAGGCCGAGGCTCCGCATGGGGACGAGGAAGAGGCTGATCCCGGCGTACTTGCTGGAGGCGCCCGGGTCTGTCCGGGCCGCCACCATCCCGTAGTCGGCGGCGTGGGCGCCGCTGGTGAAGATCTTCTGGCCGTTCAGGATATAGTCGTCCCCGTCCGCCGTGGCCCGCAGCTGGAGCGCGGCAGCGTCGGAGCCGGCGTTGGGCTCGGAGAGCATCCAGCAGCAGGTGAGCTCGCCGCGCGCGATGCGAGGGAGGAACTCCAGCTTCTGCGCCTCGCTGCCGAACGCCAGGATGGACTGTCCCACGAAGACCACCGAGCCGCGGTACCGCCCAAGCGGCGCGAACGCGTACTCCATCTCCTCGAAGAAGATCGTGGTGTGCACGTTGTCCAGGGCGCGACCGCCGTATTCCTTCGGCCACTGGAGACCGATCCACCCCCGCTCGGCCAGCTTCCGGTAGAAGCCGGGAAGATGCTCCTCTTCCTTAACCTCGCTCAGCAGCTCGACGGTGACCTCCTTCCGGCAGAACTCCTGGAGTTCCGCCCGAAAGCGCTCGTGGTCCGGGGTGAAGGCGAAATCCATCAGCGCCCCCTGTAGTCCGGCTTGCGCTTCTCCCTGAAGGCCTTGATCCCTTCCTCCACATCCTCGGGCGCCGTCTGGCGGTTGCGGATGGACATCAGGCGGTCCTGGGCCAGCGCGTCGCGTAACGGCATCTCCTGGCCACGGACGGCCGCCTCTTTCACGAGCCGCACGGCGATCGGGCCGTTTTCGCAGATCTTCTCCGCGAGCGCGACCGCCTCGTCCAGCAGCCTCTCCTTCGGCACGACCTTCTGGACCAACCCGACCCGGTAGGCTTCCTGGGCGTCGATCCGCTCGCCGGTCAACAACATCAAGAAGGCGTTGCCCGAACCGATGAGCCGGGGCAGCCGCTGGCAGGCCCCGGCGCCAGGGATCAACGCGCGCTTCACCTCCGGCAACCCGAAGCTCGCGTCATCGGCAGCGACCCGGATGTCGCAGGCCAGCGCCAGCTCGCACCCCCCGCCCAGCGCGTAGCCGTTGACGGCCGCGATGATCGGCTTCCAGATCTCCGGGGCGTTGGGCGCGGTGAGGGTTTTCGGCCGCTTCTCCGGCGGCACGGCCAGGATCTCCCTGGCCGCGGTCAGGTCCAGGCCCGTGGAAAACGCGCGGCCGGTGCCCGTGTAGATGAGCACCCAGGCGTCGTCGTCGTCCTGAAACTCCTCGAGACGCGCCGCCTCCTGCTGCATCATCGGCAGAGTGAGCGCGTTCATGGCATCGGGACGGTTCAGGGTCAGGATCCGGACGCGGTC
>CAYJUC010000066.1:5325-14102 GCA_964372605.1 uncultured bacterium | reverse complement strand
CGCTCTGTGCCCGACCGGAGTGGACTCCGGTCACCGGCCAACCCTCTGAATTTTCTTTACTTAACACGCGGATCGCCGAAAAGTCAATGCCGGACGGTCGGTTGCCTGAGCCGGGGGGATGGCTCCGGCGCTTCTGAGCGGACTAAACGAATCGGGCGTGGGGCTCGAAGAACTGGGTTAGCTGGAGGATAAGCGCTTGCCGTCATCCATCACTAACCACTCGGAGGTAAGCCGCCCTGTCCACCACCAGGCTTTTGGACAGGCCGGGTTGTGAATGCTACCTGCCAGTCCTCGGAGAACTTGTCGTCAATCGAGCAGCGCCACACATATCGACCACCGGGTTGAAGGGGTAACGGACCTATGTTGATTCCCAAGGCGACATCCAGCGGCGTTCCTGGTTTGAGGCCAGTTGGTCTACCCACTTCGAACTCGCCGTTCAGCTCCATAGGGCGGTCCCCGGTCGGAGTAGGCACCTGGACTGGCTGGCCATCCTCGTTAACGAGGGCAAGCTTCAAGGCGTGACGCTCATTCGCCTCGACCCACGGCACTTCAATCTTGATGGCGATCGCCATGGGAGCAGGATCCGGTCCAGTTATGGACCATCCTCCGCCCAAGATATAGAGCTTGCCGTTGACCGCTTGGGCAGAATCGGCCAGCAGCATAGTCACTTTCATCGTGACTGTTCAGTCGCCGTTAGCTGGCTCGGCTCGATCCGTGGACTCTGGAATAACGGCGGAGCACCAAAGTACTTAGTGGAATCCGCCGACTGACTCCCCAACGCTGAGCTAGTCGATCTTTGAACCCATGGTGCCTCTTGGAAGTAAACTGAGGTATTCTCTGTGACTAACGGCATGAAATGGCGCTTTATTTCTTCTTCTGTCCAGTCTCCGTGATCAAACTCAGCGAGCACGAGATCGATCTCATGAACCATCCGAGCCGTGGGAATGTCAGCTCGCTGATCGATGTTCCAGGCCTGCTGGGAAAACCACTCTCGAAACACATGGAGGCTAATATCTCCGTCTATGTAGCGAATAAGCTGCTCGCGGATCTCTAGGCCAAGCACTGGCATGACCATCACCCCCCCAACACGTCAAATCAGTCCGACACAACTCCGCCAAATGTTCAACGACGGAAACTACGAAGCCCTTGTCAAGTCAGGCGAACTTCGAACACATCTCCTAAGCGAGAGGCACCCCTCTGCGCCGAAGGCAAACGTGCCATTCTGCGCCAGGAGCCAAATTGTTGCATATTTGGACGACAACGGCAATGAGATAGCTATTGTCCATCAGTACCTACAGCCAGATGGTACCTTAGGAGCGAGTGGCTTTCCAGACCCAAAACGGCTCCTAAAAGACGGCATACTTTATGTAGCATGGTGAGAGTCTCACGGGGGATAGGGAGTGAGAGGCAGATCGTGAACCGTTCCCCATGGTTCCCGTTCTTCCTCCTTCTCGGCTTCGGCGCGACCTTCGCCTCGGTGGCCCTCGGAGGCGGTCTCCTGATCTTCGACGACCACCCGGGTCAGCTCTTCCGCCTCTGGCACGGCCTCCATCGCGGGCTCCTCCCCTGGGAGTGGAATCCTGATTGGTGGGCCGGCTACCCCGAGCTCCAGTTCTACCCGCCCGGCTATGTCCTGCTGGGCGGGCTCATCCACCTCGTCACGCTCAAGGTTCTGGCCCCTGAAACAACCTATCAGCTTCTGCTCTGGATCGTCTACCTGCTTCCCGGGGTCACAGCCTTCTGGTTGATGGCGAAGGTCTGCCGCAGCCCCTGGCTGGCCCTCCCCACCGCGCTCGTGGTCTTGACCATGAGCGCCGGGAGCCGGAGCGGGGTGGAGGGAGGGCTCCGGATCGGAATGATCGCCGCCCGTCTCGGAGTGGGGCTCCTCCCGCTCCTGGCGCTGTCGCTCTCGGCCTGGCAGGAGCGCGGGGGAAAACCACCGGTCTGGACCGCTCCACTCCTGGCCGCAATCGTCGTCACCCATCCGGCCCACGCCGTCGCCGGAGTCGTGCTGGTGGCCCTCGCCGCGATCCTTGGCCCTCCCAGCGAAGCGCGACGGCAGCGAACGATTCGGGCGGTGTGGCTCCTGGCCGTCGCGGCCGGGCTCACGGGCTTCTGGACCATTCCGCTCCTCGCCCACATCCATTACGCGCTCCCGTTGGCCTGGGGAGAATTCTCCTTCAGAAGCCTCGGCGCCGAGATCGCGACACGACCGCTCCTCACCACCGGCGTCGTCGGATCGGCGGTGGCGCTAGCGCTCGCGTTCCGGCATAACGGCAAGAGCCGATCCGCCCTGACGCTCGTCGCGCTTCCCCCGGCGCTCCTGGCAGCGGTGGCCATCGACGCTCTGATCATCGAGCCTTGGGGGTTCCGTTGGCTCCCCTCGGACCGTCTCCTCGACAGCTTCTACCTGGCCCTGGTGCTCGGCGCCGGGTTGGGGTTCGGCTGGCTGGTCGCCGGTTCCATCCGGCTCCGGATCCTGGCGGTCGCACTGGCTTCGCTGCTCCTCCTTCTCCTCCCGCTCCAACTCCCGGCCCAGCGGGAGGAGCCGGACCTGACCCTCTGGCCCGTGCCCGGCCAGTGGCCGAAGATCGCGGAGACCGTCGGCGCACTCAAGATGAACGACCTCTGGGAAGAGATTCGGCGGGTTCCCCCAGGCCGGATCCTCTTCGTCCGCTCCGGCGTCCCGCTGGTTTCGGGAAACGAATGGTATCGCCCCCACACTCACCTGACAGCGCTGACTCCGATGCTGACCCGGCGGGAGATCATCCACGGCACCTTCACACACCCCTCGCCTGTTGCCGGGCTGATCTACACCGGGTCGGCGGCACCCGAGCCGATCCGCCAGCTGGCGGAGACCCTGGACGGTCGGCAGCTGTTCGGCCAGCCGATGGAGCGGCTGACGCGGGAGGAGTTCGAGAGCCTCTCGCTCCGGCTCAGGATCTCTTGCGTCGTGGCCCTCGACGAGGACCTGGGGAAGCTCCGCTTCGTGGAAGAGCAGTCGGCCTTCGGGCCGCCGGCGCGGGTGGGGCCGTTCGCGCTCTTCTCACGGACCGACCCCCTTCCGCTCCCGGAGCCGGTGGGGCCGGGACGTCTCAGGCTCCGGCTCGCCGACGGCGAGGGGTGGGTTTCGACGGGACTCGCCTTTTATCCGCTCTGGCGCGCCGAGGGACCCGAGGGCCCGCTTCCCCTGAGGCGCGACTCCTGGGGACTGATGGAAGTGCACGCGCCCCCGGGACGAAACCTTCGGATCGACCTGGTCTACCGGGAGGGGCTGTGGGAGTGGCTGGGTCTCATCACCAGCGGCGTGGCCGCCGTCCTCTGGATGGCTACGGTGCGTCCATCACTCGGGAGGGAGCGTAAGCTGGCCGCGCACCGCTCCCGCAACATCGATGATCCGGACCGTCAGCCCTGAACCGTTGACCTCCACCGCCCCGAAGTTGTCGATTTCCCCCACGCCGAAGAGGGAGAGGGGGTTCAAGCCGGAATCCAGCGGGCGGGGACGGCCCTGCCCGGCGCTGAGTGGCCCGGCGATGAACTCGTGGAACCGAAAGCCGTCCCACGGGGTGTGACGGATCAGCTCGGCGTGGTGGACATCGGCAGTGAGCCAGACAAGATTCTTCACCGACCGATCGCGCAGCGCCCTGAGGATCAGGGTTCGCTCGAACGCGAAGCCGGTGGCGTTCTCTTCAGGGAAACCGAGCACGTTGGCGTTTGACCAGGAATCCCGGAATGTTCGGCCGGTGGGGACAGAGAGCGGCACGCTGGAAACGATGACCTTCCAGACCGCGTCCGAGCCGGACACCCGCTCGATCAGCCATGCCCGCTGGACCGGCCCGAGCATTGTTTTGGCCGGTCCGTCGGCCTCCCGATTGGGGGTCCGGTACTGCCGGGTGTCGAGGACGAAGAGCTCGAGCAGCTTCCCCCAGCGAAACTTCCGGTAAAGACGGCCGGGCTCCTCGGCCGGCGGTTGAATCGGCCAGTAATCCAGGAAGGCCTGCCGCCCCACCCACATCAACGGCTCGATGATCCCGGAAAAATCGTTCCTCACTTCGTGATCGTCCCAGATGGCGTAGACCGACGTTGAGCGGAAGAACTCCTGGACCGCCGGGTCGGCACGATTGTAGCGGTGCTTGGCCCTGAAATCATCTGGCGTGGTCGCGACGAAGTCGTACCCCGGCACTTTCTCTGGCCCCGAGCAGCGGACGTCGGCGTAGATCGTGTCTCCCATGAAGAGGAAGAATTCGGGGCTGAACCGGGGCATGGTTCTAAAGATCGGATAGCCGTGGACGCGATCACGGCAACGGCCGCCACCGCCGAGATCCCCGCTCCAGAGGAAGGAGACCTCTCGGGGGTCGTCGGGGGCGGGGGCGGTGACGAACTTTCCGGTCAGGCTCTCACCACCGCCGCCGAGCCGGTAGCTGTACCGGGTGGACGGCGAGAGCTGATCGATCCGGAACTTCCCTGTGAAGTCCGTCTTCGCGTCAACGCTGATCTCCCGCCTCGACTCGAGGCGATCCGGCGACCGCCCGTATTCGAGCGTGAGCGGGCCACTCCCCTCCCGCCGACCCCAGATCACCCCCGACCGATGCGTGACCTCGCCCACGGTGACCAGGAGCGGCGGATCGGCGGCGCGCGTGGGAGACGTGAAAGCAAGAAGGAAGAAGAGAGCAAAGAGGCGGGTCAGGAATCGGGGCCCGGCCGGGAACCGGCAGGCGCCCCGGCAACGATCCCCCTTCATCGGGGAGCGTCGAAGAAACCCGGCTTGAAGCGGAGAACGAATCGGCGAGCGGTCTCTCCCACGAGATTCTCCTTCACGGTCTCGGAAAGACCGAGCGTATCAAGCGTCCGGTAAATCTCCTCCAGGCTTCCCAGGCCGGCCGGGTGGTCGGAACCGAACATGATCCGGTCGCTCCAGGTGGCGATGCCGTCCAGGAGTTTGGCGGTATCGCCCACCATGACACCGGAAGGGTACCGGTCATCCCAGATCGCGCCGAAGACGTTGGTCATCTCCACCCAGACGTTGTCGTACCGGTCCAGGATGCGCCACGCCTCGTCGAACTCGGGGAAGAGGCTGTGGGCGAAGACCACGGGCATCCTGGGAAAATTCCGCACCAACTCCTCCATGGTCCCCACCGGAAGCGAGCCGCGGTAGAGCTCCTCGAAGCCCGTGTGGAAGACCACCGGTCGCCCCAGCTCCTGGAGCCGCTGGTAGGCTTCGAACATCCGGGGATCCAGTGGATCGAAGCGCTGGATGAAGGGGTGGAACTTCAAGCCGAGGAAATCCTGCTCGACGATGCATCGCTCGACGATCCGCCCCTTGTCCGGGTTTTCCACATGAAGGGAGCCCCACGGGATAATCCAGGGGTGGCGCCGGCGGAGGTCGGCGTTGAAGTCGATCAGTCCCCCGGTCTCGTCGGGAAAGATGGGGTAGGCCAGGTTGAAGAGGTAGTCCACGCGGAGTTTTTTATAGTCGGCGATACAATCGTCCAGCGTCACGGTGGCGGGAACGGGGTGCCGCGGGAAGAGGCGATGCATCCATTGCATGAGCTTCGCCAGACGCCCGGGCGGTAGCAGGTGGACGTGAACGTCGATGAGCACGACCTGATATCTCTCCGGCTACCCGTCGGCCTCGTTCACCGGAGAAGTTCCTTGAGGGAGGCGGAAAACTCCGTCTCGAAATCGAAGAGGCTCAACCCGAAGGCCTGGGCGAAGTTTCCGCGAAGGTCCAGGACCATGGAATTCCGAAAGTACTGGACGACAGCGGGAATCCCCACCCGGCTGATCAGAAAGTCCGTGGCCAGCATGGCCAGCTCATAACTGGCGGCGCCGTCGGGCTTTTCCTGGAGCGCCGCCCACCCGGCGGGGCCCAGGAGCTGCCGGAGCGTGGGGAGGTCCCCGCCATCTGAGACCCAGCGCACCTTCCCCCGCGCCTTGGCAAGCCGAACCTCTCGCGGCTCGAAGCCGAGGCGATGCAGCGCCACCGTCGTTCCCCACTCGGCGAACCCCTCGCGGAGCCACTGGACCGACCACCCGCGGCGCCCCTCGGCCAGGTGACGCTGGGAGATGTGGACCATCTCGTGGGCCAGGATTTCGACGCAGCGCTGCCACGGGACCCGGACGAGATCCACCTCGTTCACGAGCACCTTGCCGCTCGTCGTCACCGCGCTGGCGTAGTCGGCCATCCGGACCGCGGAGTGCGCCGCGAACCCGGCTTCCGCCTGGAGCCCGCGCTCAAACGCCGTCTGGTTGGGGTAGAGATAGAAGGCGACGGTGGGAGGAAACGGAATCCCCAGCTCCTCCTTCATGACGGCGACGATGGACTCAATGGCGGCCTGATAGTCTCTCGCTGAGGTCGACGGGGGGGGCGCGGTCGTGAGATCAACGTGAAGAACGGTGGGCTTCAGGCATCCGGCGAGAAGGAGGCCGGCTGCGGCGAGGGGCAGGACGACCTTGCCCAGCGCCGACATCCTACTTGCTGAGCTCGACGGCCGTTTTGGCCGCATCGATCTGAGCCAGGTGCTCGTCGTCGTGGTCGGCCATGGTCAGCGCATACTCCTCGATCGTGACCGGCCCCCGGCTCGGGCTCACGCCCGCGCGGGTCCAGTTCGCGGGTTCCAGCTCGCGGAGGATCCTCACCGCTTCCCGCCGCGCCGATTCGAACGCGCTCTGGAGCGCCTCGAAATCAGATTCGCCTGTCTGCGTTCGCTCCCGGGACTCGAAGGCCGGCCGGTCTTCGCTGAGCATCCGCCGAAGCCGCGGGAGGAAGGTGTCCCGATCGCCTTCCACCAGATGCCGAATCACCTCGACGACCGACCACTCGCCTTCCCCGGGCCGCTGCGCGGCGTCCTCGGGCGAGAGGTCCGCGCAGAGTCTCAGCAGGCGGTCCGGAGCCGAGTCAAGACGCTGGATCAGCAGCTCGCGGTTCATGGGCTAGACCAGCGGATCGTAGTTGAAGTACTGGCCTGAGGTCTCCAGGGGCGACAGGTGCTGCTTCAGCGTTCCCGGAAGGATCTCGGCGATCCGCTCCGGCGTCCACCCGTCGGCGTGGTGAATCGCGCGGATCGGGCGCATCTGGTTGAAGAGCATGATCTCCTTCCCGCGGACGCCGAAGACCTGGCCGGAGATGTCCTTGGCTTCCTCGGTGGCGAGGTAGACCGCCAGCGGGGCGATGTGCGCCGGGGAGAGTTTCTTGAGCTTTTCCACCCGCTGCCGCTGCGCTTCGGTCTCCGTCGGGATCGTGCCGATCATCCGCGTCCACGCGAAGGGAGAGATGCAGTTCGCCGTGACGTTATACCGGGCCATGTCCAGGGCCACGACCCTGGTGAACCCCACGATCCCCAGCTTGGCCGCGGCGTAGTTGGCCTGCCCGACGTTCCCGACCAAACCGGAGGTGGACGTCATGTTGATGACCCGCCCCCACTTCTGCTCGCGGAAGTGCGGCACGACCGCCCGGGTGACTGCAAAACTTCCCTTCAGGTGGGTGTTGATGACCGCGTCCCATTCCTCTTCGGTCATGTTGAAGATCATCCGATCCCGGAGAATCCCCGCGTTGTTCACCACGATGTCCACCTGGCCGAAATGGTCCAGCGCCGTCTGAACGATGCTCGCCCCGCCCGCCATCGTGGCGACCGAGTCCCCGTTCGCCGCGGCCTGACCGCCTCTCTTCTTGATCTCCTGGACCACCTCCTCAGCCGGGCCGGAGGTTGCTCCGGACCCGTCCTCCTTGACCCCATAATCGTTGACCACCACCTTGGCCCCCGCCTGAGCCATCAGGAGTGCGATTTCCCGGCCGATGCCCCGGCCGGCCCCGGTCACGATGGCCACCTTATCCTTGAGCATTCCGATATCTCCTTGGGTTTATCAGAGAGCCCCAGCCCCCTGTGCGTCGAGGTGAGGAAGGGGACAGATCCGAGAATAGCACGGTTGATTGACCCGGGCTAGGTAGTCGGAGGGGGCCGCGCTCCTACCCGGCAGAGGGCCGCGGGTTGGCCTGTCCGCCCTTCAGGGAGCGCACGAACTCCGCGCCCAGGATGAAGACCGTCGCCGAGTAATACACAAACATCACCAGCGCCACCAACACCCCGAGCGGGCCGTAAATCTGACCATACACCCCCACGTTGACGATGTAGAGGCGAAAGAGCTGCTTGGCCACCTCCCAGAGGAGGCTGGTGAGGAGGGCGCCGGCCAGGGCCACCCGGAGCGGGACGGTCCGGCGCGGGACGAAATAATAAATGAAGAAGAACATGGTCGTGGAGAACAGGACCCCCAGGCCGATCCCCATGAGCTCCAGCAGAAACCTGGGAATGCGCGCCGGACGGAACACGGCCACTTTGAACCAGGTGAAAAGATCGGTCACGGCGATGGTCGCGAGGAAGAACGGCGTGATCAGCACGATCATCGCGACGTCGAAGGCCGGCCCGCGCCAGAAGCCCCGCCCTCGAATCCCCAGGACCCGGTTCAGCACCAGCCGGATCGCCGCAAAGAGCTGGGTGGAGAAGAGGACGAGGATGACGGTCCCGAGGATACCGGAGAGGCGACGCGCAGCCACGATCCCCAGAAGCGATCGGGTGATCTCACGCTGATACACGGGAATGATCTGGGCAAGCTGGCCAATGACCCGCCTGGCGGCGGTCTCGCTGGAGAGGACAAAACCGGCGACGGAGACCGCCAGGAAGAGAAGCGGAACCAGACAGATGAGGAAGAAGAACGAGAGCCCGGCGGCGAGGAAAAATCCCTGGTGGCGAAAAAATCCACGCAGGGCGCGACGGAATGCC
>CAYJUC010000066.1:0-5225 GCA_964372605.1 uncultured bacterium | reverse complement strand
ACCGTGACCCCGGTGACGTAGGAGGCCCGCTCCGAGGCGAGGAACACCACCATGCTGGCAAACTCCTCGGGACTGCCGATCCGACCCAGCGGGATGTCGGCTGTCGCCTCTGGCAGATAGTCGTCGAGCGATTTCCCGGCTTCTCGGGCCCGGACCGCCATGAGGCTCAGAAGCCGATCTGTGAGGATCCGGCCGGGGCAGATCGTGTTGATGGTGATGTTGTCCTTCCCGAGCTCGGCGGCCAGCGTCTTCGCGAGCCCGATCACCCCAGGCCGGATTCCGTTGGAGAGGATCAGGCCGCGAATGGGCTCCTTCACGGCGCTGGACTGGATGTTGAGGATCCGCCCCCACCGCTTGGCGCGCAGGTGGGGCAGCACCTCCCGGATCAGTCGAACGGTGGAGAGGAGCGTCAGCTCGAAGGCCGACTGCCACTGGGCGTCCGTCAGCTGGTCGAACGCGCCGGGGGGCGGGCCTCCGGCGTTGTTCACCAGGATGTCTATCCCCCCGAAGGCGTCAGCCGTGGCCCGCACCACCCCCCGGATATCGTCGAGCCGTGTCAGATCGGCGGGGACCGCGAGGATCTCCGCGTCGGTCTTCTGCCGAATTTCCGCGGCGGCAGCAGCGAGGTCCGCCTCCGCGCGCGCGCAGATCGCCACACGCGCGCCCTCCGCGGCCAGGCCCATGGCGCAGGCCTTCCCCATCCCCTTGGACGCCCCGGTCACGAGCGCTACTTTCCCCACGAGTCCCAGATCCACCGGAGCCTCCCAGCCGTTATTTGTAAAACTCGGCTCGATCGCCGCCGGTGACTTCCAGCCGTTTCAGATCGTTCTCCCGCATCACCTCGAAGGAGACCCGCTCGCCCGGCCCGCGGCGCCAGAGGCAGCGGTAGAGATCTTTCCGTGTGGGGATCTCCTCGGAATCGACGGAGAGGATCATGTCTCCCTCGCGGAGGCCCGAGCGCTCTCCGGGCCCGCCGGGGACCAACCCGGCCACCACCACGCCTTCCTCGAGCGGGTGGACGAACAGGCCGACCCAGGCCCGCCGGGGTCGGCTCCGCACCCGGCCGAAGCGGAGGAGCTCTTCCTGGTGTTCCCGGTAGCACTCGACGGGGATGGCCAGAGAGTTCCGCGAGATTTCGTTCAGGTTGAGGGAGACCACCCCGATCATCTGCCCGGCCAGGGTGAAGAGCGGGCCGCCCCCGAAGCCCGGGTTGACGGCGCTCGTCACGATCCCCCGCTCGAGGAGATATTCCCAGTGGGCCTCGAACTCCCCGAGGTAAGTCACCAGCCCACCCGAGACTCGCCGCTCCTGGGGGCCGGTGGAGGCCAGCGCGAAGACGGGCATCCCGAGCTCGACGGTTTTCGAGGAAGCGAGACCGGCGATCTGGAGCTCCCGGCGCTTCACCTTGAGCACAGCCAGCCCCACGTCGAAGTCCTGAGCGGCGATCTCCGCCCGGAGCCGGCGCCCCCGTGGGAATGAAACCTGGATGGTCTCCCCTCCCATGACCACATAGTTCACGGTGAGGATGAGCCCGGAGGAGTCGACGACGGTTCCGGTGCCCATCCGTTCCGCCCCCAGGATCTGAGTGGAGGGGTGTCCGGCGCGCGCCTGGGCGTGGATGTTGACGACCGACGGCGCGAGATGCTTGACCAGCTCAACCGAGGCGTCCACTGAACCTCCTCATCGCGAACGACCGGCGCGAAGTCGCGCGAGGACCGGGATGGCCGCGATCTTTTCTTCTTTCAGGAACTCCCAGTAGATCCCGCGGGGTTTGGGGTGAGCCGCTCCGCATCGAAGGGGCCCCTCGGGAGTGACGATCCAGTCCACGGGGATGTCGTGCGGGAGCATCTCCGTCTCGTAGGGGACGATCTGAAGCGGATGAACGGTGGTCACGATGGGGGTCCGCCCCGTCACCTTGCCGGCCTCCCGGAGAAGGCCGAACTCGAGGTCGGAGAAACCTCCCCCCTTTCCCACTCGGCTCCCCTTGCCGTTGACGGCCACGGATCCGCAGACGACGAGATCCAGCAGTTGCATCTCTTCCACCCGAACATGACGGCCGTATCGGTCCGCCCCTTTGATCGTGGCGGCCTTGCCGAGGTTCTTCCCCAGACGCGCCGGATCAAGCTCGATGAAGCACGCCTCGGCCCGGAGCTGGGGGACCGCCACGTACACGATCTTCCCCTCGCGAAGCGCCATGCGCCGGACCGGGATCTGAGGCGCGTCGGGGTTGATTTTCACGATCCGGGCCCGCTTCCATACTGCGAGGGAGCCGAGCGCCAGCGCCGATCGTTCGGCGCCCACGAAGTTGGGAATCCGCCCCTTCGCGCCCGGAAACCGGGCGGCGCGATGGACCTCGAGCAGCCGCCAGACTGTTTCTCTGAGTTCCTGCTTCGAATACTGCTCCCGGCGCATGGCGATCTCACGCGACCGTAGCACGAGAGTCGACCGCGGCGCAACCGCAAACGAGGACGGGCGGGCTATCATGAGATATTCTATTGAAAACCGAAGGCGGCAGAGGGAGAAAGTGATGGGACGGACGGGTCAGAGTCTGCTCGCCGGAGTCCTGGCCGGGCTCTTGGCGGCCGGAGCCGCCCGGGCCGGGGACTCCGAGGTCAACCGGTTGAGCCTCAAGGGGATCCCGGCCGTCAGAGTGCTGGTTGAGATGCGGGAGCCGGACGAAGATTGGAAGGGGCCCAACCATGCTCAGGTGCGAACGGAAGTGGAGGAACGGCTGCGGCGGGCGGGAATCCCGGTCACGACTCAACGCGGCACTCCCTATCTTTATGTCAACGTTGAGGCGGTGAAGGACACCACCGTTCCGGTCTACGGCTACATTATCGACGTCGAGCTCCGGCAGGCCGCCCGCGTCGTGCGCAACCCCGACATCCTCGTCTTCGCCGACACCTGGTCCATCCACAGCATCGGCACCGTGGGGGAAGCCGATCTGGCTCACCACCTCAGGGTCAAGCTCTCCACGCACGTGGACCTGTTCGTCGACGCCTACCGGGCAATGAACCCCCGTTAACCTCGGAGGGGGGCACGCCCCCCTTGCGAACCTCCCCCAAGCTTGCGCGAGCGAAGCTCGCGCTCGAACTGCCGTTGACCCTCCCCGGTGTCGCGGGTAGAATGCGACAAGGAGGAGACGACATGGGCGAGACGTTCCAGATCACCGAGTACTCCGACTACCTCTGACCCTGGTGTTTCCCGGCGGCCGTGCGCCTCCGGCGGCTCCAGGCGGAACAGGGCGACCGTCTGCAGATCCAGTGGAAGGCGTTCCCCCTCCGTCCTGCTCCTGACCCATCGGTCACGTTCAAGGGGACCTACCGGGAGGAGGGCTGGAAGCGCTGTCGCTCCATGGCCGAACCCGACGGGATCACCTACAACCTCTGGACCCGGGACGACTACCCGGCCTGGAGCCTCCCGGCGCTGGAAGCCGCCAAATGCGTGGCGCTTCAGGGCGAAGAGGCATTCCAGCGGCTGCACTTGAGGCTCTACGAGGCGTTCTTCACCCACGGGAAGAATATCGCCAACCGGGAGGAAGTCGTGGAGGTTGTCCGCGACTCGGGCGCCGACATGACGCGATTTCTGGCCGACTACGAGTCCGGAAAGGCCACGGAGTGGGTGCTCAAAGACTACGAGGAAGCCGTCTCCCGGGACCGGGTGCGGGCCATTCCCACGATCATCGTGAACGGTGGGAAGCGGCTGGTGGGGCTCGTGGATCCCGGAGAGTATCTGAAGGCCATCGAATCCGGCTGAGGCATTGACCCTTCCGGCTCTCCCCTTCTACGAGAACTCCCTCCTCTTCGGCCACGACCGGACCGCCGGGCTCGTGGCCTTCGAGCTGGACGGATCTGACGCGATCGGCGTCTATCGGCGAGCGGGCGACGCGACAGTCACGTCCCGCGAACCCTTCTCCCCTTTTCTCCTCCTGGCCGACGGGGACCTCCTCAAGGACTGGAAGGGCGAGGCCGACGTCCTCCCGCTGGACGGGGCCGGCTATTACCGCTGGGTTGCCCGGTTTCCCTCCTGGGGCGCCGCTCTCCGGGCCCGCGACCACTGCCAGAAGTTTTCCCGGAAAGCCTCCACCGCACCCGACGCCCCCTACCGCTTCGTCAACGACGCGGTTCAGCAGTTTCTTCTGCTGACGGGAAAGACGTCGTTCCTCGACATGACATTCTCTCAGCTGAGACGGCTGGCGCTGGACATCGAGGTCCTGACCGCGGAGGGGTTCGAGTTCCCCAACGCCGCGCGAGAATCGGACCGGATCATCGCCATCGCCCTGGCCGACTCCACCGGGTGGGAGCACGTGATCTCCGGCCGCGATTACGCCGAGCCCGAGATGCTCCTGCTCTGCTCCCGGTTACTCAGGGAACGCGATCCGGACGTCATCGAAGGGCACAACATCTTCCGCTTTGACCTCGAGTATCTGGAGGCCAGGGCCAAGCGTCACCGGATCAGTCTCGGGTGGGGACGCGACGGCTCGCCGCTCAGGGGGCATCCGTCGCGGATGCAGGTCGCGGAACGGGCCATCGGCTACCGCCGCTACCAGATCGCGGGCCGCCACATCGTGGACACCTGGATCCTGGTCCAGCACTACGACGTGGTGGCCAGGGACCTGGAATCCCACGGCCTCAAAGACGTGGCCAGGCACTTCGGTCTGGCCGCCGAGGGACGGACCTACCTTCCTCCCGAACAGATCCCCCAGATCTTCCGGGATGACCCAACGCGCCTCATGGCCTACGCCATGGACGACGTGAGAGAAACCCTGGCGATCTCGCGACTCCTCTCCCAACCCTACTTTGTCGAGGCCCAGGCCCTTCCCTTCGATTACCAGAGCGCGGTGCTCAAGGGGAACGCCACCAAGATCGACGCGCTCCTGATGCGCGAGCACCTCCACCGCCGGCGCGCGATCCCGGCCCCATCCGCGGGCGCCGCGGTGACCGGCGGGTACACGGCGGTCTTCAGCCAGGGCGTGGCCCGGGGCGTGCTTCACGTGGACGTGACCTCGCTCTACCCGTCGTTGATGCTCACCTTCGGGATCTTTCCGGCGAAGGATGAGCTCGGGATCTTTCCCAAGCTCCTTCAGGACCTCCGGGAGTTCAGGATCGCGGCCAAGACGCTGGCGCGCGAAGCGCCGGGGGAAGAGGAGCGGATCTTCGCCAACGCGCTTCAGCAGACGTTCAAGATCCTGATCAACTCCTTTTACGGCTACCTGGGCTTCTCCA
>CAYJUC010000065.1:0-14138 GCA_964372605.1 uncultured bacterium | reverse complement strand
GAGGTCCAGCCAATCCTGGGCGGACATGGTCAGGGTGAGGTTCGGCGAGGTCGCCCCGCCCTCTTTGACCGCGCAGGCGCCGTCCTTGATCGTGGCGCTCCAGGCGCCGCCGCCCTCGCCAGTGATCTCGTACTGGATCACGGCATTGACCCCGACGGCCTTCTCTGGCTTGAAGCGCCCTGGCATCAGCTCGAAGGTCTCTTTCACCGTCGGCATATCAATCCTCCCAGTGACAGCGCGAGCAAACCGAAATCGGAGATCGCGCCCGAACATAGCACAGGACCCGGGCCAGCGGCAACGGTGTAAGAGATCCTTGACCTTCCGGGCGTCATGAGAGCAGGAGCTCCAGGTCCTCACGGCTGAGGGTGCGGATCAGGCTGTTGTCGGCCGTGATGATCGCGTCGGCCAGGTCGCGCTTGGTCCGCTGGAGCTCCAGGATCTTCTCTTCCACGGTCTCCCGCGCGATCAGTCGGTAGGCGAACACCGGCCGCGTCTGGCCGATGCGGTGCACGCGGTCGATGGCCTGCGCCTCGACTGCCGGGTTCCACCAGGGATCCAGCAGAAAGACGTACTCGGCGGCCGTGAGATTCAGGCCGAGGCCGCCCGCCTTGAGGCTCACCAGGAAGAGCCGGCAGTCGCGGTCGGTCTGGAAGCGAGCGACCCGGGCCTCGCGGTCCCGGGTGCGGCCGTCCAGGTATTCGTAGGGGATCCCCTCGCGATCGAGCCGGCGCCGCACGATGGCCAGCAGGCTGGTGAACTGCGAGAAGACGAGCGCCTTGTGCCCCTCGTCGAGGACCTCGGCCACACGAGAGAGCAACACCTCGAGCTTCGCGCTCGGCTCCTCGACCCGTGTTCTGTCGATCAGGCCCAGGTGGCACGCGGCCTGGCGCAGACGAAGGAGCGCTTCAAGGACCAGGATCTTCGTCCGCCCGAGCCCGTCGCGCTCAATACGGCCCAGAAGCGAGCGACGGTAGTGCTCGCGCAGCTCGTCGTAGACCCGGCGCTCGGCCGGCTCCAGCTCGCAGTACAGCGTCTGCTCCAACTTCGGCGGGAGGTCCGAGGCCACCTGTCCCTTTGTGCGGCGCAGGATGAACGGCCTGAGGCCGCGGGCCAGCAGCCGGCGGGTCTCCTCGTCCGGGTTCCGGGCGAGGACGCCCTCCTGCCCGAATGCTGAGGCGGCGCCCAGCATGCCGGGATTCAGAAACTCGAAGAGGCTCCACAGCTCGCCCAGGTGATTCTCGACCGGCGTGCCGCTCAGCGCGAGCCGGCGCCCGCCACGCAGGAGCCGCGCCGCCTTGGCCGAGTCGGTGCCCGAGTTCTTGATCGCCTGGGCCTCGTCGAGGATGACACAATCAAACTGGACGCCGGCGAAGAAGGGGACATCGCGACGGAGCGTGCCATAGGTCGTGATCACCAGGTCGGCCTCGGTGAAGCGATCGCGGAGCCTGGCGCGGTCGGGCCCCGTATAGTCGAGCACCCGAAGCTCGGGCGTGAACCGCGCGGCTTCCGCTTTCCAGTTGAAGACGATCGACCTCGGAACCACGACCAGCGAAGGGCCGGCCCGGCGCTCGCGGCGCGAGTCGAGGAAGGCGAGCACCTGGATCGTCTTTCCGAGACCCATGTCGTCGGCAAGACAGCCGCCGAAGCCGAACTGCTCGAGGAACTGGAGCCACCCCAGGCCGTCGCGCTGGTAAGGGCGCAGCTCTCCGCTGAAGCCGATCGGGGGGTCGGCGGGCTTGATCCCGTCGAACCGTCGGAGCTCCTCGCGGGCGCGCTGAAACGCCTGGTCCCACGTCGCCTCTGGCAGAGAGGCCAGGAGCGCGTCGAGCAGGCCGATCTGGCTCCGCGTGAAGCGCACGTGCCCGGCCCCGGGAGTGCCGAGACCGGCGAGGAGGCCATACTTCTTGAGCCAGGCCTCGGGCAGCATGCCGTAGGTTCCGTCGCCCAGCCGCACCGTCTGCTCGCCCCGCTTGAGCGCCGCCAGGATCTCGGGGAGCGGGGCGACCGCGTCGCCGAACGTTATTTCGCCGTGCAACTCGAACCAGTCGATACCCGAGCTGACCTCGATCCGGAACGCGCCGGCGTCACGGAAGATCTTCCCCTCAGCTTCGACGCGCCAGCCCTCTTTGAGGAGCTCCTGAGCGACGAGTGGGAAGCGGCGCGGAGTCAGCTCCAGGACGACTCCGGACGCGTTGTCGCCCTCGTACGGGGAGGGAAAGCGCTTCCGGAACCCGAGAGCCTGAAGGCGCTCGGCCGCGGTTCTCTCGGCCTCCAAGTCGCGCAGGAGAAAGCGGCGCTCGCGGGCTTGGAAGATCCCCCGCCCTGGCGAGTCGGCCGTGATCACTGCCCCGTCGTAGTCGAAGGAAAGCTCGCCCCACAGCATGTCCGACCCCCGCGCGCGAGGCGCCGGGCGCACCGTGAGCCGCGCCTTCGGGTGGACCGCTACCTCCTCACACTTGAGCGCATCCGGTAGCTCAACAGGCGGCCGACGCGGGAACCCGAGCAGCGCGGGGACCAGCTCCTCGGCCTGGGACCTCGGCACCGCCAGCGATCCGTGCTGCCGGAGGTGGGTGATCCAGGGAAAGCCTCCGTAGTCCATGAGGCGCGCGGCCCGGTCATGCCAGAAGACGAATCCGTTCGCCAGGAGCAGCGCGGGGGTCGAAAGCTCCCTCTCCTCTCCGCCCCGATGCAATGCCCCTGTGACCAGATAGCGGCGCGTCCCGGGATCCCAGCGGACGAGGAGGCGAAACTCCCACGGATCACCCTCGTCCCATTCGATCGGGAGATCCCCGCTCTCGCGCGACAGGCGTATCCGGCAGCGGCCCGTCCGACAGATGAGGGGGATCAGCGTGTCGTGCATCGGCGCCGACAGAAAGTAATGGAGCCGCGTCGGGCCGTAGTAGATCGGCGGGTAATACCCGTACTGCTCCCGGGCGCCGGCGAGGAGCGCGAGGATCTGCCGGTCGACCGGGTCCGGGAGCGCGTGGATCTGCCCTCCCGCGATCCTGAAGGGCTTCACCGCGCCCCATTCACCGTTCGCCTTCCGCTGCCGGGAGGCGATCTCCACCGCCAGCCCCTGGCCGACCAGCGTGGCCGGCACATCCACGATGTAGAGGATCTCGCGGGCGCGACGCCAGGGCGGCTGCGGGACCTCCACCGCCTGCCGCAGGTTCGCCAGGTGCTGCTTCCAGGACAGTTGCCGGGAGGGGTTGTTTCTCGACGCCGGTAGGAGTCCCGCCAGGGGGAGCCCCATCGCCCCGAGAGCTTCGATCAGTTCGGGATCCTCGGCCAGCGCGGGATCCTCGGCCCACTCGTCCGGCGGCCTCCACACGGAGCGCGCGGGCGGCCTGGTATAAAACCGATTCCTCGATGACCTTCGAGGCTTCCAGCCCATGGGACGTTGAAGGAAACCATAACCTGTCCGAGCGAAGGCTTCAAGAAAAAAACGGCGGATTGTGCCTCTCGCAACGCCGTGATACGGTCGTGCGCGCGCGCGTCGGGGGGCTAGCGACGCTGATGGACATGGTGTGGAGACCGCTTGCGGGGCCGACCATGGATGATCTCCGCGAGACGATCAGACGGATCTGGGGATACCGGAGCCTGTTGCCGCTCCAGCAAGAAGCCATGACCGCGGTCCTCGACGGGCGGGACTCCATCGTTGTCCTTCCGACCGGAGGCGGGAAATCGCTCTGCTACCAGGCGCCAGCGGCGGCGCAGGAGAAACTCGCGGTCGTCGTCTCGCCGCTGATCTCGTTGATGAAGGACCAGGTGGACGGACTCGTCCAGGTCGGAGTCGCGGCAGCGTGTCTCAACAGCGCCATGACCCCCGGGGAGCGCGCCCGTGTGGAGGCGGCTTTGGCGGCCGGCCGGGTCCGCCTGCTCTACGCGGCCCCGGAGCGAGTGGTCCTTCCCGGCTTTTTGACGCTCCTCCAGCGCGTGGGGGTTCAGTTCTTCGCGGTGGACGAAGCGCACTGCATCAGCCAGTGGGGGCACGACTTCAGACCGGAGTACCGGCAGCTCCGCCTGTTGAGGGAAACCTTCCCCACCGTCGCCGTGCATGCCTACACGGCGACCGCCACGCGCGAAGTCCGGGCCGACATCGCGGCGGAGCTTCGCCTCGCCCGCCCAGAGATCCTCATCGGGAGCTTCGACCGGCCCAACCTCACCTACCGTATACAGTCCCGCGCGGAGCGGCTGAGACAACTCCTGGCGGCCGTCGGCCGTCACCAGGGCGAGGCTGGGATCATTTACTGCATCCGGCGGGCAGAGGTGGATGAGCTTGCTGAGGTTCTCCGCCGGCGGGGGTACCGCGCCGCGCCCTACCACGCGGGGCTCTCCGACGAGGCCCGCCGGCAGAATCAGGAGGCCTTCGCCAACGAGCGCGTGGATATCGTGGTGGCCACCGTCGCCTTTGGCATGGGGATCGACCGCTCCAACGTCCGGTACGTCATCCACGCGGGGATGCCCCGCTCGATCGAGCACTATCAGCAGGAAGCCGGACGCGCGGGACGGGACGGCCTGCCGGCCGAGTGCCTGCTCCTCTACTCGGGAGCCGACTACGCGGTCTGGCGATCGATCCTGACGGCGGACGGCGCCGAGGCGCCCCCCTGGGCCCTCAAGAAGCTCGGGGAGATGTACGGGCTCTGTCAGAGTGGCCAGTGCCGGCACCGGACGCTCGTCCGCTACTTCGGCCAGGAGTATCGCCCGGGGCCCTGCGGCGCTTGCGACGTGTGCCTGGGCGAGGTCGAGACGATATCGGATAGCCTCGTCGTCGCTCAGAAGGTCCTCTCCTGCGTGGTGAGGGTGGGCGAGCGATTCGGCGCGGACCACGTGGCCGACGTCCTGCGCGGCGCCGGCACCGATCGCATCCTGAGCGCGAAGCACAACCGGCTGAGCACCTACGGCCTGCTGAAGGAATATCCGAAGACCGTCCTCAGGGAATGGATCGAGCAGCTACTGGGCCAGGGGTTTCTGGCACGGGCCGAAGGCGCGTACCCGACGCTCCGGGTCACCGATAGCGGCCGCGGGCTGCTGCGGGGGCAGGGCGCCGTTTCGCTGACGCGCCCCCTGATCCGGCCGTCCAGGAAAACTACTCCGGCGCCGGTCGCTCCGGGGGAGGACCCCGGCCTCTTCGAGGTCCTTCGCACGCTCAGGCGCGAGATCGCGCAGGAACGCGGTGTGCCACCTTACCTCATCTTCAACGACGCGACTCTTCGGGAGATGGCGCGCCTGCGCCCTGTCACGGACGAGGCGCTGCTGCGCGTCAAGGGGGTGGGAGAACGAAAGCAGCTCGACTTCGGCCCTCGCTTCCTCCAGCTACTCCGTGCCTACCGCGCGCCCGGCGCGTGAACCGGGCAGCCGGGCCCGCTGTTCGAGCGCCGGCTTCGACTATCTAGCGCACATTATTCATGAATTTGCTCAGCGCGTCTGACAGGCTCCCTCACCCTGACCCTCTCCCCCACCGGGGGCGAGGGAACCGAAAGGGCTCCCTCTCCCTCCCGAGGGAGAGGGCGGGGGTGAGGGTGCAGGGCGCGGACGCGAATAATCCGGGCTAGAGCTTCGCCCACCAGATCAGCAGCACGCCGAGAACGGCCAGCAGAGTGGCGACGACCTTGCGCGCGTTGATCCGCTCGATCCCCTTGAGGAAGAAGAAGGTGAGCGGGAGAACAAACACTGGATACGCGCTCACGAGCGGGGTAACCACCGCGATCCGGTCCAGCCCGAGGGCCGTGTACATGCCGACGTACGAGAGAAAATTCGGGACCCCGGAGGCGAAAAACCACCGGAACCCGGGCCCGCTCACGTGGACCCAGCCGGGACGTCGCAGGCGAACCGCATAGGCGACCCACATCGTCAGCGCGGACGTCGTCGCAGCGATCGTGGCCGCCAGCATCGGAGAATGCGTGATCAGCAAGCCGAAGCGCACGAGGTTGTCCCGGAGCGCGAAGAGAAACGCGGCCATTAGTGGGAAGCGCAAATCCCGCGTCCGCCAGTCCTTGGTCTGGCCCTGCCAGGAAAGACAGACGATTCCCGAGACGATTGCGAGCGCGCCGAGCAGATTGGTCGGAGTCGGGAGCTCCTGCAGAAAAAACACGGCGAACACGATGGCGAACAGTGGGGCCGCGCTGCCCGCGGTGGAGGCGACCGACGCGCCCAGTCGCTCGATCCCCTGAAACGCAAAAGACCGGGCGACGATGGGGACGAGAAGTCCGACGCCCGCGAAGATGAGATTGACGCGCACCCATATCTCGATCTCGTGCGCGAACACGGCGAGATAGCACCAGAGCAACCCGGCGTTTGTGGTCAGATTGACGAGGAGGCCGGTGAAGTGATCCATCCTGGCGAGGCCCCGCTTGGTGACGATGTTGGAGAATGCGAAGAAAAACGAGCTGAGAAGCGCGAGGACAATGGGGCGCATGAATGGCGCGAAGGAAGCGGCCGGGGGTGGGGGAACGCCTCGGGGCGATCAGAAGGTGAAGAGGTCCATTCCGCCGGTGACGGTCAGAACGGCGCCCGTGATGTAGCGGGCGCGTTCCGAGCAGAGGAACGCGATGGCGTTGGCGACGTCCTCCGGCTCCCCTTCCCGCTGCATGGCCACCCGCTTCACCATCCGGTCGTACATGGGCGAGAGCCTGACGTGCTCCCCGATGATACCCGGAGCGATGACGTTGGAAGTGACGTTGTACCGGGCGCCCTCCAGCGCCACCGACCGCGCGAACCCGATAGTCCCCATCTTGGTGGTCGCGTAGGCGGTCTGGCCGAATCCCCCCATGAGCCCGGCGATGGACGCCATGGAGACGACGCGCCCCCAGCGCCGCTCGCGCATGCCAGGGAAGACCGCCTTGGTGACGTTGTAGGCCCCGGTGAGGTTCACGGCCATGTTGAGGTCCCACTCGTCATCCTTCATGTCCTTGAGCTGGGCCAGCGTCCAGATGATGGAGGCGTTGTTCACCAGGATGTCCGCGGGCCCGAGGTCTCGCTCGATCTGAGCCACCGTGGCCGCCACCTGATTCCGGTCGGCGATGTCGCAGGTGTAGCCTTTGGCCCTGCCGCCCTTCCCGACGATCTCGGCGGCCGTCTCCTGCGCGCCCTCGCCGTTCAGATCCACCACCGCGACGGTGCATCCCTCCCGGGCCAGCACAAGCGAGTCCGCCTTCCCCAGGTTCCGAGCGCCGCCGGTGACCAGCGCCAGTTTCCCGCCGATTCCGAGGTCCATTCTTATTCTCCTTTGAACTGCGGCTCGCGCTTGGCCAGAAACGCCTGGATCCCTTCCGCCGCGTCGGCGGTCTTGAGGGAATCGACAAACGCCCGGGTCTCGGCGGCGAGCCCCTGGTCGATGGGAGCGTTGAGGCCATCGTCCACCGCCCGGATGATGAGCCGCGTGGCGATGGGCGGACGTTTGGCGATCTGGCGGGCCAGCGCCGTGGCGTCGGATAAGGTCTCCCCTTCTTTCGACAGCCGGTTCACGAGCCCCAGGGGCAGCGCCTCGGCCGCCGGGATCTGAGTCCCCAGGATCATGAACTCCAGCGCCTTGGTCCGACCGATCAGCCGGGGCAACCGCTGCGTACCCCCGTACCCAGGGATGATGCCCAGGTTGGACTCGGTCTGCCCGATGCGCGCGGTCTCTTTCATGATCCGGAGGTGGCATGCCATGGCGATCTCCGAGCCGCCTCCGAGGGCATGGCCATTGATGGCGGCGATCACCGGCTTGGGAAAGCGCTCGATCTTCCGGAGCACGCTGTTGCCGAACTTGATGAACCCTTCCACGTCACCGCCTGAGAACGCGGAGCCGAGGTCGGCGCCGGCACAGAAGATTCTGTCGCCGGCCCCGGTGATGATGAGGGAGAGGACAGTCGGATCCTTCTCTACCTCATCCAGGGCTGCGTTCAGCTCTTTCATTAGTTGTTCGCTGATCGCGTTGGCGGGAGGCCGGTTCAGCGTGATGATCGCGTGTCGTTCCTCGCGGGTGAGCAGGATTGTCTCGTAGACCATGGGAACTCCCCTATCTCGCGGCGACGCCCTTGAGGAAGATGTCCGCCACGGCGTCGGCCGTCTCTGACAGCTTGTAGCGGCGCTTACCGAGCACCCAGCTGGTGGTCATCTGATCCAGGGCGCCGAAGAGGACTTTGGTGGCCACCTTGATCGGCAGGTCTTTTCGAAAGAGCCCGGCCTCCACCCCCTCTTCGAGCACGGAGGAGATGAGGGCGAAATACGCCGCGACCTCGTGGGCCGAGGCGCCGCGGAAAAACTTGTGGCCCTGGCGCAGCTCCACCTGGACCACCTCGGCGAGGTCCGGGTTCGACTCCAGCACCCGGAAGTGAAGCGCGATGAGGCGGCGAAGCTTGGCCAGCGCATCGAGCTCCGCGGCGATGGCTTCACGGAGGCGGGCCACAAAGCCCGCCATCTTCTCCCTGAAGAGCGTGACCAGGATGTCGTCCTTGGTCTTGAAGTAGAGGTAGATCGTGCCGCTGGCGATTCCGGCCTCCCGCGCGATGTCGGAGACCCGGGAGTTGTAATAGCCGTTGCGGGCGAAGACCCGGATGGCGGCGTCGACGATCTGCTGGGGCTTTACGGAATCACGCATGGAAAGGCTGAACCGCTGTTCATTCTAATGAGCCCTCCCGAGGGTGTCAAACCGAAAAACCGCCGCCTCGAGAGGGGTGCCGAAAAATTTTACTACTGTCAATTTTTTACATCCCTCTCTTCCGGCCCAGCAGAAAAAAACTGAAAACACAGGCAGTTCCGAGACAGTGCTCTGGAGCCAAGGTTGGCATAGAAACTGCTTCAAAGGTGGCGGGACTCGCCGCTGAGGCCGCGGAACCTTTAATACGCAAGGAGAAAGACCCATGAGACGAATCCAGCGAGCGGTGATGCAGCCCTGGCGGAACGAACGAGGAGTAGTCCTCCCCCTGGCACTCATGGCCCTTCTGGTCCTGGGAACCGTGTCAGCCGCCCTCCTGATCGTCGGAAGCTCCGAGGTCCAGATCGCGGCCAACCACCGTGGGGCGATCGAGGCCCACTTCCTGGCGGAAGCCGGGATCGAGCGGGCGTTCGACTGGTTGCGGACCAACCCGGCTCAGATCGGCAACGCCGGAATCCCCTTCCGGAATGTGGCCCTGGGAGGCATGGGGAGCTACACCGTCCAGGTCCAGCCCGCCGGGGCCGACACCGCCTTGGTGGTTTCTACGGGGACGAGCACGATCGGCTCCGCCCAGAAGTCGCTCAGGGCGACCATGACCACGAGGCTCATCCTCGCCGACGCCATCCTGAGCGGCAGAATAAAGAAGCAGATCTGGTCACATGCACGAGTCGAGGGAGCCTGCGGCAATGTCCACGCCAATGGAGATCTCACCGTGACCAGCCAAGCGAAAGTGGCCGGAAGGGCGACGGCCAGCGGCACCTTCGAAAAGCGGGCAGCTGCAGAAATAGGGGGAGTCTACGGCGGAGGATTTCCCCAAAAAACGATCCCAGAAATCAGGCCGTCGGAGTTCCTGGCTGTCGCCAAAAGGCAGTTGCCGGCGAACCAGATCTATCAGCTGATGGCAGATGGCCGGATCCGCGACGGTAACGACGCCGTGATGGAAACGGAGAAAGGGTACCTCAAGGTGGAGGAGTTATCTATATGAGGATAATGAAGGAGACCCGCTCCCTCGTCCTTCTTTTTGCAGCGCTATTCTTGTTTGCAGTCGTCCCGGTGGCCTTCGCCAATCCTTTAAATGCGTGCGGCACTGTCAGCTCGCCGGGAAGTTATCAGCTTTCAACCAATGTGTCTAGCTCAGGCACCTGCTTTACCATTGCCGCAAGCGACGTCGTCCTTGACTGCCAGGGACACACCATCACCTATGGCACCGGAGGGACAGGCCACGGTATTGCCGCCTCATCGGTAAGTGGCATCACCATAAAAAATTGTAAGATTCAGAAGACAAATCCCGCCGGCAGCAGCCCTTTTGCCATCAACATGAGCGATGTTTCTAATTCCAGCATTCTAAACAATGACATCTCCACGAAGGGCGAGAACGTCGCCGTCGGCATTAACCTCAGCGGCTCTTCCAATGCGATCTCTTCCAACAAGATTTCCACGAATGGAGCGGGCTGTTGCAACTTTGGGATCAACTTCAACGGCTCTTCCAACACTGTTTCCTCGAACACGATCTCGACGAACGGCGAGGGCTCTAGCCACTTCGGCATTAAAATGGAGCCTACGGGCACAAGCAGTGCCGTTTCCAACAACATTTCCTCGAACACGATTACCACGGGCGGCGCAGTCTGCTGCAACACCGGCGTTGTTGTCACGGCGTCCGGCTCTAGCAGCACCTCTTCCACCACTGTTTCCTCCAACATGATTACCACCGGCGGCACAGGCGGCGGCAACCACGGTATTGACGTTGGGCCTTCTGGTACGAGCAGTGTCTCTTCCAACGATATTTTCGACAACCGCGTCTTCACAAGCGGGGGGGCAGCCGGCAACCTTGCCATCCGGGTTATCAGCAGCTCTTTTAACACGGTCTCTAACAACCTCTTTCATGCCACGAATCCCGCGAGCCATGTTGCGGCCGATAGCTCGCCGAATGCGTGGAATACGGCGCTGACGGCTGGAACAAACATCGTGGGCGGTCCGTTTCTCGGCGGCAACGCATGGGCAGGGACCGGGGGCTTTTCGGTGAACTGTGTAGATGCCGATAGCGACGGTATCTGCGATCTACCCTTTAACATTTCGACCAACAATGTCGATGTCTTGCCGCTGGCCGTTGGTGCGACGGAATTATTTTTACTGGGCCCGGCCAAGGTCTGGGTCGGCCTAAAGAATAGCGATGCCGTTGGCCTCCGGTTGGACCTGAAGGCAGAGGTGTATGTCAACACAAGCAAGGTCGGAGAAGGTCAGCTCAATGATGTTGCCGGTGGCAGCAGCGGGTTTAACAACGCCCTGTTGGACACCATTCCCCTGACGCTCTTTACACCCGTGGAGATGTTCCCAGGTGATGCATTGCGCTTCACGTTGTTGGTGCGCAGGACATGCTTCGGCGCGGGGCATAACTCAGGGACGGCAAGGCTATGGTTCAATGACAGCCAGGCCAACAGCCGGTTCGGTGCAACGATCGGTGATACGGCAAGTGATCTCTTCCTCCTGGCCGGCTTTGTTTTGGATACGATCCCGGGGCCGGGACCAAAGAAGGCGATCGACGCATCCGTGGACAATAAGGCAGCCTGTCCAGACCGCCCGTTCAAGCCATTCGGAACCTGGAGCATGACGCTGCCGTAAGGGTGGCGCAGAGAAAGGCGGTGTGTGGCCCCGGCCTCCCGCGCGATGTCGGAGACCCTGGAGTTGTAGTAACCGTTACGGTCGAAGCCCTGCAGGAGCAGTCTGGCTCTACGGCGTCTCACCTAACGAAGCTCGGGGAAGTCGCTCTCCCAGTACTCCTGAGCACCGCGTGAGCCCGAGCCGCGGAGCTTGTCGTCGTACTGCCTCAACTCCACGCGCCGGATCTTCCCCGAGATGGTCTTGGGCAGCTCGACAAACTCGAGCCGCCGGGGCCTTTTGTAGGGCGCGATGTTCTGCTGGATGAAGCGGAAGAGGTCCCGGGCCAGCTCGCGCGAGGGGACATGGCCCGGCTTGAGCGCCACGAAGACCTTGGGCACCGCCAGGCGGATCGGGTCGGCGCTCGCCACCACCGCCGTCTCCGCCACGGCGGGGTGGCCGAGCATCTCGCTTTCCAGCTCGAAGGGGCTGATCCGGTAGTCCGCGCTCTTGAAGACGTCGTCCGCCCGCCCCACGTACCAGAAGTAGCCGCCGGCGTCGCGCCGAGCCACGTCGCCGGTCCGGTACCACCCGTCCCGGAAGACTTCCCGGTTCTTCTCGGGCGCGTTCAGGTATTCCGTCAGGAGCCCGGTCGGCCGCCGCGGTGTGAGACAGACCGCCACTTCCCCCTCGTCCGCCTCCCGGGCATCTGGCGACGTGACCTCCAGCGTGCTCACGGTGAAGCCGGGGAGCGGTTTTCCCACGGACCCGGGCTTTACCGGCAGGCCGGGGCTGTTGCCGAGCAGTGCGGTGCTCTCGGTCTGGCCGAAGCCGTCGCGGATGGTGATGCCGGTGGCCTGCTTGACCGCGGCGATCACCTCCGGGTTGAGCGGCTCGCCGGCGCTCACGATCTCGCGCAGGCCGAAGCGGTACGCCCCCAGGTCCTCCAGGATCAGCATGCGCCAGACAGTCGGCGGCGCGCAGAGCGTCGTGATCCCGCGGTCCGCGATGGTCCGGAGGATTTTGGGGCCGTCGAATCGCGCGTAGTTGTACGTGAAGACGGTGGCGCCGGCGTTCCAGGGGGCGAAGACGCTGCTCCAGGCGTGCTTGGCCCATCCGGGAGAGCTGATGTTGTAGTGCAGGTCGCCCTCGCGGAGCCCGATCCAGTAGAGCGTCGAGAGATGCCCAACGGGATAACTCTGGTGGGTGTGCAGAACGAGCTTGGCCTGCGCGGTGGTCCCCGAGGTGAAGTAGAGGAGGAACGGATCGGCGGCCAGCGTCTGGCCCGCCGGATTGAAGACGGCGGCCTCCCTGCCGACTTGCTCGTAGTCGCTCCATCCCGCTCGCTTGTCGCCCACCAGCAGCTTGCCCCGGAGGGCCCCCGCCTGGCCGGCCTGCTCCACTCGCTCCGCCGCCTCGGCGCCAGCGATGAGGTAACGGACGGCGCCGCGGCTGATCCGGTCATCCAGATCGCGGGAGGTGAGGAGCGTCGCGGCAGGGATCACCACCGCGCCGAGCTTCATGCACCCGAGAACGGCTTCCCAGAGAGGCGGCACGTTGCCGAGCATGACCATGATCCGGTCGCCCTTGCCGGCGCCGAGGCGCCGGAGGTGGTTGGCGAACTGGTTGGAGCGCCGGCGCATCTCGTCGAAGGAGACTTGCACAGCGTGGCCGTCATCGCTGAGGCAGATCAAGGCCGGACGGCTGTTCCCCTCGGCGTAGCGGTCGAAGTAATCGCGGGCCCAGTTGAAGCGCGTGAGCTCCGGCCAGCGGAAGTTGGCGCAAGCGGCGTCGTGGTCGTCGCGGTGGCGGATGAGGAGATCACGGGCCTGCAGAAAGGTGTCCAACTCGGTCATGTTGAGTCTCCCGCATCGCGGTATCTTCGCAAGCAGGGTAGCGGAGCCGGTCGAGCTTGTCCAGCCGGCGTATTCGTAATCGCTTGACCAGGGCGAATCCCTTCCGTACCATGCGGGGCATGAAGATCAACTACCGCATCGGAATCATGCCCGGGCCGTGGCCTCCCGGCCCGAGCGGCGCACACTTCCTCTGGGAGCTGACTGACCTCTGCGAGAAGAGCGCCATCGACTCGCTCTGGTTCTCGGATCGCCTGAGCTCCCCCGTCCCGGTCCCCGAAGTGATGACCACCCTCGCGGCCGTCGCCGCGAGAACCGCTCGCCTGAAATTCGGCATGAGCGTCCTGGTCCTCCCGTTCCGGACGCCGGTGGTGGCGGCCAAGGAGATGGCGACCATCGACTACCTCTCGGGTGGCCGGCTCCTCCCGGCGGTGGGGATCGGCGTGGAGCTGCAGAAGGAATTTGACGCCTCGGGCGTGCCGTTCAAGGAGCGGGGGCGGCGGACCGACGAGGCCATCCAGGTGATTCGCAGGCTCTGGCTCGAAGATGCGGTCACCTTTCAGGGGGAGTTCTACCGGCTGGATCGCGTGACCATCCTCCCCAAACCGATTCAGACACCGCCCCCCATCTGGATCGGCGGAAATAGCGAGGCGGCGGTGAAGCGGACGGCGCGGCTGGGGGACGGCTGGATCCCGTCCTTCATCTCCCCCCAGGAGTTCGAACGCGGCGTGGCCGCCGTGAAGCGCTACGCGAAGGAGGCCGGGCGCGAACTGCCCGACGACCATTTCGGCCCCCTCATCACCTACGCCATCGCCGACTCTCCAGAGGCCGGGTGGAGGCTGGCGGGGCCATATATCCCGCGAAATCGGGTGGACGAGGCTACGCTGGCGGCCTCCACAGCCTTTGGCCCACCCGATGTGATCGCAAAGAAGATCGAGGAATACGTGGCGGGGGGCGGCTCCAAGTTCATCCTCCGCCCGCTCTGCCCGCCCGAGATGATGCTGGAGCAGCTCCAGCGACTGGCCGAGGAGGTCATCCCCCCTTTCCAC
>CAYJUC010000064.1:11628-14211 GCA_964372605.1 uncultured bacterium | reverse complement strand
AGATCTTTTTATGGAAAAGCTTGGAAACCTGATCGTTGCGTCGCAGGGAGGTCAGGTCGCGCTCCGATCCGCGTTCGAGAGCCACCTCAAACGGATCGAACATGATGCTGAGGGGATAGCGGCGCGTTTGTTCCCATTCACGCGACCGAGCCACGTTGATCAACCGAAGATAATCGTGATCGGCCCTCGCATATCGTTCGGTCGGCCCGTAATCTCTGGCAGCGGTGTCCCGACGAGCATGATTCTGGAACGCTACCACGCGGGTGAGTCGATGAATCACTTAGCTGAAGACTATCGCCGTTCGTTGCCCGAGATCGAAGAAGCCATACGCTGCGAGACCAGCCTCGCCTAAACAACACCAGTTCACATTCTTCATATCGAGATGCTTGGGAAGCGATGACGTTCCCAATTCTCTTCGTGCTGTTGGTGCTCAAATCGAAACTCATGAGGGAAACTTTGCCCCTGATGCCACAGACGAGGAGTGGTTGGCGGTTGCGGGGCAGCGAGGGTGGGTTGTGCCGGGAAGCGGCATGCTGATGTGTTTGTAAGTAAGAAGCCCGCGCGTCGCTATAAAGCCGGATTCCAGCCACGACCTTGCGGAACAGGATTTTTTAATCGTAATCTCGCGCCAGCGCAGAACTTTTCGCCGTGCGTCTGGGACCCGGCTTACAGGCCTTCTCTGGTGCTTTTCTTTTTTCCCCGCCGGATCAGCGCGGCGGCTTCCAGTACTGGTCAACGCCAGGGATGACCTCGAGCACCACGTTCTGAATCTTCCCCTCCACTTCTCGCACCTGTCGGAACTGAACGTTGAGAATCGCGTTCTGATGCGCATCGAACTTGATCGGCCCGCGGCCGGTGACCACTTCGACCTTCCTCAAGGCCGCCAGAAACCGGGGGACCTCCTCGATCTGCCCGTTCACGGCCTTGAGCGCCTCGAGGATCACTCTGGCGCCGGTGTACCCCTGGTCGGCATAGCGGCTCGGGATGACGTTGTGTTTCTTCTGGAAGGCCGCGACGAATGCCCGGTTCTCGGGACTCTTCCAGGTCGGGGTGTAGATATCCGCGCTGATGATCCCCAGGGCGGCTTTGCCCTGCGCGGGGAGCAGGAGCTCCTCGACCAGAGAGCCGCCGGCAATCAGGGGGATCTTCTCCTTGAGGCCGAATTCGACATATTGCTTCACGAAGCGGACGGCGTCGGCGCCGGGAAACCAGGCCCACACGGCATCGGCCGTTCCCGCCCTGGCCATGATCTTGGCCAGATACGGCGCGAAGTCAGCGGTCATCAGCGGCGGCGCGACCGTTTCCACCACCTCTCCTCCAGCTCCCTTGAAGTACGGCATGAAGCCGTTCGCCATGTCCTGGCCCGCCGCGTAGTCAGCATAAGAAACGACGAGCCGCTTGTAGCCCAGCTTCCCCACCGCATAGGAGCCGAAGGGGAAGTACGCCTGGGCCCCCGGCCCACGAGGTGCGGAAGACGTAGGGGCTTCGCTTCTCCTGGGTGAGAGCCTTGGCGATCGCGTTCGTGACGACCAGGGGGACCTCCTTCGTCACCGCATAGCTCCCCACGGCCAGGGAGACCCCGCTGTGGAGAACACCGGCCAGCATGTGAACCCGGTCGCTTTCGACCAGCTTCCGGGTCTTGGTGAGCCCGACGTCTGGCTTTGCCTCGGAGTCTTCAACGAGCAACTGGATCTTTCGCCCCGCCACCTCGCCCCGAACCTCGTCCAGAGCCAGCCGGAATCCCTCTTCCATCTCTTTGCCGGCGGCGGCCAGGCCTCCGGTCAAGACGGTGATGAACCCGATCTTGATGGGAGGCTTCGCCGTCTGGGCGAAAGCCGGCGCCGGCGTTACGACGGGTAGGACCGAAAGGACCAGCGTGGCGAAAGCGCAAGCCGGCGCTGTCACCATGGCGAACAGAGCGAACGCGCGTTTCTTCATCGCCCCCTCCTGCTTTGCGTGTTTCGTACACGCCCGTTCTACGGGGAGCACTCTCACGTGAACGGTTCCCTCAGCGGCGCCGCGTCCTCCCGGAGGCGCCCCGCTGGGCCGGCCGCTTCGCGCGGCCCTTCGCCGGCCGGCCGCCGCCGCGGCCCGCCCCGTCGTCCACCACCGCGATGGCGCTGATCTCCACCTTGCACCGCGGGTCCGTGGCGAGCTGCTTCACCTCCACCGTGACCGTGGTGGGCTTGTGATCCTTGAAGTATTCGCCCCACACCCGATTCATGTCGTCCTGCTCCGAGAGGTCCGTCACGAACCGTGTCACCTCGACCACGGAGGCGAAACTGCCGCCGGCCGCCTCCAGGCTCCGCTTCATCCCCTCCAGGGCCAGGCGCGTCTGGTCCCCGAGGCGGGGTGGGATCGTGTCGAACTCCTCCGGCCGGTGTGGGTGGTGATGGTACATGGGGGCGCCCGTGCACCCCGCGATGAACACGAGGTGGCCCCGCTTCACCTTGATGGCCGGGGCGTAGGGCATCCAGATGCTGGTGTCCGCGCCCTTCCAGTGGATGACTTCCACTTCCTTCGCCATGGCGCGCCTCCCATGAACGCGCAGCGCTGTCGCCCAACTCGTTGCGCGTTCCAGAT
>CAYJUC010000064.1:0-11528 GCA_964372605.1 uncultured bacterium | reverse complement strand
GCGCGCCTCCCATGAACGCGCAGCGCTGTCGCCCAACTCGTTGCGCGTTCCAGATCAGTTCACTCGGAGGGGGGCATGCCCCCCTTCCGAACCTCCCCCCTGCAGTTCGAGCGTGGCGGGTTCGGCCATACGAGAAGGTAGGCCACCCGCCGCGCGAGTCCCGAGTTCGTTGCGCCGGCAAAGCCGGCGCTCGAGCACTGCAGAGTCGGGTGGTTAGCGGTCGGCGCCCCCCGCCTTCGCGGGCGCCAGTCCCGTCTTGGCGTACTTCAAGTCGCGATACTCGCCGGACATGACGGGAGGGTGCTTGGCCTTTCCCGGGGGCGCGATGCACTCGATCAGAACGTCATAGTTCGGGTGGTTGAAGAACGCGATCGACAGGCGAGCCCGATTCGCCGTTGGGGTCAGCGGCGGATTCACGACGCGGTGCAGGTTCGACAGCCATCGGTCGTTGGTCCACCGCATCAGGAGGTCTCCGATGTTGACCACGAAGTTGTCGGGCTCTGTCCGCGCGTCGATCCAGTCTCCGGAGCGCGACCGCACCTGAAGGCCGCCGGGAACGTCTTCCCCGCAGAGGACGGTGAAGCCGCCGTAGTCGGTGTGGGCGCCGGCCCGCGACTGCCCTGGGCGAGGGGACTCGGCCTGAGCGGGGTAGTGGTTGAGTCGCATCGTGCCGATCGAGCGATCAACCTTCCGGTCGAAGAAGGTCTCCTCGGTGCCAAGTGCCAGCGCGGTCAACCGCATGAGGAAAATGATCAGGTTGCTCATGGTCCGGTAGTAGACGGTGGCCGCGCGCTCGAAGTCGGGCGGGAGCGCGGGCCAGACATTCGGCAGAAAGTGCTGCCGGCCCGGCTCGCTCGTGTAGTAAGGGTCGCCCGTGACGTCGACGGGCCCGACGTGGAAGAACTCTTTCAGATCCGGCGGCGCCGGTAGGTCAATGGCCGCCGAGAGGGTTTCCCCTCCCACCGGGTGATACCCGCGATTCGTCCCCGTCACCGGGTGGCGGGCCTCGAGCTTCTCCTCCAGGGGGAGCGCGAAGAACACGTGCGCCGCCGCTCTCAGATCGGAGATGGTCTCCGCCCGCACGCCGTGGCCGGTGATCGTGAAGAAGCCGATCTCGCGGCACGCCGCGTCGATCTGGCGGGCGACCTCCAGGCGGTCGGCCTGTCCACCCCCCCGAGCCGGAGCGAGATCGATGATGGGGATCCCGGTCATAGGTCGTCGAGATGGTAGCATCTCCAAGCACCTACCACCAGCGGCTGCCCCCCCGGTTGAGAACGGCCCGTGTGTGGGCTATGCTCTGTAGAATCCTTACGCGAGCGCGGAAGTCATGGTCACCGGGAGCGGTGGCGCGTTATGCCGCGTGCCGTCCGGAGCGATTCAGTGGGGGACGCAGGAGGAGGACCCGCGATGGAGGAAACAGAGAGAATCGATGTTCACGCCCACTACTACCCCGAGACTTATTTCCGGGACGTGGTTCAGGGGGCCCGTGGGAGCCGGGCCATTCTTCAAGACACCTCCGGCCGGGGGATGATTTTCGGTCTCACGGATCCCCGCATTGATCCCGAAGCGCGCCTGGCCGACATGGACAGGCTCGGGATCAAGGCGCAAGTCCTCTCTCTCGCCAATCCGAACGTTTACTTCGAAGAGGAGGGCGAGAGCCGGGACCTCGCGCGGACGACAAACAACGCGCTCTCCGAGCTCAGCCAGAATTTTCCGGGGCGCTTCTACTTTCTCGCGAGCCTTCCGTTCGGGAGTCCCAGGGATGCCCTTCACGAGCTCGAACGGGTGAGCCGCCTCCCCGGCTTCGTCGGGGTCTATATGGGCACGAATATCCTCGGGGAGAAGATCGACCACCAGAAGTTTTGGCCGTTCTTCTCCGAGATGGAGCGCCTCGACCGTCCCATCTTCCTGCACCCCATCCGGCCTGAAGGAGGGGAGAGGCTCAGGGAGTTCGCGCTCGAGGTCTTGATCGGGTTTCCCTTCGAGACAACGCTCGCTGCTTCGCGCCTCATCTTCTCGGGCGCGTTGGACCGATACCCGCGCCTTCGCGTGATCCTTGCCCACTTCGGGGGGTACCTGCCCTATGCCGCGGCGAGACTCCGCTATGGCTTTACGGACTATGACGAGTGCCGGGTCCGCATCTCGCGTTCGCCGGAAACCTACTTCGACCGGTTTTATGCCGACACCGCCATGGCGTTCGACGCTCCCTCCCTGCGCTGCGCGATAGAGACGCTGGGGAAGAAGCGAATCCTTCTGGGGACCGACTTTCCATTCGGCTATACGACCCGAGGCGTTGAGACCACCCTCGAAACTCTCGCCGGCCTTGGCCTTTCGCCCGAGGACCTCGCGGGGATTCTAAGCGGAAACCTGCGCGCCCTTCTTCGCCTCCCGAAGTAGGTGTGCCGGAAAGAGGTGAGTGCCATGACCATCGTGCGCGAAGGCATCATCCCGCAAGAGCTCGCATCTCTCGGCCCCGACGAGCTGCGCGCTCTGTACACGGAGAAGCAGGAGCGCTTCGCCCGGGCCGCCCGCGAGCTGGACCGCCGGCGCCGCCGCAACCGGCTCCTGGCCCCGGCGGCGGAAAACCCTGTTGCCGACGCGGGCCCCGACCAGCGAATGATCATCGGGCCGGAGCTGGGCTTCAACATCCGCAACTTCCACGTCTTCACCTCGGGCCGGGCGGCCGGGGCCGACCGCTACCATACCCACGGCGACGCCGTGAAGTTCTACGTGCGGGGCGGCGGCTACGAGATCATCGGCGACCAGCGGTTTCCGGTGAAGGTCGGCGACTTCGTGCACGTGCCGGGCAACGTGTGGCACGGGACCGAGAACCCCGGGGACGAGCCGCTGGTATTCCTGGCGGCCCAGCAGTTCCCGGGCACCTATCGCCAGGTGCCGACGCCCTTCGTCCACCTGGAGGCGCCCCATCACGCGCCCCAGGTCAGGGACCTGTCAGAAGAGGAACTGGGGAGGCTAGAACCCTGGCCTTTGTACCTCTGCTATCTGGAGGAGCAGATGGCCTTTGGCCGGGTGGCGCTGGAGGTCCAGCGGCGGCGGGAGCGTCAGCGGCTCTACGTGGCCGCCGAGGAGGCGCCGCTGCTCCGGTGGGGCCCCGGCAAGCACATGATCGTCTCACCGGAGCGGGGTTTTGACATCTACGCCTTCCAGATCTTCTTCGAGCACATCCCGGCCGGCACGGTAGAGCGCCAGGAGCTGACACCGGCCGAGACGGTGTGCTACTGCATGACGGGCCAGGCCGCGGAGATCGTCGGCGGACGGACGGTGGAAGTCAAGACCGGCGACTTCCTCTTCGTCCCCGCCTTCACCTCCCGCGACATCCGCGCCGGGAGTGGGGAACCTTTGCGCTACCTCTGCTGGCAGCAGATACCCGGGACGTATGTGCAACACCTCGGCCCTTAGAGTCAGGGCGCCGTGTAACTCGTCTTGACCACCGTGTAGAACTCGACCGCGTACCGGCCCTGCTCTCTGGGACCGTAGTTTGACGCCTTTCGCCCGCCGAACGGCACGTGGTAGTCGACGCCCGCCGTCGGCAAATTCACCATGACCATCCCCGCCTGCGAATTGCGCTTGAAGTGGCTCGCGTGTTTGAGGGAGGTCGTCACGATCCCCGAGGAGAGGCCGAACGGCGTGTCGTTGGCGACGGCGACCGCCTCCTCGTAGTCCCGGACCCGTATGACGCTCGCCACCGGCCCGAAGATCTCCTCCCGGTTGACGCGCATGTCATTGCGGGTCTCGGTGAGAAGAGCCGGGGAGAGGTAAAAGCCCTTCTTCGGACGCTTCAGAAGCTCTCCGCCGTAGGCGAGGCGGGCGCCTTCTTTCTTCCCGAGCTCGAGATACGACAGGTCCTGGTCGAGCTGTGTTTGGTCCACCACCGGCCCGATGTCCGTCCCCTCCTTGAGCGCGTCATCGACCTTGAGGGCGGTCAAGCGCCCGATCATGGCCGCGACAAACCGATCATGGATCCCTTCCGTGACGACGAACCGGCTGGAGGCCGTGCACCGCTGCCCCGTCGAGTAGTAGGCGCCCTGGGTGGCGCAGGTCACCGCGACAGCGAGGTCGGCATCGTCGAGGATCACCAGCGGGTTCTTTCCCCCCATCTCGAGCTGCACCTTCGCCATCCGCTCGACGGCCTTCCGCGCGATGGCGCGGCCGGTCTCCACGGAGCCGGTGAAGCTGATGCCGGCGACCTCTGGCGAGGTGATGATCGTTTCACCGACCGCCGAACCCCGCCCGACCAGGAGATTGAAGACTCCGGGAGGCGCTCCGGCGCTCTGGATGATGTCGGCGAGGGCCCAGGCGCAGCCCGGCACAAGATCGGCCGGCTTGAACACGACACAATTGCCGTAGGCGAGCGCCGGCGCGATCTTCCAGGCCGGGATCGCGAGCGGGAAATTCCATGGGGTGATGATCCCCACGACCCCCAGCGGCTCCCGGGTGATCTCCACGTCGATGTTGGGCCGTACCGACGGAATGCGCTCCCCGCTGAGCCGCAGGACCTCGCCGGCGTAGAACTTGAAGATGTAGCCGGCCCGCCCCGCTTCGCCGATCCCCTCGGGCAGCGTTTTTCCTTCTTCGCGCGAGAGGAGTGTCCCGAGCTCGGTCTTGCGCCGCAGAATCGCGTCGCCGATCCGATCGAGAAGGTCCGCCCGCTCCTGGATGTTCCCGCGCGCCCAGGCGGGGGCCGCCGCGGCTGCCGCCGCGATGGCCCGGCGAGCCTGCGCCGCATCGGCGCGCGAGTACTCGCCGACCAGGTCGTCCACGTCGGACGGGTTGATATCGCGGTTCGCGTCCTGGCTGTCGATCCACTCGCCGTTGATAAGGTTGGCGTAAAGCGTTCCCATGGCTACCTCCTTCGAAGGCCATCCGTCAGGTCAGTGACCGGGCCGTCCGGGACTCCTCGATCTCGGCGGTACCTTATGACGAGGGGGAAATGGGAGTCAAGGGCCGCCGAAACCCGGACGAAGACACTCCCTTGACCCGCATCCCGGTATCTACTAGAGTCCATCTGCCAGTATCCCACAAGGGAGGACGCACATGGGCATGAACGGCACCTACGTGATCGACGCGGACGGCCACATCCGGGAGCGGGACGAGGACCTGCGCCCGTACCTCCCGGAGCCATACCGGAGCCGGGACCGGCAGTTCTACCCGAACGACAACTGGGACCGCTCCTTTGGCGGGAAGCTCGGCCGCATGGTCTTCGACCTAGAGACCCGGCTCAAGGACATGGACCAGGAGCAGGTCGACCTGGCGGTCCTCTATCCGACCAGCGGCCTCACCATCGGCTCCGTGCGGGAGCCGGAGTTCGCCGCGGCCCTGTGCGCGGCCTACAACAGCTGGCTGGCGGAGTTCTGCAAGCAGTCGCCCCGCCTGCGGGGCGTGGCGCTGGTCCCCGTCAACAACGTCCCGGCCGCGGTGAAGGAGGTCGAGCGGGCGGGCGCCCTGGGCCTGGTCGGGGTGATGCTCGCAGCGCACGGCCACGGGAAGAACCTGGGGGAGCCCGAGTTCTACCCGCTCTACGCGACCTGCGAGCGCCTGAACATGCCCGTGGGGGTGCACGCGGCGCAGAATAACTGCGAGGGGCTCAACCGGTTCACGAGCTTCATCGGCGTGCACGCGGTCTCCCACCCGTTCGAGCAGATGGTCTGCGCGACGGGGATGATCCTGGGCGGGATCCCGGAGCTCTTTCCGCGCCTCAAGATCGCCTACCTGGAGGCCGGGTGCGGCTGGGTCCCCTACTGGATGTGGCGGTTGGACGAGGAGTACGAGAAGCGCGCGTCCGAGGCGCCGCTCCTCAAGGCCAAGCCCAGCGACTACATGCGGAGCGGCCGGATCTTCTACTCCTGCGATCCCGACGAGGAGATGATCGATTACGTCATGGATCGGATGGGCGAGGACGTGATCTTCTACGCGTCCGACTACCCGCACTGGGACGCGCTCTACCCGAACTCCGTGAAGGTCCTGATGGAGAACAAATCGCTCGGGGACGCGCGGAAGAAGAAGATCTTCGACGACAACCCGCGCCGTTTCTACACGGCCCTGGCCTGACGCCGGAGAGAGGATTCAATGAGCGAATCGACATCCCATATGCACGATCACGAGGCGCACGTGCAGGCCGTGGAAGAGGATCTCGAGTATTACCGGACCAAACGCCTCGAGCCGCGCATCTTCCGTATGGCGAGAAAAGGAATTGTGACGCTGCACGACATCCTGAAGGTCACGGCCCGCGTGAGCTCCGGCGCCGAGCCCGCAGAGCAGCGCGAGAAACAGGAAGCGGACACGGAAAGCCGCATCCGGGCCCTCGAGGATTCGTTGAATGATTATGTCAGAGGGATCGCCCTGGTCTCATCCGACCTGGTCAAGGGTGTCGATATCGTGATCGAGGATGGGCGGAAAGAGCGGGGCGATTACGACGACTTCTTCCGGATCGCCAAAAAGCATCATGGGGGGAGCCTCGAGGAGCGCATCGCGCGGCTCGAGCAGGATGTGAGGGACTACCACCTGCTTCTCCGCGCATTCACCCGCGCGCTCATCGAGAAGGGACTGATTGATCCGGAGGAGCTGCGTGGCAGAGCAGAGTCCGCCTCCGCGCCGAGCGCCTGGAACGGGGCAAGGATCGTGGCAAGAGCCTGGGCGGACCCCGAGTTCAAGGCTCGCCTCATTGCGAAAGGAAGAGAGGCGGTGAGAGAGCTGGGCATTCCCCCGGGGCGCCTGGGCAAGCTCGGCGTCGTGGAGAGCACCGAGTCGGTCCACAATGTCGTGGTGTGCACGCTCTGTTCCTGCTACCCCTACGACCTCCTGGGCGATACGCCGTGGTGGTACAAGCACGACATCTACAAGACGCGGGTCGTTGCCGATCCGCGAGGGACCCTCGAGGAGATGTTCGCGCTGGCGCTTCCGCCCGGGATGGAGATCCGGGTCTACGACAGCACCTCGGACGTCCGATACATGGTTCTGCCTCGGAGGCCGGCGGGCACCGAGGGAATGCGCGAAGAAGAGCTTGTCAAGCTGGTGACAAGGGAGAGCCTGATCGGTGTCGCGGAGCCTCTCCGGCCCTCGAGCCTCGAAGGCGGTCGACGGCCTGAGGAGGTCCGCCCGACGTACGTGTAGATAGTCGAAGGGGGCCTCGACGGCCCCCTCCGGATTGGAAAAGCTTGAGCTATAAGTTCAACGTCGGAGACCACGTGCGGGTCAGGGAGGAAACTCCCGGAGGAAATCCCAGGACGCCCCGCTACATTCGCGGCAAACAGGGCGTCGTCGTGGTGATTCACGGTGTCATCGTGAACCCGCTGGATCATCGAGGCCTTTACCCGCCTCTCTACACCGTCATGTTCGAGATCAAAGAAGTGTTCGGACGGCCCGATGCCGGAAAGCTCTGCGTGGACGTCCACGAGGACTGGTTAGCGCAAGCCTGATAGAGCCCCCCTCGAATCTTGTCGAGTCGCCGCCTCGCGTCTCCTAGTCTTTTGACGTCGTTTTCTTGCGGCGCGCTCGATTCTCCAGGTGATAGTACAGAAACATAGACCCGAGCAGGAGCACGCAGAATCCCACGAGCGCCAGCCGAGCGCCGAGAGAGATCTCCATGTTCACCCTCCTAACAGGTTGTTAACGGTGCATTTCGCCCGCATCGCGTCGTCAGGATGTGCTGGTTTCGGCGCGGTGCGAGCACCAGCAGGATCGCCAGGCCGCCGAGAAGCCACCGATCCGGTGCGAGGATACCGAGCCGGTAGGCGATCGTCGGGTAGAGAACTGCCACGCAGAGGCCAACCGCCAGACCACCCGCGGCGAGACCCCAGTCGTACCAGGGTACGCGGTCCCCCGGCTCCCGCTTATGAGCCTTGAACGCGAGGAAAACGGCTCCCAGCGCCAGGGCCAGAAACAGCCCCAGGTACTGCTCCTTGAAGAATGTCCACCGAAGAACGTGCTGGAGTTCCAGGCCCAGAGCGATCCGAGCAGGGTCAGGGCAAAGAGGAGGCCCCGGAGAATCCCGTGGGCCGGTCCGGAGAGCATCCGGAACCTGGTGGGAACAAACTCGTCGGTCATCGCGACTGCCCCTGTTTGGAGGTGACCGCACCCGCATGAACCAGAAGGTCGGCCTGCGGATCGTCACTGGCCGCAGGCGTGAGGAAAAGGGAAGGAGGGTGTTACCGGCGCGGGGGCGAACGGGACGCGGTGGCGAGGACCGAGACGGACGGGGCTTCTCCGTCCCGCGGGCCAGACGCAACGCCTCCTACCAGGAGGCGGACGCCATACGCCAGGGACGGGAGGGGCGCGAGCAGCTTATCGTCGAAATCCGCCGTTGGGAGGAGGGCGCTGCCATCATTCTCGGAGATCCCAGGAGCTTCAGGCGGGTCGAAGGAGGCGAGAAGGGTGACCGGGACGAACACGAGCCAGCAGAGCAGCACAACCCAGGCTAGCCCTGCGCGAACGGAACCCTTCGCCATCAGCATGGATGGGATTCTACGTGCCGGCGCCGCGAAGTCAAATATAAACCGCTCAACAGGATCAGATAACGGAGACGCAAGCGCTCGGAAGGGGGGCGGAGCCCCCACCGAGGGATCTAGTGGACGATGGAGCCGCCGTCCACCGCGATAGTCTGGCCGGTGATGAAGTCGCTATAGTCCGAGGCCAGGAAGACGACGGTGCCCACCAGGTCCTCCGGGACCTGGGCCCTTTTGAGCATCCGCATCCGGACATTCGCCTCCTTCTGCTCCTCCGAAATGTTCTTCTCGTTCTCGCCGCTCAGGGTGAACCCCGGGGCGATCGCGTTCACGCGGATGCCGAAGTCCCCGAGCTCGCGGGCCAGGGAGCGGGTAAACCCAACCACCCCGCCCTTGGACGTGGTGTAGTGGATGTAGTTGGGGACGCCCTTGAAGAAGGTGCTGGAGGCGATGTTGATGATCTTCCCTTTGCCCTGCGCCTTCATCGTCGGAAAAACGGCCCGCGCGCACAAGAAGAGACCGCGCAGGTTGACCGCCATAACCCGGTCCCACTCCTCCACCGGGATCTCCATCAAGGGGCGGCGCTTGAGGGTGCCGTAGACTGCCGCGTTGTTCACCAGCACGTCGATGCGGCCGAATCGATTGATGGTTTCCGTGGCCAGGCGCAGCGTGTCCTCCTCCCGGGACACGTCGCACGGGACGCCCAGGGCCTGCCCGCCGCGGGCTTCGATCTCTTTGACCGTGGGCTTCGGGTCTGCGATGTCCGCCACGACGACTCGCGCCCCCTCCTCGGCCGTTCCCAGGCAGTAAGCCCTGCCGATGCCCAGCCCGCCCCCCGTGACGATGATCACCTTGTCCCTGAGTCGCATGGCGTCTCCTCGTACCGTTTCCCGTCCGGCATTCCTTCGGCTCATTTCCTCGGGCGCGAGTGTAATCGTCTTCATGATCACTCCCCCCGGGATGGAGCCGCCGTTGCCGCTGATGGAACAGCGCAAAGATATGCCGGGCGGCGGGGGCTGTCAACTCGTACAGAGACGTTGCTCGAAGCGTTGTTGACGCGGATCACGCCTCGTGATATGGGATTCGTGGCGAGGCATCTGTCGGTCCCTGTGGCGGACCGCGCCTGACCGGACGGCCTTCGGTGAGAAGAGGAGAGGACCATGATGAAGGATCGGCGCCGCGCGCGGATGGGGTGGTGGGTGGGAGCAGCCGGCCTGCTCCTGGCGGGTCTCGGCATCACGGCGGCTCCCGCGACCGCGCAGGGGCCGTCGCCGAGCCGGCTCATCCCGGAGGTCAAGTTCGTGCTCCCCTCGGCGGCCTACGACAATACCCGCTTCGAGGCCGGCATGCTCATCGCCCGGGCCTGGGAGCGGCTTGGGTTAAAGGTCCAGGCGATCCCCGCGCCCGACTGGCCGAACATCAGCAAGCAGATGGACTCCCCGTGGGAGAACCACGCCTTCATCTGCGCCTATATTTCACGGCCGGAGCGGCTGGACCCCGATGAGCTGCTCACCCGGCCTCTCCACTCGAGCGCGATCCAGAAGGGTGGCGGGAACTACGCCGGCTACAGCCAGCCCGAGTACGACGCGGCGGTGGATGCCGGGCGCGCCGAGCTGGACGTGGAGAAGCGGCGGGCGCTGGTCTGGAAGGCCCAGGAGATCGTGGCCAGGGACATCCCCCACATCACGCTGTTCCACAAGAAGGGGCTGCACGTCTACAACAAGCGGAAGTGGGGGAACGTGGTCTCCATCCCCGGCACCGGGTTCTTCAACGCGTTCAACGCCGTCGAGGCCACGCCCCTCACCTCCGACACGACGATGGTGGTCTCGGAGCAGGGAAGCTTCACCAGCCTCAACCCCTTTTACGCCCCCTCCTACATCATCTCGACAGATGTGACCCGGCTGATCTTCGACACCCTCGCGCGGATCGGGCCGGACATGCGCCCGGCGCCCTGGGCGGCTTCGAGCTGGGCGCCCCTGAGCCCAACGCTGGTGGAGGTGCAGCTGCGCAAGGGGATGAAGTTCCACGACGGGCGCCCGGTCACGGCCGAGGACGTGAGGTTCTCCTACGAGGAGGTGAAGAAGTGGCGGGTGCCGCTCTACGTTTCGGCCCTGGACCCGCTCAAGCAGGTGCGCGTCGTGGACAGTCACACGGTGCGGATCGAGCTGGCCCACCCCTACGCGCCGCTCTACATGCAGACCCTGGCCCAGATCCCGATCGTGCCCAAGCACATCTGGGAGCCCGTGCTCCAGGAGAAACGGGTGCCGCGCCCGGAGGAGTGGAACGACCCGAAGTCGCTGATCGGGTCGGGGCCCTTCAAGTTCGTGCACATGCGGAGCAACGAGGTCAAGCTCACGGCCAACGACGAGCACTTCCGGAAGCCGAAGGCGCGGGCGTTCGTGATGGCGCTGGTCTCGAACGTAGACGCCCAGTTCCTGGGGTTCCGGAAGGGGGAGTACGACTTCCACACGGGGCGGGCGCTGACATCGCCGCAGATGAAGGAGGCGCAGGGGATCCCGCACCTGGGGATAGTGGAGACGGATGACATCGGCGTGTACTGGCTGAACTTCAACCTGCGGGATCACTCGCCGTTCCGGGACTACCCCCTGCGGGAGGCCATGGCCCACGCGATCGATTACGGGACGATGGTCAAATCCATCCTGGCCGGGCTGGCACTGCCGGGGCGTGGGTTAGTCGCGCCGGGGAACCGCTTCTGGCATAACTCTCTGATCCCGGACGGGGAGGCGGAGGGGAAAGCGCACTACCACCGGTACGATCCGGAGAAGGCGCGGAGTATTCTACAGGCGGCTGGCTACCAGTGGGACTCGCGGGGCCGGCTCTACTACCCGGAGAACCACCGGCCGCAGATCTTCCAGAAGCGGGCCGCCGTGCCAGGGCCGGTCCAGCAGGCGTGGGTCCAGAAGTGGGACGAGTGGGGGCGGCCGGGCGGACCGGGCTGCCAGCTCTAGCGCGGGCCGGACTGGCGGCCTCGGACCGGGAGGGCGAGGATGGGTCAGCGGCGCTACCTGCTCCGCCGGTTCATCCAGAACGCTCTCACCCTGCTCG
>CAYJUC010000063.1:9412-14226 GCA_964372605.1 uncultured bacterium | reverse complement strand
GCCGCTCGGCAGGGCGTAGGGGTCGGGGTCTGGGGAGCGAATCTGGGCAGCGCCCCGGGAAGGTTGAAGTCAGATAGGGGTAGCCCAGAGCGGAGTGGACCAGGAAGAGAGGCTTAGAACACGGTGATCCAGAGAAATGACTGGCGTGCCGTCCGCACGTCAGCGGGAGTGATACTCGGCCGTGGCGATTTCCGGGCCCGCCCGCTCCACTGTCACCATTGGATCGTGCCGCGCGTTGGTCGGTCAGGAGGCAAATTGGCCGAGGAGGTCCAAGCATGGCACGGGAAGCGGAATCGCGGGCCAGAATGTCGGGTGGTGGCGAAGCGGAGAGAGGGGGGCGGTGGATAACGAGTAGTGCAGGAGGGAGCGGCGGGCGGCTCGTGACCGCCGATGGGCGCACACTGCCCTTGCGAGCGGTCAGCATACAGGGCGAGGCCGGAAGCGGGCTGGCGCGTGTTGCGCTCGAGCAGCGGTTCGTGAACGCGTACGGGGAGTCGCTGCGGGTCACGTACCTCATGCCGCTGCCGACCGAGGGAACGTTGGCGGGGTACGCCGTCCGGGTCGGAGGGCGGCGGATCGTGGGCGAGGTCGACCGCATCGTGGCGGCGCGAGAGCGGTTCGAGAACGCGTGGATCGAGGGACGCACCGCGGGACTGGTCGAGCAGGACCGGCCAGACCTGTTCACGCTCGAGATCGGCAACATTCCTCCCGGCGCCGAAGTGATCGCCGAGCTCGAGATCGACCAGCAGCTGACGTGGCGGCCCGAGGGGGAGTGGGAGTGGCGGTTTCCGACGGTGGTCGCTCCGCGCTACCAGGGGGCTGATGGCCGTGTCCTGGATGCCGGCCGTGTGACGGTGGACGTCAGTGAGAGCGGGATGCCCGCCAGGGCGACGGCGACTCTAGTTGTGCGAGACGAGTTGGCCCAGGGCCGGCAGCCGGAATCCCCCTCTCACGGCGTGCGGGTCAGGCCGGGACCCTCCGGCCTAGAGGCGGTGCTGCTCAACCAGGCGGCGCCCGCGTCAGGCAAGGGAAACGGTGCCGCTCGACCGGGATCTGGTGCTGCGCTGGGCGGTGGCCCGGTCCGAGCCAGGTGTCAGCCTCCGGACTGGCCGGCCGACCGCGGACCGTCGGCATGCTGACGCGGCATACGGGCTGCTGACGATCACGCCGCCGGCTCCCGAGAGCTGCGCAGGGCGCGTACCGCGCGACCTGATCGTCCTGCTCGACACTAGCGGATCGATGGACGGGGCGCCGCTCAATCAGGCGCGCCGGGTGGTGGCGGCGCTCGTCGAGAGCCTCACCGAGGCTGACCAGCTCGAGTTGATGGAGTTCTCGGACCGGGCGCGGCGCTGGCGGCCCCGCGCGGCGCGCGCCACGGCAACAGCGCAGCAGGAGGCGCTTCGCTGGCTCGCGGCAATCCGCGCAGGCGGCGGCACGGAGATGCTGGATGCGGTCAGGGTGGCGTTGAGCCCGCTCCGGCTGGACAGCCAGAGGCAGGTCGTTCTCGTGACCGATGGCTTGGTGGCTTTCGAGCGCGAGATCGTGAGCGCCGTGGCGCGGGATCTGCCTGCCAACTCTCGCCTACACGTCGTCGCCGTGGGGCCTGCGCCGAACCGGGGTCTCAGCGCGACGGCGGCTCGGGCCGGTCGCGGAATTGAAGTGGTGATCGGCCTGGATGAGGAGGCGGCGCCCGCGATCGGCCGACTCCTCGCCCACATGCAGGCCCCCGGGCTCATGGAGGTGCAGGTCGAGGGCCCTGCGTGCCTCGCTCACGTTCCGGCGCGACTGGCTGACGTGTACGCGAATGCCCCACTGCGGGTCGCGGTCAAGCTCCGCGCCGAGGGCGGAGAACTGCGGGTCCGCGGGAAGACGCCGGAGGGTGTCTGGGAGGATTGCCTCTACATCCCTGCGCTCGGCTACGGTGAAGGGACGGCAGCCGTGGCCAGGCTCTACGGGCAGGAGGCCGTACAGGACCTGGAGATGCGCGAGGCGGCCGGCCTGATCAGCCAGGCCGACCGCGAGATCGAAAGGCTGGGCCTCGCCTTCCAGATCGCGACTCGGGCCACTGCATGGGTGGCGGTCAGCGAGGAACCGACCGTGGATCCCACCGCCCCGATCCGGCGGGAGCGGATCCCGCACGAACTGCCTTACGGCATGTCTGCGGAAGGGCTCGGGCTACGGAAGCCGTTGCCCTCAGCTTGGGCAGCTCCTGCGGTGTGGGCTCGACGACCTTGCGCGATGGAGGAAATCCCCCCGCCAAGAGCTTATCCGGCAAGGGCTCTTGTTCCAGGGGCTATCGAATGGGTCAAGGCCGAGGACATGCCCCCGCTCCCGCGGCTGCTGCTCGCGCGGCTCACCGTTTGGGAGGGCCGGGAGCTTATCTTGGAGATTCCGATCAGCGGATCGCTCGACTGGTACGCGAGGGACGTGCGGGTGATCTGGGAAGACGGCACCGAGATGGGCGCGACGATCGGTGAGGGGACGACTCGGCCGGGTCGGGTCGAGGCCGGGCAGATCATCCGGCTGGTACTGCTGCTCGAACGAGAGCGGCCGGGAGATGCGCCTATCCGAATCGAGCTGAAGAGTCTGGGCACGGCGCTCCACCTGAGCCTTCGGCAGTAGCAGCTCCAGACGGTCTGCTGCTATGGCCAGCGCTCAGCCATCCGTGACCGACAGCCTGGAGCCGTGGCTGACTGAGATCGCCGCCGCCGACGCTGCAGCCTTCGCCCGCTGGCTCGCCGGCGCCGAGGCGCGGCTGCGCGACAGCCTCCGCTCCTTTGCCACCCGGGTGGACACTGAGGCCGTCCTCCAGGAGTCCCTGCTCCGCGTGTGGCAGGCCGCGCCACGCCTGGTTCCGGACGGCAGGCCCGAGCCGCTTCTGCGCTTCGCCATCCGCATCGCGCGGAACCTTGCCGTGTCCGAGTTGCGCCGGAACCGGCTGGATCCGGTCGAGATCGAGGAGCTCGACCGCCTGGCTAGCGAGGATGCGGCAAACCTCCCGGGCACGAAGGTCCCTGACCACAGGGTCCGGCAAGCCATCGAAGAGTGCCTCGCGCAGCTGCCAGCCCGCCCAGCGGCGGCGCTCACCGCACGGCTCGAGAACGACGGAGAGGAGCCCGATGCACACCTCGCCGAGCGTCTTCGCATGCGAACGAACACGTTCCTTAAAAACTTCGGCCGTGCCCGGCGCCAAATGACGGAGTGCCTGAGGCGCCGCGGGATCGACATCAGACTGGAGATGTCATGAGCTCATCACCACGCGCATCGACGCACCTGGAGACGCCATGGCGGCCCGTGACGATCTGATCGAGCAAGCGACCACCGCCTGGCGGCCCCGCGGCGGACCGGGGCCCGTTGTCCGCCCTCATCCTGCGTGGGCCGACCTCGACGTAACTGGCCGTCTGGAGGTCTATGAATTGACGCGTGAGTTGAGGCAGCTCGAGGCCGCTCTTGACCCCAACGGTCTTTCGACTACTGCCCGGGCTGTACTTGCACGGCTGAGCGGGTGATGTCAAGGTGAAGTCCTACGCTGCTGGCGTTGCTCGTTGGGCTACAGATGCAATTTGGGCTGGCATCCCATAGATGCGGCTGCTCCTGCAGATTTGAAACTGAGCCTGGGAGTGAGGTGGAAAGGGAGAACTTGTACCGACTGGTAGTCTCCTGTCCCGGGAACTGTCGGGGGTGAATAAGGGCGTGAAGAGACGTGGTGTTGGCCTCGTCATGATTGTTGGTTGCTGCGTCCTTTCTACCTGCCTGATGGGTTTGGTAGTTGGGGCTGCTTATGGAAGGCGAGCCGTGAATCCCGAGCAGAGTGCGGAATGGTTCCTCTGGGCAATTCGGCAGGAAGGAACGCTCCTGGGCGATCCGCTCACAGACGACGAAATCAAGATGCTGAAAACTCCAATCCCGGCTCTTTTCGCGGGCAACGCTGATCGCGAAGAATTTCGTCAGCTCAACAACAAGGTCGTGCGGTTATCGCGATCAGCGATGAAGCGAGCGACGGCGGCCGGTGCTCCTACATTCGAAGCACGTCCAAAGCTTCGAATACCTGCTGACTAGTTTCGGCACTACACAGCGATCTTCACCAACAACCTGGACTGGATTCTTTCCGGCACACTCCAGAACGCCATGATTGCTAACCCATTCGAAGGTGAGACGACTCCGTGGGAGTCGAAATGAAATCGACGATGAAAAACCAACGCTTTCCAGCGTGCTGGCGACGCTCGATTCTGACTACCGAGCGTGGTGCCGAGAGCTTGAGAAAAGGGTTATGAGCTCGTTTGGCATCTATGGGAATTGTGAAGCGTCTCGGAACCTCACTCAATACGGGGCCAGCCACCCGCCCCGGGTTGCGCCGTATCCGCCGTTCGTCAAACCGGTCAGACTGCTATTTATCGGTGTGAACCCGCCGCCTGACGGGGGCTTGTGGGTGAACGACGCTGATCCGCTGCTAAAGAAGCTCCTTTGGGTTTTCCGTAAACTCGGTTGGACGTCATGCCGCTCGCCAAAGCAATTCAGAGACGATTTCAGGAGCAACCACTTCTATTTTGTTCATGCGGTAAAATGCTTCAACGAAACGAAGTTCCCGAGCGGCCGCGCCGCGCGATACCTTATCGAGGTATGTTCTGCAACGCATCTGTCCCATGAGCTTAACGAGATCAGGCCAGAACGCATCTGTGTGCTTGGCGAGGTGGCTGTCGAGGCATTGATGCACGCCGTGAAGCACGGCGGCGGGCAACTGCCGCTCACCATTCCTAATGATGCTGCCGCTCTCGGCGAGGAGATCCATATCAGCCCTGCTGGCTACGACAAGC
>CAYJUC010000063.1:0-9312 GCA_964372605.1 uncultured bacterium | reverse complement strand
AAGCGATGGGCTGAGGCAGGTTTTCATCAACCGCTCGGGGTACCGCGATGATGGCACGAAGGTTCGAAGAATGAAGCGGATCGCATCTCTGGTGAGACGATTATTCGCAGGAACTTCGCGCGGCTCTTCCGAGCCGCGCGAGAGGGAGACTCCTGGCCTGGAGGAGTGGATTGGGTTTTGCGATGCGGAGATGTCCGAAGTAAGAAGGGAGAACGCTCGACTACGGGAGGAGCTGCGGGTAACAAACACACAGCTTAAAGAGGCCTGGCGACAGATCGAGAAGAGCTCAGGACGGTTAAACGGCCGCAGGGAAGCCCGCGACAGGGAAATAAAAATCACAGCGACGCTACTTCCAAACGTTAAATTCCTTCGCGATTCAAACGACGTGGTGGTGAGCGGCAGACTGAAGAATCCTGAGCCGGCACTCCTTATGCTCCGAGAATTGTCCACACGCTCAGGGCAGACCAGGGGCGCGCAGTTGGCGGCCGCCCCGGATTGGAAAGAACAGCACTTCAAAACAGGTGACGGAGACAGTGGGCGAATTTACTTTCGATACAGTGGGGACCATTGCTCGGTCTTGTTGTCGTTCAAGGCGGATCAAAGGCGGACATCCGATACCTCCAGAGCGTCAAATAGGTTTTTTTGATGCCGGAGGCCGCGCGCAATGGCGGGTCGAGGCAGGGAATCCTCGGAGAACGCACTGCGGCGGTAACATCATTGCGGTTCTCTGCTAATCTGGAGTTGACCCGATTTCGTGGACACCCCTGGAACTTACTGTTCTAAGGAGTGGCGGTATTCCGCTGGCGCGACCCGACCCGACGGCCGTCCAGCGTGAAGCCCAAGGAGCACGAGCCATGTCGAACGGCATCTTCAGCGTCCCCCATCCGCGCAACGAGCCCGTCCTCTCTTTCGCTCCCGGGACCCCCGAGCGCGGCGCGCTCCGCCGGCAGCTCGAGGAGAAGTCTGGCCAGGTCATCGACATCGCTCCCCGGATCGGCGGCAGGAAGGTCGAGACCGGAAACACGGCCAAGGCTCTCATGCCTCACGACCACAGCCACGTCCTGGCGATCTGGCACCGGGGCGGGGCGAAGGAGGTCGGGCGGGCCATCGGGGCGGCGCTCGGGGCCTGGCCGGAATGGTCGCGCATGCCCTGGCACCACCGGGCAGCGATCTTTTTGAAGGCCGCCGAGCTGCTCGCCGGCCCGTCCCGCGTGGTCCTGAACGCGGCCACCATGCTTGGGCAATCGAAGACCGTCCATCAGGCGGAGATCGACGCCGCGTGCGAGCTGGCCGACTTCTGGCGGTTCAACGTCCTGTACATGCAGGAGATCTACGCGCAGCAGCCGGCGTCGTCAGCGGGCTCCTGGAACTATCTCGAGCACCGGCCGCTGGAGGGGTTCGTCTTCGCCGTCACGCCGTTCAACTTCACCTCCATCGCGGGCAACCTGCCCACCGCCCCCGCCCTGATGGGAAACACGGTGGTCTGGAAGCCCGCCTCGTCGGCGGTCTACTCGGCCCATTTCATCATGGAGATCCTGGAGGCGGCCGGGCTTCCCCCCGGGGTTATCAATATGGTTCCGGGCGCGGGGCCCGAGGTTGGCGAGCCGGCGCTTGTCTCTCCCCACCTGGCCGGAGTCCACTTCACCGGCTCGACGGCGACCTTCCAGGGGATGTGGGAGGCGGTGGGAAAGAACATCCGGAACTACAGGGCATACCCGAGGATCGTCGGAGAGACCGGCGGCAAGGATTTCGTCTTCGCCCACGCCTCGGCCGATGTGCCCGCCCTGGCGACGGCGCTGGCGCGCGGCGCCTTCGAGTACCAGGGCCAGAAGTGCTCGGCCGCCTCGCGGGCGTTCATCCCCGCTTCCATCTGGCCCGCGCTGAAGAAGCGCCTGCTGGAGCAGGTCTCGGAGCTCCGCGTGGGAGACGTCGCCGACTTCACCAACTTCATGGGCGCCGTCATCGACCGGAACGCGTACGAGACCATCAAGGGCTACATCGACCTCGCGCGGCGCTCGCCCGATGCGGAGATCCTCTGCGGGGGGCGGTGCGACGACGGCCGAGGTTACTTCATCGAGCCGACCGTGGTGCTGGCGAAGAGCCCCGACCTCCGGCTCATGCGCGAGGAGATCTTCGGCCCCGTGCTGACCGTCTACGTCTACGAGGACAAGGACCTGGACGGAGCGCTCGAGCTCTGCGACCGCGGCTCGCCGTACGCTCTCACCGGCGCGGTCTTCGCGCAGGACCGCGCCCTGATCGTCAGGATCACCGATGCCCTGACCCACGCGGCGGGCAACTTCTACATCAACGACAAGCCGACGGGCGCCGTCGTCGGCCAGCAGCCCTTTGGCGGAGGCCGGGCTTCCGGGACCAACGATAAGGCCGGAAGCGTCCTGAACCTGCTCCGCTGGGTCAGCCCGCGCGCGATCAAGGAGACGTTCGTGCCGCCGGCCGACTTCCGCTACCCCTTCATGCAAGCCGGCGACTGAATCCGGGCCGTCACCGGCACGCGCCCCGCCCGCGCGAAGGGTGGTGCGGGCGGCGAGCGCGTCGAGCATCGGAGCTCGCTCCGCCCGGTCAACCGGCGCTGTCGTCGAAGGACTCGTCGCCATCATCCGCCACACCCGCCCCGACCGTCTCAAGCCGTCTCGCCATGCGGTCGAGCCGGTCCTGGCACCGAACGCAGGTCGACGCCTCGGGAATGACTCTGAGGCGGCGGGGCGCGATCGCCTCTCCGCACTCCTGACAGATCCCGTACTCCCCGTTACGAAGCCGCTCCAGCGCCTCCGCAACTTTCCTGGCCTTTTCCACCAGAAGGCTTCTCGTCGCGAAGCTAATCTCGCGGTCCTCGTCCACGTTGTCACCTGTCGTGGCGCCGGGCGCCGGCGAGCCTCCCGATGACTTGCGCTCCCCCATCTGACCGAGCCGTTCCATGATTCGCCCGAGCTCCGACTCCAGGCGCCGTTTGACCTCCGCCATCGCATTTCCCATGACCTTCCCTCCTTTTTGAGTAGTCCGACCGCCCGTCAAGCGTGCAAAGGGCATGCCAGGACTCCCCTTGGGCGGCAACCTCCCGTCAGATAGGCCGATAGAATGAGGCGGCTGGGAGCGACTGTGTCCCATGGGTGCCCCACTGTGGGGCGTTCCGAGGCGGGGGCGCTTCTACCGGGGGCTCAAGGAGTTGAGGGGCCGGCGCGCCGATCGGCGACGGCGGCGCGCGCCGCCGTCGCGCGGATAAAATTAAGAACGCGCCGTCTGGATATATTTCCGTAGAAACTCCAGGAACATCAGGTGCTTCTCGGAGTCCTGGATGAGCGCGCGCAGGAGCACGGAAAAGAGCCCTTCGTAGTAGTCCTTCGCCTCGGAAAGGAGGCGCTTGTACTCCTTGATCCCGTCCCGCTCCAGCTGGACGAACCTCTGCACCAGCGCCAGCAGCTCCTCCTTCTCCGCCCCGACGCCCCGGAACACGTCCAGCGCCGCCGGGGGGTGACGCCAGAAGAGATTCTTCTCCAGCGTGGCGAGCATCGCGTTGGCCACCTCGTGGTGCTTCGTCTCGTCGAGCTCGATCAGGTTCAGCACAAATTTGACCATGGGGTTCCCCACGCGCTCGATGATCTCGCGATACTCCTCTAGCGTCTGTCCCTCTTTGCGCTCGTGCTCCTGGAAGTGACGAAGGAGCCGCTCCACTTTCGGGGGCCCTTCGCTGTCACTCCCAAGCTTGCCCTTGGGCCAGCCCAGATCACCCACCACGCTCATCGGATCAACGCCGGGTGTCATAGCGATCCTCCTTCGCGTGAATTTCGGATACCTCCGGTTTCGCGCTCACTGCCTGAACCGGGAGAAGTCGGGCTTGCGCTTCTCGAGAAACGCCGTCTGCCCCTCCAGCTGCTCCTCGCTCCCCATGAAATTCGGCGCGATCTGGCGCTGGACGGAGAAGGGGAGGTCCCGCAGGTGGTCGAAGGCGCGCTCGAAGGAGGCCTTGAGGATCCGGATGCAGGTTGGGCTCACCTCAAGGATCTCCCGGCACCATTTGTCCACCTCCTCGTCGAGCTGCTCGTGAGCGACCACCGCGTTCACCAGTCCCATGCCCAGCGCCTCCTGAGCCGTGTAGCGCCGGCAGAGGTACCAGATCTCCCGGGCCTTCTTCGCCCCCACCACGTGGATCAGGTAGTTGACGTAGAAGCCGTCCGCCGGGCTTCCGACGCGGGGACCGTTCTGGCCGAAGATGGCCCGCTCCGAGGCGATGGACAGATCGCAGAAGTAGGCCAGGTGGTGGCCGCCGCCGATGGCGTAGCCGTTGATCCGCGCGATCACCGGCTTCAGGGTGCACCGCATCGCGTTGTGAACATCGGGGAAGCGGTCCCAGTTGCCCTCCTCCCCTCCCGCCCGCTCCCACTTCACATCGCCCCCGGCCGAAAACGCCCGATCTCCGGCCCCGGTCAGGACGATGACCCCGATGCTTCCGTCCTTCCCCGCGTCGTGGAATGCCTCCAGCATCTCCTCCAGGGTGTGGTTGGTAAACGCGTTGAGCACCTGAGGGCGGTTGATGGTGATCCGCGCCACCCCACCCTTCTTCTCGTAGATGATGTCCGTAAAGTTCATGCTGATCCTCCCGCGTCAGGGGAATCCCCCGCGAGCCATGATGGCCCTCCGTATTCCAGAGAGATCTCTTCTTTGAAGCCGAGCCCCTCCGAGTTATCGATCAAGCGGATCCACCGGGGGGTGATCTGGTAGAAGCGATGGGGCCCACCCTCGGGGATCAGGGCCGCGGCAAACGGGAATTTGCCGGCATAGCGGGCGAAAACGTCGCCGGCCTCCTTCACCTCCTTGGCGGTTCCCCAGAGCTGAATCCCCTGGATCGCTGTCCACTCTTTAGTTTCTCCGTGAACTGTTACGGCCACCCGCGCGCCCCGGCCGATGGCCCGGCCGTGGCGGGTAGCCGGGTCGGAGAGCACGTAGAGGTTCAGCGCGTCATCGCTCGCGTAGAAGAGGGATGCGGCCCAGGGCCCCCCCTCGTCTCCCGTGGCCAGCGTCAGCACGTGGTGGCTCTCCAGATAGCTCTTGATCCGCTCGAGAAGTGCGCCCATCTACCCGCCGCGCTCCTCCGACTCCGGCTCGTCCGATACTTTGGTATGCAACCGCGGTGCCAGCGGCTCACGAGGCGAAACGGCTGTGATCTTCGAGAGTTGGGAAAAGGAGGTTGCCCTCGGAGTGAGGCAGCCACGCCCCACCCGGGCCGGGCGCCTCCCGGCTGCCTTGTTCAGGCGCTCTCAGAACGTCGCCGCAGGCGCAGCCCACTCTTGCGCTGGCTCCTCAATCCAGCCGGTAGAAGCGCTGGGCGTTGCGCCGGAGGATCTTCTCTTTCACCTTGTCCGAGAGGTCCGCCCGCTCGGCGAACTCCGGGATGTCGCGGAGGAACTGCTCGCGCCGGCGCTCGTGGGGGTAGTCGGTGGCGAACAAGACGTTGTCCTCCCCCACAAACTCGATCACGTAGGGCAGCGTCTTCTCCTCCACCTCGCAGGAGAAGTAGAGGTTCCCGCTCCGGATGTACTCGCTGGGCTTGCGCTTGAGGGCAGGCGCCCAGCGGGCCCCCCGCCGCTCGAACTCCTCGTCCATCCGGTCCATCATGTACGGGACCCACCCCGCCCCGCACTCGAGGAACGCCACCCGCAGGTTGGGGAAGCGCTCGAAGACGCCGTCGAAGATCATGCTGGTGAACTGGATCAGGACGGCGAAGGGGTGCTCCAGTGTGTGCGTCTTGATGAAGCTGTCGAAGAAATCGAAGCCGAACCCCTTGCTGGGGGCGCCGTGGACCCCCAGCGCCACGTCCAGCCGCTCGGCCTCCGCCCAGAGGGGGTCGAAGTCCGGATGGCCGTAGGCCTTGCCCATCACCGTGGCTGCCGGCAACACCGCCCCCCGCATCCCCAGCTGCGTGGCCGCCCGCCGGAGCTCGGCCACGGCCGCGGACACGTCCAGGGTAGGGATCAAGGCGATGCCCTGAAGGCGGGCATCGCGCTTCGTATAGCTGTTGTAGAGCCAGTCGTTATACGCCCGGGCCAGGGAGACCGACCACTCCCGGTCCTGGATCAGGCCGGAGGCCAGGCCGTTCGTGGGGTAGAGGAACGTCATCTCTAGCCCCGCGTCTTCCAGGAAAGAGACCCACGCTTCCGGCTCGCCGGCAGCGAGGCCGTCACCGGCGGGCCGGAACCAGCCGTCCAGCGAAGGCCAGATCGAGATGGCGGGGTCCGTCCCCTTCAACGGTCGCCCCCTGTACTCGGCGTACTCGAGGACTCCCCGGTCTCGCTCCACACAATGGCCGTCAGCATCGATCACCTGAAACTTGCCCATGGCTCACTCCTCCTCTGCCTCCCGGCTGCCGAATTGGTGAGCTGCTGGGAAGGCGACTTCCGGCACACTGAGCCCGAACTCGCCCTCTACCAGCCGCTTGACGCGCTCTGCGTAGTCCGCGCGCATCTCGTCGTTGGTCCGCCGCTTGATGCCCCATCGGCGGAAGAGCGCGCTGTTCCGGGAGCTGGAGCTGCCGAAAAACGGGAGCATCGCCGGATAGACCAGATCGACGGCGCGCTGAACTGCCTCTCGGCCGTCAGGCGTCTTGACCAGCTCCCCCGTCTGATCCCGGCCGAAGCCGGCGTGGAACTTCTCCTCCGGCATGGTTTTGACCGCCAGATCCCGTAGGGGCAGGAAGGAGCAATGCTGGAGCTCCTCAACCATGACCACCTCGGCGAGGTCGCCGATGGCCTTGATGACGACGAACTCGGGCCAGGTCGACATGGGGAGGTCCATGACGCTCAAGTGCCGCTTCCGGTGATCGAGCGCCTCTGCGGGCACCCCCAGTTGGCCGGCCAGGCGGGAGAAATGGACGTGGTGGCCGTACTCCTCCATCGCGATCCGGCACGCCAGCCATTTGTGATATGGGGTCGGCGCCAGCCGGATCGCCGGCTCGTCGTAGGCTTCAGCGCCGGCGATCTCATTCACCGCGTGGCTCACCACGATCTTGCTGACCGCCAGCCTGTACTCCTCCGGCATTCCGGCCAATTCTTTAAGGGTTTGAACGATCCCGGCAAATACTTCCATGGCCGTCACTCGCCTGGCGCGCCGGCCCGCGGCGGGGCCATCCATCCAGGGTCTTTGAGCAGCTCGCTCAGCATCGCCTCGTCGGCGGCCGTCGGCAGCATCTCTGGCAAGGCGGCGGCCCATTCCTCCTCCCTCAGCAGGTTTCCACGGGGATCGTAAGGCTGGCCTTTGTACGGGCCTTTGTGACGGTTGAATCGCGGATCCGTCGCGTAGAGCTTGGGGCCGTCGGGCGGGAGAAGCCGGTTCATCGTCTGAATGATCTTGTCCACCTCCTGCCTGTACGCCTGACACGCGACCTCGTTGAGACGGGCCGGGGGCGCCGACTCGACGCCCGCATACGGCGCCTTGATCCCCCAATCGTACGTGCGCTCAGCGTGACGGGACAGTTCGCCGCCGAAGCCGTCGTAGCAGGCTCCCAGGATTTTGTTGATCGCCCGCTGCTGGACCTCGATGGGAACCCGGCCGCCCTGGACCATTCGCTTCATCCCCTGGTAGCCGATCAGGAGGTGGAACGCCTCCTCGCTGAGCATGGGCGGAATGCTGCGGGCAAGCGGGACGAAGCCGGACCCTGCGAGCATCTTCAGCTGGTATTTCCCCAGGCGATCGCCCCAGTTGTGCCAGGAGAAGACCTCGAGCCAGTTGAGGCGCAGGTTGAACAGGCCGATCAGGCTCTCGCCGCGGCTGGCGCGCCGCTCGAGCAGGGCCTGCGCCTCGCGGCGGCCCTCGTCGCCGAAGTGCGTCACCATCAAGTACCCCATCTGCCAGCCGTGCCGGGTCTCCTCCGCCATGTGGCGAAGCAGCCGCTGACGATCGTGCTCGGTCGGAGCGTTATCCAACAGATGACGCGACTGCTCCACGGACCGGATTTCGGGATCGGCCTGAAAGACGATCAGCCGGAGCAGCTCGTCCCTGATCTCTTGATTCGGGATGTCTGAGATCCGCTCCCATTTCAACTCGCCGGCGAACCGGCCGAATGTGATCTCCGGCTCGATCGTGTCGGCGAACTTGGTCGTCAGGGGGTACTGCGCGATCCAATCGGGATCGACCCCGACGTCGCGCTGCCACGCGCTGAGGCTGTCCACCCACTCGTCGAAGGCCCTCTGCTGGGCCCCGGTTGCGAGATTGTCGTCCCTCATCGCCGTGCCTCCTGTGCGCATCAGATGGCCAACAGGATGTCAGCCCTTTCGACTTTGACCTCGTAGGTGGCCGCAGAAGTCTCCGCCGGAAATGCCGCGCAGATCCCCTTCGCCACGTCGAACGCCACGCCGTGCCAGGGACAATGGAGGCTTCGCTCCTGGATCAGGCCCTTCTCCAAGGGCGCGCGATGCTGGGCGCAGGTCGCTTCGATCGCGAAGAATTCGCCATCGATGTTGAACAGCGCGATCCGTTTCCCCTCAACCTCCACGGCGATCCCCTGCCCTTCCGGAACGTCATCCACGCGCGCGACCTTTCTGAACCTCGCCATGGTTTCGCCCTCACAGGGACTCCGGCAGCGGTGGCGGCGCCAGGGGCCTCAAGTGGGGGAAGACTTTCGTGCTCATGAGGTCCATGGAGCGAAGGACCTTCCGATGGTCCAGCCCGCCGAGCCGGGTCCAGCATAGGAGATCGGTGAACCCGTAAACGTCCTGTGCTTTCGTCAGCTCTTCGACAACAAAATCGGGATCGCCACAGATCACGGCCTTTCGCTTCAGGAGATCATCCCATCCGGCGGTGGCGGCCAGGTCCCGGATCCTGGCGTACATCTCGTAGCTCTTGACCGGCGCCTCCCCCTTCGGTGGGGCCACGTACTTGGCAATGGTCCGGTAGTACCAGATCACCGGATCAGAAAACTCCGCGCGGGCCTGCTCCATCGTATCCGCCACGTAGACCATCATCAGCGAGGCGCGCCGGCGTTCGTCGGGCTTGTATCCCCCGGCAGCCAATCCCCGGCGATAGGAGACCAACAGCTCTTTCGCCTTTTCGGGGGGGAGCCCGAAGACTGTGCCGAAGAGGAGGTTGAAGCCGTAGCGGCCGGCCAGCTCGAAGGTCTCCGGGCTCAGGCAGGCCATCCAGATGGGGGGATGCGGGCGCTGGAGCGGTTTCGGCCTGACCGGCACTTCGTCGAAGCGGTAGTGCGCGCCGTGAAACGTGACCGTTTCCTGGGTCCATGCCTGGCGGATGATCTGAATGGCCTCGTGAAACATCTCCCGGGTCCGGGACAGATCGACGCCGTAGCGT
>CAYJUC010000062.1:5105-14246 GCA_964372605.1 uncultured bacterium | reverse complement strand
CGAAGGCGATTGCCTGGGTGAGGATGGCAAAGTAGGTGCCGCGGAGCCTCCGGCGAAAGGTCAGGAAACCGATGAGCGCGGCCAGCGCCGCCGGAAGTACAACCGACGAGACCAAGGCGAAGAGAAAATACTTGTACGGCTTCCAGAACAAGGGGAGCTGGTAGACCTGGTTCCAGATCATAAAGTCCGGGACCGGCTCCCCGTACACGCCCTTGCCGCTCCCTTCCAGCATCATGGTCATCCCGATGGAGTAGGCCCCGATCCCGAAGAAGATGGCCTGGCCCAGGGAGAGGATCCCGGTGTACCCCCAGATCAGGTCCATCCCCAGGGCGAGGATGGCGAGCGAGAGGTACTTCCCGAAGAGGTTCAGGTAGTAGTCCGAGAGAACGCCAAACGCATTGGCCAGGGGGAACCCGAGGACAAAGACGACTCCGAAGAGCCCCATCCACAGAAGGTGGCGGTCCGGGCTCCGCATGCCGATCGCGGGGCCCACGGTCTGACTCATGCGGTTTCTGCCGCCCGGCCCTTTGCGGGGAAGATGCCGGTGGGCTTCCACTGGAGGAACCAGATCGCGATAACCAGAATGGCCACCTTGGCGTAGATCGCGGCCGCTGTCCCGCCGATGGACGGCTCCAGGAGCTTCCCGCCGAGGCCGATCCCGAACGAGGCCACCACGGTCCCGAGGAGCTTTCCGACGCCGCCCAGGACCACGACCATGAAGGAGTCCACAATGTACGTCTTGCCGACCTCAGGATCCACGGTGCCGATCAAGGCGAGCGCGCATCCCGCGACCCCCGCGAGCGCCGTTCCCAGGGCGAAGGTCAGGGCGTCGACCTTCCGCGTGGAGACGCCGAGGCAGGAGGCCATCCCCCGGTTCTGCATGACGGCCCGGACTCTCAGCCCCGCATAGGACCGGTGAAGCAGAAAATAAAGCGCCGCCAGAGAGAGGAGCGCGAGCCCGACGATGAAGATCCGGCTCCAGGGGAAGATCAGCCCCCGCATGACCTCCACGCCGCCTCTGAACCAGGTGGGAGAGTTCACGCTGGTCTGGTCGCCGAAGTAGAGGCGGGCGGACTGCTGGAAGATCATCCCGATCCCCCAGGTGACGATCAGCGTCTCGAGCGGCCTGCCGTAGAGGAAACGAATGATCCCGCTCTCCAGCAGCAAGCCCACGGCACCGGCCACCACGAAGGAGAGCGGCAGGGCCAGGAAGAAATAGTAGTCCTGATGGGAAGCGAGACGCGAGGCGAAGAGCTCCTGCACCACGTACGCGGTGTAGGAGCCGAGCATCAGCATCTCCCCGTGCGCCATGTTGATGATGCCCATGAGCCCGAAGGTCACGGCCAGCCCCAGGCTCATGATCAGCAGCACGGCGCCCAGGCTCACGCCGTTGAAGAAGTACCCCACGACATTCCGGATGACGAGGAATGACTCGATGCGCTCGACCGCCGTCTTCAGGGCCTGTTTCACGGCGGGGTCGGCCTCCTGCAGGAGCATGGCCCGAAGCTGGGAGAGGGCCGCTTCGGACCTGAGCCGGCCCAGCGATTCTGCGGCGCGCGCGCGCGTGGCGGGGTCCGCGGCCGAGAGCTGGAGCTTCACCAGCGCCTCTTCGATCGCCGCCCTCACCTCGGGGTCCGCTTCCCGCTCGACGGCCCGGGCGAGCAGGGGGATCGTCGAGAGGTCTCCCGAAGTCCCCAGCTTGAACGCAGCCGATTTTCTCACCTCCCGATCCGCGCCGAAGACCTCCAGGCGCTCGAGGATCCGCTGAACGAGGCCGAAGTATCCCTCCTCCAGGGCAATCGCTTCCTGCCCCTCCCGCGGTGAGACCGGTTTTCCCTGAGGGTCCAGGATCGGCCGACCTCTCACGTCCTTCAGGGCGCCGTCGTCCCCGAGGACGGCCACTCCTTCCGTCCACCGGTAGAGGGCCCCTTCCTTGAGCGCCCTCAAGAGCGCTTCCACCGATGGATCACCCAACTCCTGAAGCGCGAGGATGGCTTCCTTCTGAGTGGCGGGTTTGGCAAGCTTGCTGGCGAGCGCCTCGAGATCAGAGACCCCGGGCCCGGGAGCGGCGGGCGCCACCCCGGGCCCGGTGATCCCCAGCCAGATCAGGAGGGTGAGAACGGCTCCAACCGTTACTTTTCTGAGAGCCACACGCGCTTTCCGCCGACGAGGTCGTAGGAGCCCTTCCCGTCTTTGCTCCAGTCGCACGCGCGACCGGGATAGGTGACAGGACTCCACGGCTCCGGCGCCACCCACCCCTTGGTCTTCCAGACCACCTCAAACTGGCCGTCCGCCCGGATCTTTGCGATATACACGGGCTTCCAGGTGTGATGGTTCTTCTCGTCGACTTTGTACTTGCCCACCGGGCTCTGGATTTCGAGCCCCTCGAGGGCCTTGAGCACCGCGTCCACGTCGGTACTCTTCGCCTTCTCCACAGCCTTCGCCCAGAGGTGCACGTGAACGTACGCGTGCATCATGGGGTCATCGGTGACGGCCTGCTTGTCGGGGATGCCACGCTTCTTGGCCCACTCCTTGTACGCCTTCACCCACTTGAGGTTCTCCGGCGTCTTCAGCGACATGAAGTAGTTCCAGGAGGCCAGATGCCCCACCAGCGGCTTGACATCCAGGGTCTGCAGCTCCACCTCGGCGAAGCTGAACGACATGGTCGGGGTCCGGTCGGCGGTCACGCCCTGGTTGGCGAGCTCCTTGAAGAAGGGGACGTTCGAGTCGCCGTTGATGGTGTTGATCACCCCCGCGTCTCCCGCCGCGCTGAAGCTTTTGATCTTCCCCACGATGGTCTGGTAGTCCTGGTGGTGGAACGGCGTGTATTCCTCCGCGATGCTCGCCTCGGGGACCTTCTTCACCTTGGTGAGGTAGAGCCGCAGGATCTTGTTCGTCGTCCGCGGGTAGACGTAGTCGGAGCCGAGCAGGTAGAATTTCTTTTTGCCCCCGCCCTCCGGGCTCATCAGATAGTCGATCGCCGGCGTCGCCTGCTGGTTGATGGTGGCGCCGGTGTAGATCACGTTCTTCGAGCACTCCTCGCCCTCGTACTGCACGGGGTAGAAGAGGAGGCCGTTGTTCTTCTCAAAGACCGGCAGGACGGACTTCCGGCTCACCGAAGTCCAGCACCCGAAGACCGTGGCCACCTTGTCCTGCAGCAGGAGCTTTTTGGACTTCTCGGCGAACAGGTCCCAGTTGGAGGCCGGATCCTCCACCAGCGGCTCCACCTTGCGCCCCAGGACCCCGCCGGCCCGGTTGATCTCGTCAATGGCCATCAGGACCACTTCTTTGATGGGCGCCTCACTGATGGCCATGGTGCCGCTCAAGGAATGCAGGATGCCGACCTTGATCGGCCCCTTCTCCTGAGCCCGAAGGATGGCGGGGAACGACAACCCTCCCGCGACCCCGGCGCCGGCGATCCCGAGCGCCGAAGTCTTGAGGAACTCCCGGCGACTGTGAAGCTTAGCGTCGGCGGATGGGGTGCCCTCTGACATGGCAGGTTCCTTTCTTTGGACGTTGTTCCGGCCGCGTTGCCCCCGAGCGTCCCGTTGCGCCCTTAATGCGGCCCAAAATGCCGGGATAGACTCATGGCGCCGTTGCCTTGCTCTCCAGGGACGCCGTTGTCCTCAGGAGTCTCAAAGTAACTGTGAAAGCAATCCCCGTGCCTGGGGCGCCGATACCGGAGGGAGACGAAAGATCTTTGTTTCGAGGGGGGTTAGGGGTTCTCTAGCGCTTCCTTCAGGACCCACCACCTGCCTCTTCCGTAGGCAACCCAAGCCTTCTGCCCATTCCTTGGGCGGCCGTTTCAAGGGAAGGTTTGCCCGGGGCCAGCGGCCAGCCCTACTGCTTCAGTGATCGGTACTTTTTCGGTGTTTGGGCCCGGGGGCGCACGTGGCACTCCAGAAAGTTCTCGAGGATCCGCATGCCGTTCTCGGTCAGCACGCTTTCGGGGTGGAACTGAACCGACTCCACCGGATGGCGGCGATGGCGCAGGCCCATGATGTAGCCGTCGTCAGCCGCGGTGGCGCTGACCTCCAGCTCATCGGGAAGCCCTTCGGCCTCCACGATGAGCGAATGGTAGCGGGTGGCAACGGCAGGAGCCGGGATGCCCCGAAAGATCGTCCGGCCGTCGTGAAGGATCTGGCTGGTCTTGCCGTGCCTGATATGGGCGGCCCGGGCCACGCGGCCCCCGTAGGCCAGACCCACCGCCTGGTGCCCCAGGCAGACGCCGAAGATGGGAGTCGTGGCGGCAAAGCGCTGGATCACCTCGGGGAAGTTGGTGTCTGCCGGATGCCCGGGGCCCGGGCTCAGCAAGATGAAGTCCGGCCTGAGCGCCTCGATCTCGGCCAGGCCCACCCGGTCGCATCGCCGCACCGTGAGCCGGACTCCCAGCTCACGGAGGTACTGGTAGAGGATGTAGACGAAACTGTCGTAGGCGTCGATCACCAGGCCACCAATCTCCATCAGCGCGCCTCCCCGGTGACGGCGGCTCGAAGGACCGCCATCTTCTGAAGCGTCTCTTGCCATTCCTTCTCCGGCTCCGAGTCGGCCACGATCCCCGCCGCGGCCTGGAGGTGATACTCCCCTCCGAGGTAGAGGGCGGTGCGGATCGTGATGGCCAGCGTGAGGTTGCCGCGGAAATCGATGACCCCCATCACCCCGCCGTAGGGCCCCCGGCGAGAGACCTCGAGCTCCTCGATGATCTCCATGGCGCGGACTTTCGGGGCCCCGGTCAGCGTGCCCGAGGGGAACGTCGCCGCCAGCGCGTCGTAGGCGTCCCGTCCCGCCTCGAGGACCCCGGAGACGCTGGAGACAATGTGGAAGACGTGGGAGTACCGCTCGGTCGCCATCAAGACGTCCACCCGGAGCGAGCCGGGGAGGGAGACGCGGCCGATGTCGTTGCGGCAGAGGTCCACCAGCATCACGTGCTCGGCCCGCTCCTTCGGGTCGGCCAGGAGCGTCCGCGCCAGGGCCTGGTCTTCTTCCGGCGTGCGCCCCCGCCTGATCGTCCCGGCGAGCGGACGCATGAGAAGGCGGCCGTCTTCCACCCGCAGATGAAGCTCCGGGCTGCACCCCACGAGCGTCACGTCGTCCAGCGCGAGGAAGCACATGTACGGGGAGGGGTTGAGACGCCGGAGCCGGCGGTATGCCAGCGCCGGCGGCAGGGACGTGGTGACGCTCACGCGATGTCCCACCTGCACCTGGTAGATGTCTCCCGCCCGGATGTGCTCCTTGGCCCGCTGAACTCGCTCCAGGAAGCGCTCCCGCGTCATGTCGTCCCGCTCGCTGGAGCATGGAGGAGGGGAATCCGCTGTCTCATAATCATCCAGGGGTTCAGAGACGACGCCCAGGACAGTCTCCAGGATTTCCGGAGAGGAATCTCCGTCGATCTGGTGGAAAAAGAGCCGGGTCGGCCCCCCTTGGTGGTCGAAATAGAGGACCACTCGGGGGAGGATGAGCGAGATGTCGGGACAGCCGAGTGCATCCGGAAGCGTGGCCGGCAAGCGCTCCAGGGAGCGAACCACGTCGTAGCCGAAATAGCCGCAGAAGCCGAAGACGAAGGGAGGCAACGCGGTCGGCTCCACCTCCCAGGCGAACTCGCGCTGGACGTTCCGGAGCAGGTCCAGCGGCGTCGCTTCCGGGACAACGCGGAGATCATCGGCTCCACCATCGTCCTCCACGACGCCGGCGGCCAGGAGGCACACCCGCAGATGCTCCACAACGGCCGCCTGGCCGTGAAGGTTCACTGCCGGCCCTTTGACCCGGATCTGGAACACCGGAGCCAGGGCGATCATGGAGCTGCGGACGTCCGCCGCGGGCCCGCTCAGGGATTCGAGGAGGCACGCCTGACGGGCGTCAAGCCTGGCCATAAGGCGCTCGAAGAGCGCGTGGGGACGTTGGAGAAACGGCAGCTCGAAGACGCGGCTTTTTACACCGAGCATTGCACACCTCCTCGCTATCAGCGGGCCCCGCTCGGGACCCGGCGAAAAAAAAAGCCGCAGGCCAGTTGGCTGACCTGCGGCGGGTTTTGGGTCCGGTGCTGAAATCGTCTAGCGCACGGGCTCCCACCCCCTGCCGCGGCCGCGGCGCCACCACCAGGACCAGGTATTGGGACGCATCACGTTCATGTCAAAACTCCGCCGGCATGCCGTCAGCCGGGGAACGCCTGCGCGGTTCTGAGAAGGGACGGCAAGGGCTGGGGATCAGGGGTAAACGGGAACACGAGCGGCTGGGTGAGGCCGGCGTTCGCGTAGTCCTTGATCCGCTGCCGGCAGAAGTCGGCCGGACCCACGATCCCCATCGCGTCGAGAAAGCGCGGCGAGATTTCTCTCACGGCGCCCGATCGATCGCCGGCTTGCCAGCACCGGTTCACCGCCTCCACCTCGTCTCCGAATCCGCACGCGGTAAAGAAACGGATGTACGAGTCCACGATGGCGTAGCCGGTGAGCTCTCGAGCGAGCCACTGCCGGGCCGCTTCGACGTCGTCCCCCACCGAGGCGCGGATGAACGCGGCGATTTCGAAGCCGTCCAGGCTCCGCCCCGCCCGCCGGGCCCCGATTTCGAGCTGCCCGATCGACCTCGGAATCGCCTCCGGCGGGACGAAGTTCAGCACGACGCCGTCGGCGATCTCGCCGGCCAGCTCGAGCATCCGGGGCCCGAGGGCAGCCAGGTAGATGGGAATCGGCTGAGAGGGCGGGGAGACAGCGAGGCGAAAGTTCTTCAGGCGATAAAATTCGCCTTCGAAGCTTACCCGCTCCCCGGCCAGAATCTTTCGGATGATGGTGACGGCTTCCCGGAGCCGCGCCATCGGCTTTTCGAAGGGGATTCCGTGCCACTGACCGATGATGATCCGGCTCGACACCCCGAGGCCCAGCCCGATGCGGCCCGGGGCCAGGCTCCCGAGGCTGGCGGCGGTCATCCCCAGGACAACCGGGGTCCGGGTCTGGACGGGGATAATCCCCGAGGCGATCTTGACCCGCTCGGTGTGTGACGCCAAGAGCGCCATCGTGGTCACGGCATCGGTACTGTTGATCTCGTTGACCCAGACCGTGTCGTAGCCGCGGGCCTCCGCCTCCCGGGCGAGCTTGAGCTGGTCGGTCAACGGCATGGGATTGGAGAACGGGATAACCAGGCCGTAACGTGTCATGGGCTTCGCTCCTTTCATCTGGCGGGCACCCGGTGCTCCGCACACGCCCGCCTTCATCTGGCGGGCACCCGGTGCTCCGCACACGCCCGCCGTGGAAAAAAAAGCCGCAGGCCAGTCTGACCTGCGGCGGGTTCAGGGTCCGGTACGGAAGTCGTCTAGCGCATGGGCTCCCGCCCCCCGCCGCAGCCGCGGCGCCACCACCAGCACCAAGTGTCGGGGCGAGACCCTCTCATCTCGGCGGAAATCTATCCAGAGGCCCCCGTTGTGTCAAGCGGAAAATTTCCGTTCGACCTACGGAAGAATCTCGGCGAGCCGGCGAAGACGGACTGCGCACGCCTTCAGCTCGGGCTGCTTCGACACGGGATCCCGCGCGCTGAGCGTCAGGTTGTTCGCGCTCTTGTAGAAGCCGAACTGCCGTCCCCAGTGGAACGGCAGGAAACAGACTCCCTCGCGGATGGTCTCGCTCACCCGACACTGGGCGACAGCCTTGCCGCGCCGCGAGGTGATCTCCACGAAGTCGCCGTCCTGCAACCCCGCGCGGCGAGCGTCGCGCGAATTCACCTCGAGGATCGGCTCGCGGGTGCGGGCCAGCAGGGCGGGCGCCTTGCCCGTGCGCGTCAGGGTGTGCCAGTGGTCGCGCACCCGCCCCGTCGTCAGCGTCAGCGGATACGCCGCGTCGGGAAGCTCCACGGGATCGTCGTGCTCGACGGGGATGAACCGCGCCCGGCCGGACGGCGTGGGGAAGCGCCGATCCGTGTAGAGCCGCGCGGTGCCGGGATGGCCCGGCGACGGCACAGGCCACTGGAGGGGGCCGGCGGCCTCGAGCCGCGCGTGGCTCACGCCCGAGTAGTCGCACACGGTCCCGGCCGTGAGCGCCGCGAACTCGTCGAAGATCTCCGCCGCGCTCGTGTAGGGGAACGCCTCCTTCCAGCCCATCTCCTTCGCGAAGCGGGTGATGATGATCGCGTCGGGAAGCGCCTCGCCCGGCGGATCCGCGAGCTTGGGCAGGTAGGTCAGCCGGCGCTCTGAGTTGGTCATGACCCCGTCCTTCTCCGGCCACTGGGCAGCGGGGAGCAGGACATCGGCGAATCGCGTCGTCTCGGTCGGGTGATACGCGTCCTGGACCACGACCAGTTCCGCCTGCCGCAGCGCCTTTTCGACGAGGTCGAGATCGGGCATGGACGCGGCGGGATTGGTGCAGATGATCCAGATGGCGCGCAGGTCGCCGCGCGCCAGCGCCTCGAAGATCTCCAGCGCCGAGAGCCCGGGGGTCGCCGGGATGCGCCCCGCCGGAACTCCCCAGTGCCGCTCCACGACTGTCCGCGCGTTGGCGTCGGTGACGGCGCGATAGCCTGGCAGGAGGTGCGCCAGGCCCCCCGTCTCGCGCCCCCCCATCGCGTTGGGCTGACCGGTCAGGGAGAATGGGCCGGCGCCCGGTCGCCCGATCTGGCCGGTCGCCAGGTGGAGATTGATGATGGCCGCGTTCTTGTCGGTTCCCACGTGGCTCTGGTTGATCCCCATGCTCCAGAACGTCAGCGCCCCGCGCGCGCGCCCGAACCGGCGCGCGGCCGCCACGATGTTCTCGGCCAGGAGCCCCGTGATCTCCGCGGCGCGGTCCGGCGGATAGCGCTCGATCACGCGTCGGAGATCCGCCCAGCCCGTCGTGTGCCCGCCGATGAAGGACCGATCGATCAGGTCCTCTTTCCAGAGCACGTGGAGGATGCCGTTCAGCAGGGCGATGTCGGAGCCGGGCTTGAGCGGGAGATGCAGATCCGCGAGATCGGCCGTTTCGGTCCAGCGCGGGTCCGCGACGATCACGAACAGTTCATCCGGCGCCGCGAGCTTGCGTTTCTTGATCCGCTTGAACGTGATCGGATGACACTCCGCCGTGTTGGTGCCGATCAGGAAAAAGCAATCGGCCAGCTCGATATCCGAGTACGCGGCCGGCGGGCCGTCCGAGCCGAGCGATCGCGCGTACCCCGCGGCGGCCGAGG
>CAYJUC010000062.1:0-5005 GCA_964372605.1 uncultured bacterium | reverse complement strand
GAGCCGAGCGATCGCGCGTACCCCGCGGCGGCCGAGGCCATGCAGAGGCGCGAGTTGGTGTCGAAGTTGTTGGTTCCGACGAAGCCCCTGGCGAGCTTCGAGGCGACGTAATACTCTTCGGTCGAGAGCTGACCCGAGGCGTAGAACGCGACCGCGTCGGGCCCGTGAGCGTCGATGATCTCGCGGAAGCGCTCCGCCGTGAACCTGAGCGCCAACTCCCACGGCACGCGCTCGAGCGAAGCATCGCGGCGGGTCCGGATTTTCGGATAGAGCAGGCGGTCGTCCGTCCTGAGCGCCGGAGGCAGGTGCACCGCCTTGGCGCAGATGTCGCCGAAGTTCGCCGGGTGATCGGGATCGCCTTTGACCTTGGTGACCCGCCCGTCCTCGATCCGCGCGAGGAGCCCGCAGCCCACGCCGCAGTAGGGGCACATCGTCTTGCGCCACGGAGCGGAATTCGGCATGGCTGGGTTGGCCCTCGACGTCACCGGTCGGCGGCCGTATACACCGCCTCGACCACGTCTTCGACGACGAAGCGCGATCGGATCGCGGCGCATCGCGGGCAGAAACCCGGAGAGGCCTGCCCCGTGTGGAGATAACCGCACTCCTGGCAGCGCCAGGTGGGCGGCTCCTCGAGCGCCACGATCTCGGGTGCCGCTTGCCCGAGCCGCCCCCGCCAGAACGCGCTGAACGATTCCAGGGACTCCCGGTGGGTGTGGAATTCCCGGATGATCCGCTCCATGAGTTCGGCGATTTGCCCGGAGGGCACACCTTTCTTGTAGAGGATCCCCAGCTCCAGCGCTTCCGAGACGCCCCCGCCCAGGTACACATCAAACCCGTCGACGATCCTGAGCCCTTTCCGCACCTTGACACCCCTGAGCCCGATGTCCGCGGTATGGTGCTGGGCGCACGCGTTGGGGCAACCGCTCATGGCGATGCGGATCCCGTAGGACTCGACCCGGCGCCGCCGCAGCTCCTCGAGGAGCTGAAAAGCATGGCCCTTGGTCTCGGTGACGGCGAGACTGCAGAATTGCTTCCCCGTGCAGACAACGGTGGATCGCGTGAGGGCATCGGCTTCGAAGGCGAGCCCGAGTGCCGACAGATCCCGCCCCAGGGGTTCGCGAGCCTCGCCGGAGACGTTCGGCAGGAGAATGTTCTGATCCGTCGCGGTCCGGAGTGAGCCGTCCCCGAACTTCCGAGCAAGGATCGCGAGCCCCTCCATCTGCTCCCATGTGAGCCGCCCCATGGGGACTGCCACACCGACCGCCCAGTGGTTCGGCTCTCTTTGCGGGAACCATCCGATGAAGCTCTCCTGCGATCGGGGCGGGGGTGGAGGCTCCGGGAAGCGGGTCAGCGCGTATCCGAGGCGGCGTTCCGTCTCTTCCAGAACTTCGCCGGCGCCGATCCCCTCGATCAGATCGCGGAAGCGGACCTGCGTGCGCTTGGCGCTGCGGGAGCCCCGCTCGCGAAAGACCTGGAGGATCCGGTACGTCACGTCCGCCACCCGGTCGGGGCGAATGAAGACTGGCAGGTGCCAGCCGAGGTGAGGGTTCTGGCCCTGGGTTCCACCGATCAGAAGCCGGAAGCCCACCATGCCGTCCGGCCCCGTTGCCGCGAGCCAGGCGATGTCCTGCGTCCAGTCGGACGGCGCAGAGTCCGGCCGTCCATTCAGCGCGATATTGAACTTGCGGGGGAGATCCGAGAGCTCGCGGCTCCCGACGAAGAGCGCCGTGAGAGCCCGCGCCAGCTCGCGGGTGTCGATCAGCTCCCCGGGATCCACCCCGGAGAGGGGATGGCTGGTCACGTTCCGGATATTGTCGAAACCGGTTTGCTTGGAGGTGAGCCCCACCCGGTCGAGCGCGGCGAACACCCCGGGGACTTTCTGGATCGTCAACCCCTGAACCTGGACGTTCCCGCGGGTGGTGAGATCCACGATCCCGTGGCCCGCCTCATAGGCGGCGAACGCCACGGCCCGCGCCTGGTCGGCCGTCATCTCGCAGCCGGGGATCCGGATGCGGATCATGTAGCGGTCGCGGTCGTGCTTCCGCCAGAAGACGCCGTACCACTTGAGCCGCTGCAGGTCGGGCTCCTCGATCCGGTCGTGCGGCGTGCCCTCCTGGGCCCAGCGCAGGAGATCCGGCCAGACATCGAAGCCGTGCTTGGCCGCTTTCCAGATCTCGACCGGGCTCAGCTCGGCCATCAGACGACGGCCTCCATGCCTGCGCGGGCCCACGTCCGCCGCCAAGAGCGCTGCACATAGGCTAAAAGCGCCACGCACCCAAACCCCGCGAGACTCATGAGGAAGAAGCCGCTCCCATAGGAGCCGGTCGAGTCCTTGAGAAGGCCGATCAAGAACGGCAGGATGAACCCCCCGAAGCTGCCCGCCGCTCCGACGATCCCGGTCGCCACACCGATCTCGTGGCGGAAGCGTTGAGGCACAAGCTGAAAGACCGCGCCGTTCCCCATCCCGAGCCCGCTCATCCCGAGGAAGAGGAGGCCGGCCGTCAGGGGGAGAGACGGAAGGAGGCTCACGCCGAACACCAGGCTGCCCACGGCCCCGTAAAGGAGCGTCAAAGTCCTGACGCCCCCGAAGCGGTCAGCCAGGACGCCGCCCACGGGGCGAAGGAAGGAGCCTGCGAAGACGCAGAAGGCGGTAAAGTTCCCTGCCATGACACGCGACAGGCCGTACTGGTCGTAGAAGAAGATGGGCAGATAGCTCGCCAGCCCCACAAAGCCGCCAAAGGTCACCATGTAGAAGAGGTTGAACCACCAGGTGTCCACCTCGCTGAGGATCGCGAAGTACTCGCCAAGTCGTTTGGGGGAAGGCTGGTCCGGCCCATCCCGGCCCACGAGCGTGTACACGCCGAGGGTGGCGAGGACGGGGAGGAGGGCAAGTCCGAAGACCGCGCGCCAGCCGAATGCCTCGGCGAGCCGGGGAGCGAAGAAGGCGGCGAGCACCGTGCCGCTGTTCCCCGCCCCCGCAATCCCCATGGCGAGTCCCTGATGACGGGGCGGGTACCAGCGGCTCGCCAGCGGCAGTGCCACGGCGAAGCTCGCCCCTGCGATCCCGAGGAGGAGACCGATTGCGAAGAGGTCCGCCAGGCCCTCAACCCAGAGGTATCCCCAGAGGAGGGGCAGCGTGGTCAGGACGAGCCCCACCGCGCCGGTGCGCTTCGGCCCAAAACGATCAGTGGCAATTCCCAATGGGATACGAAAGAGCGACCCGGCGAGGATCGGCAGAGCCACCACGAGTCCCTTGTGGGTCGCCGAGAGCTGGAATTCCTGGCCGAGGAAGACCCCCAGCGCACCGATCAGCACCCAGACCATGAAACTCACGTCGAAGTAGAGAAAGGCCGAGAAGAGCGTTGGCCAGTGGCCGATCTTCGAGAAGTCACGCAGGTTCATGCTTCACTCCAAGTTTTCGCAGAAATAAAAACGGCGCCGTCCCCGCGTTGGGAAACGGCGCCAGTGCCGCAGTACCGAGTCCGGCGTTGGACTCGACGCTTATTTACCGCTGTCTACCAATAACGGAGCAACAATCGTACCAACGCTCCGCGCGTGCCCCTCCTCATGAAACCTGCTGGAAATGCTCGCCTCTCGGATTTCGCCCTTCCCGAGAGGCGCCACGTGGCTGATGAACGCGTAAGCAACTCCCCTCCCGATGCTCATCAGGGCGGCAGTCACTGCGCTTGGCGCGCCCTCCCCACGCTCGCAGCCAACACGATCGCCTCGGCCACCTCGCTCATCGGCTTCCGATGGTCCATGCTCGCCTTCTGGATGCGGCGGAAGGCTTCGGCCTCGGTGAGCCCCTCGCGCTCCATGAGCAGCCCCTTGGCGCGCTCGATGAGCTTCCGGGACTCGATGGCCCTTCTGAGATCTTCGTTCTCCTTCTTGATGGCCTCGAACTCGCGGAAGCGGGCGACCGCCAGGTTGAGGGTCGGACCCAGCTCCTCGGAGCGGAGCGGCTTCAGGAGGAAGGCCATCACCCCCGCAGCGCTCGCCCGCGCCACCACGCTCGGATCTGTCCGGCTCGTCAGGAGGATGATGGGGCAGGGGGACCGGTCCATCACGGCTCTGGCCGCCTCCACACCGTCGCCGTCGGGGAGCCCCACCGCCAGGATGATCACGTCTGGTCGGCAGCGCTCTGCAAGAGCCGACGCTTCGGCCGCGGAGGCCCCCTCCCCCACGATCGTCCCTCCCAAGACCTTCGCCGCGTCGGCAACCAGCGCCTTGGACGGAGCGTGATCATCGACGATGACGATGCGCCAGCGTGTCTTCATACCAATAGGTTTAAGCAAAACTGATGCCAGCGCCTCTTCAGGAAAAGACCCGAGGATGGGAGAAAAGGGGGGCCGGGACGAGCCCGGCCCGCATGAGGAGTGAGAAAGCGAGTCCCGCTGAGGTTTATATGTCGAAGTAGAGCGCGAACTCCCAGGGGTGGGGCCGGAGCCGGATCGGGTCCACCTCGTTCTTCCGCTTGTAGTCGATCCAGGTCTCGATCAGGTCCGGGGTGAAGACGTCGCCCTTCAGCAGGAAGGCGTGGTCCTTCTCCAGATTGTCCAGCACCTCGTCCAGCGAGCCGGGGAGCTGCTTGACCCGCTTGGCCTCGGCAGGCGGCAGCTCGTAGAGGTCCTTGTCGATGGGCTTCCCGGGATCGATCTTGTTGGCGACCCCGTCCAGCCCCGCCATCAGGCACGCCGCGAAGGAGAGGTAGGGGTTGCACGACGGGTCCGGGGTCCGGAACTCGATCCGCTTGGACTTCTCCGAGCGCGAGTACATGGGGATCCGGACGCACGCCGAGCGGTTCCGCTGGCTGTAGACGAGGTTGATGGGCGCCTCGTACCCGGGCACCAGTCGCCGGTACGAGTTGGTGGTGGGGGCAATGATGGCGCAGAGCGCCGGAGCGTGCTTGAGAATGCCGCCGATGTAATAGAGGCACATTTTCGAGATGTCGGCGTAGCCGCCCCGCTCGTAGAAGAGGTTCTTGCCGTTCTTCCAGAGCGACTGA
>CAYJUC010000061.1:6874-14297 GCA_964372605.1 uncultured bacterium | reverse complement strand
CAGATGGCAGTAAGGTCAAGAAAAGAGGGAAAGGGGAGTTGCAGCTAAACAGAAACGGGGCATGGGGTCACTCCCCATGCCCCGCTGAACGGCAATCCGAGGCGTACTAGAAGCTGAAGCGGACGCGAGCCGCCACCGAGGTGGCGTCCCGGGCATCGCGCGAGCCGGCAGCGCACGTTCCAGTAGCCGTCCCGGCCACTGACAGGGCCGTCTTGCACTGGTTGAGGGCGTCTCCAGCGAAGAGATGACCAACCATCGCGTCAAAGTTGAGCCCGGGCGCGAAGGCCCAGATTAGGTTCGACGCAAGTTCCCAGCCAAGGAAGTTATGATCTCCACCCCTACGGCTCCCCTGCGTCTCCGGGGTCCAACCGGCCGCCGCTGTGAAGACTCCATGGGTGTCCACCTCCTGCGCGGTCCAGTGGCCCGCGACGAGACCCTGAAGCGTCAGCGCATTGGTGAGCGCGTAGCTCGGCCGGAAGCTGCCGGTAATGGCCCCGTAACGGTCATAGCTGATGAAGGACCCCCGACTCAAAGACGTACCGACCGCGTACGAGCGGATGTAGTCGATACTGTTCGAGCCGATAAAGTTAGACCACCCGGCTCCGTACCCTCCACCCGTGTTGATGGGATGGAAGTAACTCTGGGTACTAAGGGGCCCGGCGGTATTGCCGAGGTTGTCGCGCGCGTCATTCCCGCTGGCGTAAAGGAAGAACCCCTCGAGAAGCAGGGGACCGGTCCGCCACCCCCCGCGGAGGTCAACCATCCACGCGTTAACGTCGATTCCTGTGGTCGATCCACCCGCCTGCCCGCAAGTTCCGGCCTTCGCGGCTACCCCCGCGCAGGACAAATCATTCTGCCCCCACAACCAGATGACCGTGGGGTCGAAGGAGAAGGGGCCTGACCGCCACCGAGAATCGAGGCCGACGTAGTGCAGCTCCCTCTTCGCCTGATCCGAGCCGAACGCGGTCGTGTTAGTGGCGATACCACCGATCCCTGAGGTGGGGAGAGCGGTGTTCTGACCGTTGTTGAAGACTCCCTTCTGAAGCCAGTAGAGCCAGAAGGGCCGAACGTCGAGACCCTTCATGGGCGTTGTATCGAGGCTGACGCCGAGGACAAAATCGTCACCCCGCTGGAAGCTGGTTCGAATCGGAGTGACGGCACCACTCACCGCAATGCTAGAAAGGGCGACCCCTAGCGATCCGCATGCGCCGATGTCCCGGGCGCCCGCGGTGTTCCTCTTGGGACAGCCAAACCCGTCCTCGTCGTGCTTAGCGTAGAGCAAGTGCAGCTTCACGGCGGGTGTGAAGGTCGTCGCCAGATAAACGCCGGCGAAATCGTCGAAGTAGACGACCGGCTTATAACTCGTCGTCCCCGCCCCGGGCTGGCCACCCAGCCTGACGGTCGTCGGCCAGGGGACCAGGGGCATCGGGAAGTCCACGTACATCTGCTTGATCTCGATCACGTTCAGCAGGTCGTTGGACGCGCCAAACGCATTCCCGGTGGAGAACGCCAGCTGGGGGGCTGCCCCAGGGACGGTGGCGCTCGTGCCCGGGCCGGTCATACCCCACCCGGCGTCTAGCTCGAAGGCGAGCACGCCCCTCGCTTTGTCCACCTCGCCAAGGGCGACCAGGACCGTGCGCTGGCGGGTGGACCAGATGGAGTCTCGAGCCCGGGTCATGTCGACGTCCACCTGGGAGAGGTTCCAGTGAGCCGAATTGATGACTTCGAACGTCCCGCCGAGGGTCACCTTCGGGGCGGGGGCCTGGGCCTGGGCGGGCGGGGCCAGCATCCCCAGGAAGGCCAGAAGCGCTAGAAGAACTACCACACCGGACCTTCTCATCACGGCCTCCTCGTGTGTGAGTCAACCTTCCGATTCATTGCTCGTTTGTTTCCTGCACGCGCATTGACACTTTCTACTTTTTCTCTCCCGCTCGATTCTCCCCGACCCGCGGCCGGGTGTTCCTCACCTCCCCGTCCACTCCTTAATTTGACGAAGCCGCTAATACCGAATTTTAATAGGTAGTTGGCGAACAGTGACCCCTTTTTACTACATCCCCGGAAGGCCGTCAAGGAAAAAAAGTGGCTTACCGGTCCACCGGCGGGCCGGCCTCTCCTCCCCTAAGTGCCCGCTCAAAGGCCTCGAGAAGGGCGGAGGGCACACCGGCAATCTCGGCGACAGCCCGGATGGGAGAAGGCAACGGTTCCTGCCAGAGCCACTCCACCCGGAGCCAGAATCCCGGAATCACTCCCGCCCAATACGCCCCTCCTGCGTCCGGCTCGGCCAGCCGGTAGCGCCCCTGGGGATCCAGCCGATAAAAATCCGCCCGCCGCAGGTCCGGATCGACGATCCAGTATTCCGGCACACCGCCCAACTCGTATTCAGCAAACTTCTCCCCGCGGTCTCTGAGCCGGCTCTCCGGCGAGACGATTTCCACCACAAGGTCGGCCTGGCCATCCAAATAGGTCTCCTTCACCCGGTCCTGGTGGGCTCGAGCAACAAACAGAAGGTCCGGCTCTCTGCCGCTGGGAATCGCTGGCAGGCGCATGAGGAAGGGGGCATTCCGCACCCAGCCGAGACCGCGACTCTCGACGTAGATGCGAAGCACAGCGGTCAGAAAACCCATCAGGTTTTGGTGCGGATCCGAAGCTGGAGAGAACACAACCACCCTCCCGTCAACCCACTCCGCCCACGTGTCCTCGTCGCACCAGGCGAGGAACTCTTCGAAGCTCAGCTTGCCCGCCGGCGGCACGCGAACGCTCATCGCCCCGCTTCCTGAATAAGCCCCAGCTCCCCCAGCACGGTCAGCACGGGCGGGAGCGGGTCCTGCCAGAGCCATTCCAGCCGGAGCCAGAACGCGGGGACCACCTCGGAGCGATATCTCCCTTCAGCCTCCGGCTCCACCAGCCGGTACCGCCCCCGGGGATCTAAATGGTAAAAGTCTGCCCCCCGAAGCTCCGGATCAATGATCCAGTACTCCCGGACCCCGCCGAGCTCGTACTCAGCGAACTTCTCCCCCCGGTCTCTCAGCCGGCTCTCCGGCGAGACGATTTCCACCACCAGGTCGGCCGGGCCGTCCAGGTAGGTTTCTTTCAGCCGATCCACGTGGGCGGTGGCAACAAAGAGAAGATCCGGCTCCCGGCCGCTGGGAATGTTGGGAAGGCGCATGAGGAAAGGTGCACTCAGCACCACGCCGAGGCCACGGCTTTCGACGTAAATGCGAAGGATTGATGTCAGGAAGTCCGCCAGGTCTTGATGCCGTCGTGACGCTGGTGAGACCATTATCACCCTCCCGTCCACCCACTCCGCCCAGGTGTCCTCGTCACACCAGGCGAGGAACTCCTCGAAGCTTACCTTTCCCACTGGGAGGGGTTCGGTCATGGCCCTATGCTACTCCAACTGCGAATCCAGGCCCCACCATTTACTGACGCTCCCCGAACGCCTTGAGGTGCTCCTGAGCCGCCAGGCCGAATTCGCTTTCCGGGGCCAGCTCCTGGGCCTTCGAGAAGGCTCTGCGCGCCTCCTCCATCCGCCCAGCCTTGAGCAAAACCAGCCCAAGGTGGTAGTGGGCAGAAGCCATGGACGGCTCGAGGCGGAGCGTGAACGTCAACACCTCTTCTGCCTCCTTGAGCCTTCCCAGATTGTAGTAGGCCCACCCCAGGTTATGGTTGGCGAGGACGGTGACGTCGGCCCCCGGGAAAGCCAGTGCCTTCCGGTATTCCTGGACCGCCTCCTCCCAACGGCCGGATTCAGCCAGCGCGACGCCCAGATTATGGTGGGCCATAGCGTAGGCGGGGTCCAGCGCGATCGCCTTCCTGAATGCCTCCTGCGCTTTCGGCAACTGTTTGAGGTCGAGGAACACCAGCCCGAGGCTGTTTGAATAGGTGGGCTCTTCCGGGTCGAGGTTCACGGCCTCCTGAAGAGAGGTCAGCCCTACCGTGGTGCGCCCTTCCCGGAGATGGGAGAGGCCCGTCTCGTACGCCGAACGCGCTTGGAGCTTCCGGACCTGAGCCTCCTTGGCCGTGGCGCATCCGGTCAGGAGGAAGAGGCCCAGGAGCCCCAGCGCCGCCCAATCCCGGGGCGCGCGCTTTGACAGACACCGAGAACGTATGCTATTAATAACGCTGATGCCCACCTACGAGTACAAGTGCGAGGGCTGCCAAGAAACCTTTGAGGTCCGCCAGCGGATGTCCGATCCCCCTTTGACCCGCTGCGAGCGCTGCGGCGGCCCGGTCCACCGGGTTCTCTCCGCTGCCCCGTTTATTCTGAAAGGGGCTGGCTTCTACGTGAACGATTATCCCTCCGAATCCCGGAAGAAGGCGCTCAGTGAGGAGAAGAAGGGCAGCTCCGCTGGGAGCGGCAGTTCCGATACCACCTCCTCCTCCACCTCGTCGCCCTCGCCTTCCACCCCTAAGTCGTAGCCTCATCGCTTCCAGAGCCTGACCTGAGCGCCCCGTTCGATAGAAAGCGCGGTGCGGGCGCTGGCCCCGCGCAGAAAGATCTCCAGCCGCCCGCTGGACCCGATAATGGCGCCCGGCTCTCCTGCGCCGCGGTCGGCATAGCTCCGGGAGAGTCCGTCGATGCGGCGGCCCGCCACTTCCACAGTCACGGCGTCGGGAGATCCCAGCGACTCGACGTCCTCCGCGCGCACAGAAGTCACCAGATTGCCGAATCGGTCCATGTGGATCACCTCGCCCTCCAGGATCCCCCCCTCCAGGCGGGCCCGAGGCCAGCGGATCCGAACGGGGCCGGTGACCGGAGGCCCGAGACGGTCCAACGGGACTCCGCGGGAGAGGTGGGCCGCGGCCGGAGCGAACCGATCGCGACCGTGGAAGGTCGGGCTGATGACGGGAAGGGCATAGGCAGGATCATCGAGAGACACGGCGCTCCAGCCCGGCTCGTTCAGGAGGAATGTGAAAAGGCCGTTGTCCGGTCCCACGAACTGCTGCCCTCTCGCGGCCAGCGCCAGAGCCCGGCGCTCGGTCCCGACCCCGGGGTCCACCACCGCCAGGTGAACCGTTCCCGGCGGAAAGAACGGCACCGCGGCCTCCAGGGCCAGGGCGCCTTCGAGGATGTCGTGGGGGGCGATCTCGTGGGTGAGGTCCACCAGTTGGACACTCGGGTGAATTCCGAGGATCACACCCTTCATGATCCCGACGAACGCTTCCCGCGTGCCGAAGTCAGTCGTGAGCGTGATGATGGTGCTCACGGGGTTCGGGGGCCGGGGATCGGGGGTCACCGCCTGGGTTTTTCCAGGCTTCTGATCAGCCCGTTTAGCATTTGGCCAGCTCTCGCGTATTCGGCAGAGATCGCCGCATAGACCATTTCATTCAAATAGCCGAGATCACGGGACAGAAGGAGGTGGTACTGCGTTTCCGCAAGAGAGCCCCGAGCTATATAGAGCTGATGAACAAACTCTTTTGTTGAATGCCTGTTTCGACCCTCAATGATATTCGTTGGAATAGATGCAGCAGACCTTCGAAGTTGGGCAACCAGCCCAAAGCGCTCTTCTTCAGGATATTTTTCGGTCAGTTGATACACCTGCAAGACGAGGTCGTGAAGAATCCGGATAACCTCGAGGCCAAGGGGCCCTTCCTGCGGTTCTGAGAGTTTCTCGAACGCGCTTCCCATCCTGATCCCCCGAACCCCTAACCCCGACCCCCTAACCCCGAACCCCGCCTTTATCGATCCCGGTCAACGACGTAGTCGGCGATGAGGGAGAGTATCTCTTTCTCCTCGCAGTCAGAAAACGGCGACAGGTCGTTCTTGGCCGCTTGACCGTACTGATGGGCTTGGCCGAGCGCGTATTCAACCCCTTCATGCTCGACCACAAATCGCCTGATCGCTTCGATTTCATGATCTCCCAGCGCGGGGCGCAGCAGGATCGATTGGATCCGCTCCTGCTCGGGCTCTCCTGCCCGCGCCAGCGCGGCAATGAGCGGGAGCGTCCGCTTGCCCTCCCGGAGGTCGGCCCCGACGGCCTTGCCAAGGCGAACCTGGTCAGCGACGAAGTCGAGGGAGTCGTCCATGATCTGAAAGGCCACACCCACGCCGAGCCCGTATCGAGTGAGAGCCTCGATCTCCCGGGGGGTTGCCTCTCCCAGGAACGCCCCGATCCGGCAGCAGGCGGACATGAACGAAGCGGTCTTTTGAGTGATGATGCGGAGGTAGTCCGCCTCGGTGGCGGCCCCCTCCCGCTTCCGTTCCAGCTGAAACACCTCGGCTTCGGTCATGGAGACAGTGGCGCGGGCCAGGGTCTCCATGACGGCCCGATCGTTGTCGCGGACGAGGAGGGAGAACGATTTGGAGTAGAGGTGGTCCCCCACCAACACCGAGGCGTCGTCCCCCCACTGGGCGTTGGCCGACGGGCGGCCCCGGCGAAGGGGGGCCTGGTCCACCACGTCGTCGTGAATCAGCGTGGCGGTGTGGAGGAGCTCGACCACGCACCCCAGCGTCACGCTTCGAGGGCCGCGGTAGCCTGCGAGCCGAGCCGCCAGCAGGAGGAGGATCGGCCGGAGCCGTTTCCCGCCGGCCCTGGCGATGTACCCCCCCATCTCGTGAATCATGGTCACCGACGACCCGAGCTCCTGGCTGATCTCTTCCTCAATCCGGCGGAGATCCTCCCCGATGAGCTGGCTCACTTTGTCCTTGAGCAGCGCTTCGAGCGTGGCGGTGCGTCTCACGGGCTGTTGGATCGGCGGCAGGGTATTGGGGGGTTACGGGAGGAACACCAAGTCTTTCACCCTGATCTGAGTGCCCGGCGCGCTCCCCTGGATCTCCGCCACCGAGAATCGCTCGCGGATCTCGATGACTCTGGCCGTGGCCACCTCCTCCTCAAGCTCCCCCAAAAACTCCCCGGTCACCGGATGGATGATGGGGATCTTGGGCCGCCGAAGACTCACCATGCTCCCGGGCTTGAGCCCGTCCTGGGCCGTCAGATCGATGACGACGCGGGTGGTATCCACATAGACCACGTAGCCGCGGGTCGGCGGCGGCGCCGGGAGGACGGGAGGCGCTGACTTGGGCTCACCCTTGACTGTCTGCTTGGCGACCGCCGACGACGAATTCGAGGCGAAGGGCCCACCGTGGAGCGAACTCACCTTCCCCCCGCCGGGTGGGGACCCGTACTTGGCCACGATCTCCGGCGACGCGACCAGCGACTGCTTGCCGGAAAATGACAATATGGTCCCCACCGTGGTCGGGATCTTGTCTTCCTCCACCCAGATGTACTCGGGCTCGCTGGGGCGGCTCCCGAAAGCCGGGTTCTTAATCAACGCCCACGGGCGGGCGGCAGATCGGCCGGGCTGGGTGGGCGTGGGGTCTGCCGGAAATCCCAGGAGCTCTTTCAGGGTCACGCCGCCGCAGCCGGAAACCAGCACCGAAGCGACCAGAATCGTCGCCAGAGGCCTCATCGTCATCATGCCG
>CAYJUC010000061.1:1596-6774 GCA_964372605.1 uncultured bacterium | reverse complement strand
ATCACTCTGCCAGGGGTTCCCAGGGAAACCGCTGCTCTTCCGCGGGTTCGGGCCTGGTCAGAACCCCCCGTTTGGAGAAAAGAGCGGTCCCCGTGACCGCCGAGATCCAGGTGACATCCAGATAGGTGACTCCGCCTCGCGTCAGGAGCACCGGGACAACCCACCCGCTGATTTCCAGGCTGCGCCCGAATCGGGCAGCGAGCCCGGGCTCGTTCAGGACCGATTCGACGCGGATCCGTTCGCGGGCGAACAGGGTCGCCACCGTCTGGGGATCCGTCATCTCGAACCGCTTCGTGCGCTCAAGAGAAACCGCGATGAGGTACGGCACTCGCCTGAGGTCGGCCCCGCTCTGCGTCAGATCCAGGAGCGGCGCCGCCGCCGCTTTGATCCTCCCCCGGGTGATCCGCACCCCGTCCTCGGGGCGAGGTTGGGGGTTCCCGTTCGCCGGAATATAGCGCGCCACCGAGTACTGGGGGAAGACTCGCACCACCTGCGCGTATCCCAGCCGATCCTCGAATCGTCCCAGGACCCGGTTGGTAATGGGGTGACGAAAGACCTCCCCCTTGCGGAACACGGTGAACTCCTGGCCAGGAGAAACTCCGTTCCTCTCCGAGAGATCCATATAAAGCGTGTCTCCTTCCACGCCGACCACGAGCCCCTCCACCGGCGGGAAGGCATTGGCGAACGCCGACGACAGGAGCGCGAACGAGGCGCCGACCTGATCGGCCAACCCGGCCCACGTTGGGGCTGGCGCCAGGAGCATAACCACCCAGAGGACGAGGCTAACCGCCACGCTGGGGGATCGGGGATCGGGGTTCGGGGTTCGCGCCGGACCCCGGCCCGGCCCCCGGCCCCCGGCCCCCGAACTAAAATACCACCGACGGCTGGTGAACACCGAAGACCCTACGAAGGCAGTCGCAGATCTCTCCCAAGGTGACCGAGGCGGTGACCGCCTCCAGGATCAGCGGGACCAAGTTCTCCCGTCCCTGAGCCCCCTTCTCGAGCCGGTCGAGGGCGCGCCCTACCCGATCAGGATCCCGCGCCATCCTGAAACGCTCGAGCCGCGCGCAGAGCGCCTCCCCGACCCTGGGGTCCAGCTGGAAGAGGCCGGGGGGCCGGGGCTCATCGGTGACAAACTCGTTGACCCCCACAACAACGCGCGTCTTCGCCTCCGCTTCCTGCTGGTAGCGGTAGGCCGCCTCCTGGATCTCCCGCTGCATGAAGGGAATGGCGGCGACCGCGCCGCCCATGCCGTCGATCTTGGCGATGTAGGTCTCCGCTTCCTCCTCGACCTGGCGGGTGAGCCGCTCCACCGCGTACGCCCCCCCCAAGGGGTCCACCGTGTCGGCCACCCCCGACTCGTGGGCGAGAATCTGCTGGGTGCGCAGCGCGATCCGCACCGCCGCCTCGCTCGGCAGTGCCAGGGCCTCATCCATGGAGTTGGTGTGGAGGGATTGACAGCCGCCGAGGACCGCGGCGAGCGCCTGAATGGTCACCCGCACGATATTGTTCTCCGGCTGCTGAGCCGTGAGCATGCTCCCCGCGGTCTGCGCGTGGAACCTGAGCATCCAGGAGCGCGGGTCTCTGGCGAGGAAGCGCTCGCGCATGATCCGGGCCCACAGCCGCCGGGCCGCTCGGAACTTGGCGATCTCCTCGATCAGGTTACTGTGGGCGTTGAAGAAAAACGAGAGCTGGGGGGCGAACTCGTCCGCCTTGAGCCCGGCCGCGAGAGCCGCCTGGACGTAGGCGATGCCGTTGGCCAGCGTGAAGGCGACCTCCTGCACGGCGGTAGAGCCGGCCTCTCGGATGTGGTAGCCGGAGATGGAGATCGTGTTCCATCTCGGCATCCGGTCCTTGCAAAAGGCGAAGCAGTCGGTGACGAGGCGCATGGACGGCCCCGGAGGGTAGATGTAGGTCCCCCGGGCGATGTACTCCTTCAAGATGTCGTTCTGCACGGTCCCCGACAGCTTCTCGGCCGGCACGCGCTGGCGCTCGCCAACGGCGATCAGGAGGCAGAGGAGAATGGCTGCCGTGGCGTTGATGGTCATGGAGGTCGAGACCTGATCCAAAGGGATCCCGTCGAAGAGGGCCGCCATGTCCTCCACCGAGGAGATCGAAACCCCGACCTTTCCGACCTCGCCCCGAGCCTGGGGGTGGTCGGCGTCGTACCCCATCTGGGTGGGGAGGTCAAAGGCCACGCTGAGCCCTGTCTGTCCCTGGTCCAGCAGGTAGCGGTAGCGACGGTTGGTCTCCTCCGCGGTCCCGAACCCCGCGTACTGGCGCATGGTCCAGAAGCGGCTCCGGTACATGGCGGGCTGGACCCCCCGCGTGAACGGATACTGGCCGGGAAAGCCGAGGTCCCGCAGGTAGTCCACGCCGTCCGTCTCCGCCGGAGTGTAGACCCGCTCCACGCCGCCCCCCCAGGAGGTCTCAAAGGACCGCCGGCGCTCGGGGGTTCGCCCGAGCGCCGGACGAAGCGTCTCGGCGTCCCACGCGTTCCGGGCTTCCTCGATTCGTTTCTTCTCCTCTGGGTCCATCCTTCGACCTCCCCTCGCCCGGTCTTCCCTCAGAGGGGAATGTTGCCGTGCTTTTTCGGGGGGTTGGTGTCCCGCTTCGTGTGAAGGACCTCCAACGCCCGGATCAGCTTTTGCCGGGTGTCCTTGGGCTCGATCACCTCATCGATGTAGCCCCGCTCGGCGGCCACGTACGGGTTGGCGAACTTCTGCCGGTACTCTTGCGTCTTCTCTTCCCTGAACTTCCCCGGATCCTTGGCCTGCTCCAGTTCTCTGCGGTAGAGAATGTTCACCGCCCCCTCAGGGCCCATCACCGCGATCTCCGCGGTGGGATAGGCGAAGTTGGCGTCGCCGCGGATGTGCTTGGACGACATGACATCGTAGGCCCCGCCGTAAGCCTTCCGGGTGATCACGGTGAGCTTGGGCACCGTGGCCTCGCAGTACGCGTAGAGAAGCTTGGCGCCGTGTTTGATGATTCCCCCGTACTCCTGGGCGGTGCCTGGCAGGAACCCCGGCACGTCCACGAAGGTCACCAGCGGGATGTTGAAGCAGTCGCAAAAACGGACGAACCGGGCGCCTTTGACAGAGGCGCTGATGTCCAGACATCCCGCCAAGTGGGCCGGCTGGTTGGCCACGATCCCGACGGGACGGCCGCCCAGCCGGCCGAACCCGACGACGATGTTGGGCGCGAAGTCCGCATGCACCTCGAAGAAGTAGTGGTCGTCGAGGACGGTGCGGATGATGGTCTTGATGTCGTACGGCTTCTCCGGAAGGTCGGGGACCGTGGACTGGAGCGCCTCGTCCACCCGGTCGGGGGGATCCAGCGTCGCGCGGACAGGGGGATCCTCCATATTGTTTTGGGGGAGGAAGGTTAAGAGCTCGCGGATGAGCGCCAGACACTCGTCCTCGCTCAGAGCGGCGAAGTGGGCGACGCCCGAAATTCCCCCGTGGGTAGCCGCGCCCCCCAGCTCCTCGAAGGAGACTTCCTCATGGGTCACCGCCCTGATCACATCAGGCCCGGTCACGAACATGTACGCGGAGCCTTTGACCATGAAGACGAAATCGGTGATGGCCGGCGAGTACACCGCCCCGCCGGCGCAGGGCCCCATGATCGCCGAAATCTGCGGGATCACCCCAGACGCCAGCGTGTTGCGGAGAAATATATCGGCGTATCCGGCGAGAGAGACCACGCCCTCCTGAATCCGCGCGCCCCCGGAATCGTTCAGGCCGATGATCGGAACGCCAGCCTTCATCGCCAGGTCCATGACCTTGCAGATCTTCCGCGCGTAGCTTTCGGAGAGGGAGCCGCCGAATACGGTAAAGTCCTGGGCGAACACGAAGACCGGCCGGCCGTGGACTCGTCCCGACCCCGTCACGACGCCGTCTCCCGGGACCTTCTGCGACTCCATGCCGAAGTCCCGGCACTGGTGGACGACAAACATGTCCAGCTCGGTGAAGCTGTCCTTGTCGAGGAGCCCCAGAACCCGCTCCCGGGCGGTTTTCTTTCCGGCCTCGTGCTGGCGCTGGATCCGTTCTCTGCCACCGCCCAATTCGGCCTGAGACTGGCGACGGTGGAGATCGTCGAAGCGGTCCTGGAGGGGCATCTTTTGCGAGACTCCTCGGATCTTAGGTTCAACGGGAGCGAAACCTTGGGTATTATAGGAAGGACGTCGCTGGAAAGTCAACGAATTTCAATAGTTTTTAAGCGAAGAAGGTTTGACTCCGGGAGGGGATATTTGGGATAATGGCGGTGTTTCCCCAACCCTTTCTTTCGGAGGGAATCTTGTCGGGAGTCGCGCTTGTCCTGGTCGTGGCGGCCGTCCTCGCGGTGGCGGTGGTCTTGGTCTCCACGCTCCTGGCGATCAAGCGGACGGCTCTCCGGGCGGAGATGGTATTGATGCTCCTTGAGCGCGAGATCCGGCCCATGGCGAGCCAGCTCAATTCCCTGGCGGAGGAGGTCCGGACGTTCTCCCGCCAGGCCGGTCGTGACATTGAGCGGGTGGCCGCGGCGGCCCAGGTCGTGGGCCGTGTGACCGGCGGGCTCGGGCGACTGATCGGACTGGCCGGAACCATGGGGCGGGTGGGTCAGTTCGTCGGGGTCGCGGCCGGGGTCAAGAAGGGGCTGGACGTGTTCATCGCAAAGCTGCTGAGCCGGAACCGAAGGCACTAGCGGAACGCACGACGGAAAGGGTCGAATCGACCGAGTTCGAGCGAGGGCTTTGCCCTCGCAGCTAACTCGGGCCTCACGCGGCGGGTGGCCTGCCTTACGGCATGGCCGAACCCGCCACACGCGAACTGCATTGGGGGAGGCCTCGGAGGGGGCCGTCGAGGCCTGCTCCGATGTAGAAAAGGAGGGCGGACATGGCTGACGATACTGCCGGGCATCTTGGCTGGTTCTTCCTGGGCGCGTTGATCGGCGCAGGGGTCGCGCTCATCATGGCGCCGAGGACCGGGAAGGAGACCCGTGAGCTGCTCACGGAGAGAGGGTCGGAGTGGGCCAAGCAGGCTCAAGAGACGGCCGACGACCTCCGGGGCCGCGCCGGCGATCTCATCGATAAAGGTCGCGATGTCTTCGAGGAACAGAAAAGGCGTATAGCGTCCGCCTTTGAGGCGGGCCGGGCGGCAATGAAGGAAGAGGTCGGCAAGGGCCGCGACGACACGTAGC
>CAYJUC010000061.1:0-1496 GCA_964372605.1 uncultured bacterium | reverse complement strand
TTAGATGTGGATGCCCCGGCCGAGGGCTCCAAGCGTTGCCTCAAGGGCTGCCTCGGACAACGTCGGGTGGGCGTGAACGGTGTGAATAATCTCCTCCAGCGTCGCCTCCAGCGTCCGCCCCAGGGCGAACTCGTGGATCAGCTCGGTCGCCTCCGCCCCCAGGATGTGGACCCCGAGCAGTTCTCCTGTGCCTTTGTCCGCAATGACCTTGAGGAATCCCTCGACTTCGCCGAGGGCCACCGCTTTGCCGCTGGCTGTGAAGGGGAAGCGTCCCACGCTGATCTCGCGCCCCCCCGCCCTGGCCTTCTCTTCGGTGAGCCCGACGGACGCCACCTGGGGACGACAGTAGGTGCAGCTCGGGACGTTTCCATAGTTCACGGGGCGCGGGTCCCTGCCGGCGAGAGCCTCGGCGGCCACCACCCCTTCGGCCATGGCCTTGTGGGCAAGGAGCGGCGGGCCAGCCATATCGCCGATGGCGTAGAGCCCCTTCACTCCCGTTTCCATGCGCGGAGAAACCTTAACAAACCCGCGCTCCATCACGACCCCAAGGGGCTCGATGCCGAGCCCCTTGACCTTCGCGGACCGCCCCACCGCCATCAGGACTTTCTCGCACTGGAACCGCTCGACCTTCCCGTTTATCTCGGCTTCGACGGTCAGGCCATCCTTGCCCGGCTTTACTGCCTTGACGTTCGCGCCGACCTTAATGGTGACGCCGCGCCGCGAGAGGAGACGGGTCAGGTGGGTAGAGACCTCCTCGTCTTCAACGGGAAGGATCCGGGGTAGCGCCTCCAGCATCGTCACCTGAACGCCGTAAGCGGCGTAGACGTCGGCGAATTCGACTCCCACTGCGCCGGCGCCAATGATGACCACGGACTTCGGGGCCTGCCCGATCCGGACCGCGCCGTTGGAAGAAATCACGCGTTCCTCGTCGATGGCGATCCCCGGCAGAGATCTGGGCTCGGACCCCGTGGCGAGGATGACCGCCTTTGCCTCGAGTGTCTCCGTCCCGTTCCGGCCCGCGACCTCCACCACCGTCCCCGTCCGGAGCGTGCCGCGGCCGAGGAACAGAGTGATCTTGTTTTTCCTGAAGAGGAACTCGACGCCCTTGGCCATCCGATCGGCGACCTTCTGGCTGCGCGCGATTGCCTGCGCATAGTCCGCCTCGAAGCCGGAGACCTTTATCCCGAACTCTGCGGCGCGCTGAAAGAGAGAGACCACTTCGGCGTTTCTGAGGAGCGCCTTTGTGGGAATGCACCCCCAGTTGAGGCAGACGCCGCCGGGACGATCGTCCTCGACCGCGGCCACCGAGAGGCCGAGCTGGGACGCCCGGATCGCGGCCACATACCCCCCTGGCCCGGACCCGACAGCGACCACGTCGAACTTCTGCGTCGCCATAGACTCCCTCGCGCGCCCGCCGAGGAGCGCGTCGTAAAAGCCGCTGTTCGAGCGCCGGCTCCGCCGGCGCAACTGTTTCCTGGGGGAGACTTCGGAGGGGG
>CAYJUC010000060.1:7376-14553 GCA_964372605.1 uncultured bacterium | reverse complement strand
GGATCGGGACACTGCTGCTTGGCGCGGCTCTGGAGGGGGCCCGGAGAGAGGAAGGGTGGAGCCGATCCAGGAAGCCCGCCTCTCCCTCCTCACTGGAAAGGCCCAAGCCGCGTAGGAGCGGATTCTCTCCCGCTCAGTCCAACCGCTGATTCCCCGAACGCCTGAGGCAGCGGCTCCACAACTGGGGCGTCGCTGCCTCGCCTGCCCTGTTGTAGCCTGCGCCAACTACCTGAAAACTAAGAGACACCGTGCCAGGCATCACCTTTGCTAGTGTGTTTGACTCAGGAGAGGCCGATCTCCTGGACGGAAGCTGAGGCACGCGTTAAACCCTGGATCCGGGGAGGCGCCACATGGACTTAGACACACTCCTCACCAACACCGCCGATGGAGTCTTCGCCGTCACCCCTGCGGGAAAGATCATGCTGTGGAATCGGGCGGCGGAGAAGCTCCTCGGCTACACCGCCCGGGAGGTGGTCGGCAGGCCCTGCTGCGACATCTTTGTGGGGCGCGACGCGGCAGGGAACCGGCTCTGCTATCAGGGCTGCCATGTGATGACGCTGACCAGGCAGGGCGACCTGATCCAGAGCTTTGACATGGCCACCCGGACCAAGGGGGGAAAGCCGATCTGGATCAACGTGAGCATCGTGGTGGTGCCCGGCAGCCGCAACGGTCTTCAGACCGTTGTCCACCTCTTCCGCGACGTCACTTCGTCTCGCGAGGTGGAGCGCCTGGTCCGGGAGCGGCTGACTCAGCCTTCGCCGGCTCCTTCGAACCGGGGAACTCCCCCGGTCTCACTCACCCGCAGGGAGATCGAGATTCTTCGCCTCATGGCCTCCGGGGCCAACACCAAGACGATGGCGGACAGACTGCACGTGAGCCCCGCCACGGTGCGCAACCATGTGCAAAACATCTTGGGGAAGCTCGAGGTCCACAGCCGCCTGGAAGCGGTCGCCTATGCCACCTCCAACGGCTTGTTCGAGTAAGCAGGGCGTCGGGCGCGGGCCCGCGCCGTTACAAGCCGTGGGCGCCGGCGAGGATCAGCGAGGAGGGGCGGAGAAAGCTGGGGTGGGCGCGGCGCTGCCGGGGGTTCCCAGGAAGACGCGCTGGTAGATCAGGCGCACCTCGCCGGTGCGGCGCGCGTAGTCGTCCAGAAACTCCTGTCGTCCAGGAGCCCCGAGGTCCCGCGCCACGCGGTCCGGGATGAACCCGACCGTCTGAAGCACGTCGGTCGGGCGCACGCCGAAGAGGCGGAGGCTCGACGAGAGCCGCTGGAGGAAGCGGTAGTGGGCGCTCGCGGTCTCCACCTCGTCGGCCGGGAGGAGGCCGGCTTCCCCGATGGCTCTGAGGGCCTGGAGCGTGTTCGCCCGCCGGATCTCGGGGTGCCGGGCGCCGTGGCGGAGCTGGAGGGCCTGGGTGATGAACTCCACATCGACCAGCCCGCCCCTCCCGAACTTGACGTGGAAGCGGCCGGGGTGCTCTTTCCCCAGCTCCGCCTCCATCCGCTGGCGCAGCTCGTGGATCGTCTTGAGATCCGCCGCCGCGAGCGAGGCGCCGTAGACGAGGCGCCGGGCAGTTCTCAGGGCGGCGCGAGCCAGGAGCGGATCGCCCCAGACCGGCCTTGCCTTGATCAGCGCTTGCCGCTCCCAGAGCTCCGCCCATTCCGCGTGGTAGCGCTCAAAGGCGGCCAGCGAGTTGGCGAAACCGCTTCCCGTGCTCCCCGGCCGGAGGCGCAGGTCCACGGGAAAGACCATTCCGGCCGCTGTGATTTCCCCCAGGAGGTTCTGCAGCCGCTCCACGACCCGGTCGTAGAAGAGATGGGCCTCCACCCGCGCGCTTCCGTCGGTCCAGCCGTCCGCCGAATAGAGAACGAAGAGGTCCAGGTCAGAGTCGAGCGTCAGCTCCCGGCCCCCGAGTTTTCCCAGCGCCATGACCACCGCTGAGATCCATCGGCCGTTTCCGTCCCGGGGGTGGCCGCACTCCTCGGCCACGGCTTCATACGCCAGCGTCCAGGCAGTCCCAACGCACGCCTCGGCCAGCGCGGTCAGCTCCCGCGAGAAGCGCTCGGGGGTCGTGAACCCGAGGAGCGCGCGCCAGACGATGCCAAGCTCCAGCGACTGCTTGAGCTTTCGGAGCCGGTCTTTTCGCTCGGCGAGGCTCTGCCCGGGGGCGAGGACCTGAGCGAGGGCGCGCCTCCACTCGATCTCACGGCTCGGCGCGGCGCCGGTGGCCGGCTCGGCCAGCTCGGTGAGCATCTCCGGCCGGGTCAGCAGGAGCTGGGTGGGAAGCTCACCGTGGGCGCAGAGGTTGACGAGCTTCCGCAGGAGATCGGGGGAGTCGGCCAAGAGTTCCAGGTATCCGACGCGGACCCAGGTCACGGCCATGAAGCGCTCGAGCTGATTCAGCGCCTCGTCGGGGTCCGGGCACTTCCAGAGGGCGTCCAGGAGAACCGGGAAGAGCCGCTGAAGCGCTCGCTCTATCGGCTCCGGGTACGGGACGAGCGGCCGCCCCTCCAGGAGGAGCTGAAAGTTCTGCCTGGCCCGGGGCGGATCCGCGAATCCCGTGGCCCGGAGGGCCAAGAGGCTCGGGATGCGCGTCCGGGGAACTTTTCCGGCGGGTCGGCCCCGGAAAAACGCCCTGAACGCCCGATGCACCTCTCGCGTGAGGATCCGGTACTCGGTCAGAAAGCGCGTTCGGGATCGCCGGGAGGGGAGATCGATCCCCATGCGACGGGCCAGGAGTCCCAGCTCCGCGGGTTCAACGGGAAGCGTGTGGATCTGCGCCTCGTGGACGATTTGAAGACGGTGCTCCACGGTGCGGAGAAAGGTGTACGCGCGGCTCAGCAGGCGGCCGAGGGCGGGGGTGAGGTAACCGCGCTCCGTGAGGCGAAAGATGGCTCTCACACTGTTCGGTTCCCGGAGCCACGGGTCGTCCCCGCCGTAGAGGAGCTGGAGCGCCTGGACCAGGAACTCGATCTCCCGGATCCCTCCGATCCCGAGCTTGACGTTCCGGCTCTCCTGGCCCTTTTGCCTGAGGCCGCGATCGATCCTGCGCTTCATGGCGCGGATCCTGGCGACGATCTCCCGGTTCACGCCGGCGCGATAGACGTAAGGCCTCACCAGATCGAGGAACGCGAGCCCGACCTGCGCGTCGCCGGCGCAAGGCCTGGCCTTGATCAGCGCCTGGCGCTCCCAGAACTCCGCGCGTTCGCCGTAGTACGATCGGTAGCCTTCGAGTGAAAGGACCGGCGCCCCGAACCGCCCCTCCGGCCGGAGTCTCAAGTCCACGCGGAACGCGTACCCCTCCTCGGTCACTGACTCCAGCGCGGCCACGATTCCCTGCGCGACCCGGGCGAAGTACTCGCCGTTGGGAAGCCGCCCGTCCTGGCCGCCGGAGGTCATGCCATCCTCGGAGTAGACGAAGAGGATGTCGATGTCGGAAGAGTAGTTCAGCTCCTCGCCCCCCAGCTTCCCCATGGCGATGACCACGAGCCCGGCCTCCTCCCCCCCCGGCGTGAGCGGGACGCCGTATCTCTTGCGGAGGGCCTCCTCCGTCAGCCGCCACGCCGCGTCCACGCAGGCGTCGGCAAGCCTCGACAGCTCCTCCGTTGTCACGGTGAGGTCGGCGTCTCCCAGGAGGTCGCGGCAGCCTATTCGAAGAAAGTGACGGGACTTGAAGCGGCGGAGGGCGTTCAGGCGGTGACCGGGCTCGGGAAAGGGCGCCAGGAGCAGCTCCAGCTCGCGCGCCAGCTCGTCGGGCTGCCACTGGCGCATGGCGCGGGGATCGAGGAGCCAGGGGAGAAACGTGGGATGCCGGCGGAGGGTATCGGAGAGCGCCTCGCTCGAGCCGCCGAGGGTCGCGAGGAGGTACGCGGCCTCTGGATGCGCCGCGAGCGTGGCGTAGAGCACCGAGCGGTCGACAAGGGAGGCGAAGCGTTCGAGATTGTTGAGGGCCATGTCCGGGTCCGGCGCTGAGGCCAGCTCGCCGATGAGCCGGGGGAGAGCGGGGAGGAGGAGGTCAGCCTCCCGAGGGGTGGGGGCGAGGCTCGCGAGATTGCCGAGCGCCCGGCGTGGCTCGGCGAATCCGAAGCGCGCCAGCGCGCGAAGCGCCCGTGCGTCGTTGGGCCGGGCCTCGAGGAGCCAGCGGCCGTCCCCCATCTCCTTCAGCACTGCCGGGCCCCTCATGACACACACGCCTCCGTCACAGGATTCATTGTTTCTCCGGGCGCGGGCGGTGTCAAACCTGACCAACTCCATGCTCGCGCGATTGGCCCGGGGAGGGGCCCTGGCGGTGACCTCGCTCTGTGAGGTTGTGGGTCGCGAGATCGACCGGAGCGTCTTCACCGGCCGGTTCCTCACGCTCTTGGACGAGGGGTTCCAGATCTACAGCTCCAGGGGGGCGCGGGTCATCCTCCAGGCCTGGCGAGACCGTGAGATCACGACGGGCCGCCGGGTCGAGGTGCGCGAGGAGTCCGAGCGCTTTGACGGGAGAGTCCTCGGAGTGAATGGCGGGGGCCATCTGGTCGTGCAGGACGCACACAAGAGGCCGCGGCGAGTGGTTTCGGGCGAAATTCGGTTTCTCGACTGAGCATGAAGAGAGTGGGGCACTCGCGCCACAGCCAGGGCGCGCGGTCCGGGACAGCCCCTTTCTAATCCCCCGTTTTTTCAAGATTCTGCGCTTGGCACCGCAGTTGCACCTAAGACGATGGCACCGCGAGAAGGCAGGAGCGGTAAGCACGGCGGGGGGAATGATGATCGAACGGCGAGCCCTCGAACGATATCTCGGCGGGGTGTTGAAGGCGCCGGTGGAGCTTCTGGCTCTCCGTCCACTCAAGGGCACCCTTGAAGGGAATGATGACCCCAAGGGGTTTGGCTACGGCATGCCGTTTGAGGTGGAGTGCCTGGTGGGCGGAGAGCCGAAGAGCTTCGTCCTGGCGCGGAGCCGGCCGGAGCGGGGATTCGGCCATGACTATCCGGCGGACCGGGCCTGGAACGCCCTCTGGGCGCACGGCGCCTACAACACTTTTCCCCGCCACGTCAGGAGTCTCGACGTCGGCTTTCGCCGGAGGTCGGGGGAGGTGGTGCCCGCCGGGGATGCGGTGGAGTTCTTCCAGGTCGTGGAGAAGGCCGAGGGGGAACCATATTGGCTCGACCTGGACCGGCTCCGCGCCGATCCCCTCGCTCCCCGCGACCTGAGTCGCGCGTGCGCGCTCGCCCGCTTCCTGGCGGAGGTTCACGGAAAGCGCCTGGACGCGCCCTGGCTCTATCATCGCCGGGTGCGGGAGCTGGTGGGGCACGGCGAGTGCCTCATGGGGATCTTGGACAGCTATCCGCACCCGTATCCGCTGCTTCTACCCACGGCTTGCCGCGCCCTTGAGCAGAGTGCCGTGGCCTGGCGCTGGCGCCTCAGGGAGTTCGCCCACCGGCTGGCCTCCGTGCACGGCGACTTCCATCCCTGGAACCTGCTCTTCCGGGAGGGAATCGACTTCTCGGTGCTGGATCGGAGCCGGGGCGAGTGGGGGGAGCCGGCGGACGACGTGGCCGCCCTCACGATCAACTATCTGTTCTTCGGCCTGCTCCGCGGGCCCGGGCTGTCCGCGCCGTTCCGCCGGCTCTTCGACAGTTTTTTTGAAACGTATCTGGACGCGAGCCACGACCGCGAGCTGCTCCAGGTGCTCCCTCCGTTCTTCATGTGGAGAGCCCTGGTTCTGGCCCACCCGCTCTGGTATCCGGCGAATCCTGAGCCAGTCCGGATCGCGCTGATCCGGTTCGCCCAGGCCATGGGAGAGGTGGCGCCGTTCAACCCGAGCGGTGTGGCCACGCTCCTCGGGAACGAGCGATGAGCTGGGCCATCTGGATCACCGGCCCGCCCGGGTCCGGGAAAACCACACTGGCCCACGGCGTGGCAAAGGGGCTCGAGGCCCGGGGAGTCCACGCGAAGATCCTGGAGATGGACTCGATCCGGAAACTGCTCACCCCGCACCCGACGTACAGCGACTCGGAGCGGGAGATCGTCTACCGGGCACTGGTCTATATGGCGACGCTCCTAACCGAGGCCGGGGTCCCCGTGCTCATCGACGCGACGGGGCACCGGCGCGCCTGGCGGGAGCTGGCCCGGGAGCGGATCCCCTGCTTCGCCGAGGTGCAGCTGGTCTGTCCCCTGGACGTATGTCGCGAGCGCGAGCAGTCCCGGCACTGGGGGCAGGCCCCGCGCGGCGTGTACGCCCGGGCTGGAACGCCGGGGGCCACGGTTCCAGGAGTCGATGTGCCCTACGAAGGTTCGCTCCACCCCGAGCTACTGCTCGACACCCATACCACGGACCTCTGGACTCAGGTCCAGGAGGTCCTTCACCTGGCGCGGCGCCTGATTCGCCAAGCGGGGCTCGGGCGTCACCGCGGAGAGAGGAAAATCATATGCGAATCAGCGAGTGGATGACCACCGTCCCGATCACCGTGAGTCCCGCCACGCCGGTCTCGGAGGCGCGGGAACTGATGCATCGCAAGCAGATCCGCCATCTGCTCGTCCTGGAGGGGGAGCGGCTGGTGGGAATCATCACCGACCGGGACATCAAGCTCAATCTGCCCTCCCCGGCCACGAGCCTCTCTGTCTGGGAGGTCAACTATCTCCTCACCAGGCTGACCGTGGGCGAGGTGATGACCAAGCACGTGATCACGACCGGCCCGGAGCGCCCGGTGGCGGAGGCAGTCCGTCTCATGCTGGTCCACAAGATCGGCGCTCTCCCGGTGACCGAAGAGGGGCGGGTGGTCGGCATCATCACCGAGACCGATCTCCTCCGGGCCTTCGCCCGAAGGCTCGAGGTGGAGATCGCGCCCCAGAGCGCTCACCCCTGAGCGGGGCGCGGAATTCGCAGGAAGGAGGGGTGCCCCGATGAAGCTGGTCTTCGTGGTCTTCCACGAGATTTACCGAGAGGGGATTCGAGGGCTCCTCGAGGGGCTCAAGGTGCCGGGGTACACGGAGTTCCGCCAGCTCAGCGGAAGCGGAGAGACCGGCCGGCGTTATGACACCAACGTGTGGCCGGGGCGAAATGCCGCGGTGATGACGGTGGTGGAGGCTGAGAGAGCTGAGCGCGTGGTCAAAGAGCTTCGGGCCTTCAAAGAAGGGCTCGGGGCTCGGGCCGGCCGCGCGGGCGGGGTCAAGGTCTTTGTGCTTCCGGTGGACG
>CAYJUC010000060.1:0-7276 GCA_964372605.1 uncultured bacterium | reverse complement strand
CGGAACCACCGCCCAGGCCTCGATCTCGACGAGCATCTCCTTGAGGTCGATCCCGACCCCTCTGAGCAGCGTGGCCGGCCTGGGGTTGGCACGCAGATCCGGCTCGAACTCCTCGAAGAAGCGGTACATCGCGTCGCGCATATCGAAGACATCTTCCCGTCGCGTCAGGTAATAGCGGAACATCACGATATTCTTGAGGGAGGCGCCCATCATCTCCAGAGTGTTTTTGATGTACTCCAGGCACTGGCGGGTCTGCTCCCCGGCTCCGCCGGGGACCACCTTCCCCTTTCCCGCACGTTCCTCATCGGGAGTTCTGCATGGCGAATCTTCAAAGGGGTCCCTTCCCGTTTGACCGGAGAGGAACAGAATATCCACATCGCCTTTTGTCCTGAACCCTCCGGCCCAGTTCATCTTCTCTTTATGGTAGTGCGGCCAGAGCGTGCCCCAGTCGTACTCCACTTTCCCCTTCTTCCCGAGTTCTACCGCTTGTGGGTTGGTGGCCATGACGTCTCACCCTCCTGATCGAGTTTCGTGACAAGAAATCGTCCCTTCCCTGCGTGTCGGGGGCTGATGTTATCGTCGGGGAGTTCTCTTTGCAAGCGAAATCCCGACCCAACGACTGTGTTAGCGGTTGAGTTCCAGGGCCCGGCGAAAATAGCCGGCGTCGTAGTACCTCGAGGGGTCCGGCAGCGGGGCGGCGAGGAGCCCGGCCTCCACGCGCAGGTTCAGGACCGCCTGGATTCCGGCCACATCCAGCGCTGCATCCGGGAAAAGGCCGTCGGTCGGGTCGGCCAACGCGTCGTAGGTCGGGACGGCCAGCTCCGGCTTTAAGCCGAACTCACCCGCGAGATGCGCGATCGCCGCCCGGCGGTTGGCCGGGGAGAGCGCCCACCGGAGGCTCTCCCGGTACGCGCGGATGTAGGCGACCAGCGCGCCGGAGTGCTCACCAGCCCAGCGTCGCGTCGTGACCCCGCAAGACGCCTGATATTTCGGCACGTGGTCGCGCGCGCGGGCCAGGGAGGTGAAGCCGCGGGCCGAGAGCTCCAGGGTGAAGGGGGGAGTGAGCAGCGCCGCGTCGATTTTGCCGTCGAGCAGCGCCTGCGCCCGCAGCTCGTGGCCGCCGATGGACAAGGTCTCGTACCGGGCCCGCGGCAGCCCCAGGACGCTCAGGATCTTGTGCGCGACCAGCGCGAAACCCGAGGCTGGATCGTCCACGCCGAGCCGGCCGCCGGCCAGCTCGCGAGCGGTCCGGACACCGGGGCGGGCGATGAGGCTCAGGATTCCCGCGTGGAGCCCCATGAACATGAACAGGTCTGCCCGGCGCGTCTCGACCTCATACACGACGTCATCGGCGGAGAGGACGCCCAGGTCGCAGCTCCCGTCGAGCAACGCGTCGGAGAGCATCTTCGACCCGCGCGTGTACCGGACGTCCAGATCGAGCCCGTGCTTCGCGAAGATGCCGAGCGTCAGGCCGGCGGTCACCGGCAGATTGTACGCGGCGCGAAAGAGCATCAGCGTCAGGCGTTGGGTCCGAGTCGCGCTATCGGCCATCGTGCGGGCCTCCCGTGCCGGTCTTCTCCGGGCGCCTGATTTTAGGCCATCGAAGGGGGCCTCGACGGCCCCCTCCGAGCCACCCCCAGGAAAGGGTTGCGCCGGCGAAGCCGGCGCCCGAACAGCGGTTGTTCCAACAGGATTCTAGCAGAGGCCGGCCCGCGGCGCATGGGTGCAGCTCGGTTGAAGTCCGCGGGAGATGAGTATAAACTCGCCTGGAATCGGTCGGAGGTTCTCCCTGGAGGCGCGGTGGATTTGACGGTGGACGGACGGTTTGCGGAGGTCGTCGAGGTCTCGAAGGAGTACGCGACGGCGGACGGCCCGATTCGGGCGCTGGACCGGGTCTCGCTGGAGATTGGCGATGGCGAGTTCGTCTCCATCGTCGGGCCGAGCGGCTGCGGCAAGAGCACCCTGATGCTGATCACGGCCGGGCTGGTGCCGCCGACCTCCGGCAGTGTGCGGATCGGCGGGGCCCTAGTCCGCGCGCCATACCGCGGCGTCGGGATCGTCTTCCAGGATCCGACCCTCTACGAGTGGCGGCGCGTGCTGGAGAACGTCCTCCTCCCCGTCGAGATCCAGGGGCGCGACCGCCGCTGGTTCAGGCAACGGGCGCTGGAGCTCCTGGAGCTGGTGGGCCTCGACGGGTTCGAGCGGAAGTACCCGTTCGAGCTGTCCGGCGGGATGCGCCAGCGCGTGGCGCTCTGCCGCGCTCTGGTTCACGACCCTCCGCTCCTCCTCATGGACGAGCCCTTCGGCGCCCTCGACGCGCTGAGCCGGGATCAGATGAACCTCGAGCTTCAGAGCATCTGGCGGACCCACCGGAAAACGGTCCTCTTCATCACGCACAGCATCCAGGAAGCCGTGTTTCTGTCTGACAGAGTGGTCGTCATGTCGCCCAGGCCCGCCCGGATCGGCGCCGTCGTCTCCATCGACCTGCCGCGGCCGCGGACCTTCGACCTTGCCGAGACGCCCGAGTTCGGCCGCTACACCAGGGAAATCCGACAAATCTTCGAATCCTGGGGAGTTCTGGGGGTGCGCGCGCCCAGGACACCGATGTCTGGCGTGCGCGTATGATTTCCACAGCGCGCGCCCGGCGGTCGCTTCAGCTCTCCCGGTACGCCGTCTACCTCTACCCGTTGGGGACCATCCTCCTGATCCTCGCCGTGTGGGAGCTGGCCGCGCGCGCCGGCTACGTCCCGCGCTACCTCCTGCCGTCACCGACCGGGATCGCGATCCGCTTCTCCCAGCTTAAGGGGCTCATCCTCAAGGAGGCCCTGGTGACGCTGTGGGAGGCGTTCCTGGGCTTCGGGCTCAGCGTCCTGGTCGGCGTTCCTCTCGGCATGGCCCTCGTCTCTTCACGCACCTTCAACCGGGCGGTGTACCCGCTGCTGATCGCGTCGCAGGTCGTCCCCAAGGTGGCGATCGCGCCGCTCTTCCTGGTGTGGTTCGGCTTCGGCTTGACCTCCAAGGTGCTGATCGCGTTCCTCGTGGCCTTCTTCCCGATCGTGATCGACTCGGTGGTCGGGCTCCAGTCCACCGAGATCGAGAAGCTCTATGTGGCGCGCGCGGCCGGGGCCAGCCAGCTTCAGCTCTTCTGGCTCGTCCGCCTGCCGAACGCGTTGCCTGTCATCTTCGGCGGCATGAAGGTGTCCCTCACCCTGGCCGTGGTGGGCGCCCTGGTGGGCGAGTTCATCGCCGCCGAGAACGGTATCGGCCGGCTCCTTCTGAGCGCCAACGGCAACATGGACACCGAGCTGCTCTTCGCGGGCATCTTCGCCCTGGTCGTCATCGGCGTCGTCCTCTTCATCCTGATGGAAGGCCTGGAGCGGCTGGCGCTGCCCTGGCACATCTCGCAGCGGGCTGGCGCCGGCCACCGGCACGAAGGCCCATCGGCATGATCAGAATCTACCGAAAGGAGTCCTCATGATGCTCCAACGCCTCGTCGCTCTCGCGCTCTCGACCCTCCTTTCCGCCGTCGCTTTTGGGCTGCCAGTGCCCCCGGCGGCGGCCCAGGCTCCGAAGGTCACCGCTACGCTCCGCCTCGACTGGGTCCCGGGGTCGCACCACATCGGTCCTGTCCTCGCTGTCCAGCGCGGATACTACGCCGCGGAGGGGATCGACCTCTCGGTGAAACCGGGCAGAGGGTCCGGCTCCACGGTGCAGGTCGTGGCGACCGGCGGGGACCTGTTCGGCTTCGCCGACGCGGGGACCATGGCCATCGCCGTCTCCAAGGGCGCCTCGGCGGTCATGGTCGCCAATACCACGCCGCGCGGGCCCGTCGGCATCATCACCCTCGGCAGGAAGATGGAGTCGCCGAAGGAGCTGGAAGGCAAGACCATCGGCCTGGTGCCAGGCGCGGCCGATCACGTGGCGCTACTGGCGGTCGTGAAGAAGTACGGGGTCCAGGAATCGGCGTACCGGATCATCGCCATCGAGGCCGCCGCCAAGGTCGCCGCCCTCCTCTCGCGAAAGGTGGACGTGATTCCCGGCTTCAGATTCGGCGACTACCTGCGCACTTACACCCAGAACCGGGATGCGAAGATCGCCCTCTTCTCCGACTGGGGCGTGAACCTGCTCGGCAACGGCTACCTGGTTGCCACCGGCACCCTTGAGCAGAAGCCCGAGCTGGTGCGCGGCTTCGTGCGCGCGACGCTCCGGGGCTGGAAGGATGCGCTCGCGGATCCCAAAGCCGGCGTCGCGGCGCTGATGGCGGCCTTCCCGGACACCAACCGGGAGTTTGTCGAGCTGGGCTTTCCCCTGGTGGTCGAGCACATGCAGAGCGCGGCCACGAAGGGAAAACCGCTGGGCTGGATGGCCGAGGAGGACTGGAAGATGACGCTCCAGATCATGAAGTCGGCGGGGCTGGAAGGGGACCGGCCGCCGCTGGCGTTCTACAGAAACCTGGTCGAGCAGTAGGGGGCGACCATGGGCTATATCGGCCAGAGCCTCAAGCGGCGGGAAGACGAGCGGCTGTTGCTCGGCGGCCGATGTTACGTCGGCGATGTGTGGCGTCCAGGCATGCTGCACGCGGCGGTGCTCAGGAGCCCGCACGCCCACGCGCGCATCCTGCGTCTGGAGACAGGAGCCGCCCGGCGGGCGCCCGGCGTGCTGGAGGTGCTGACCTACAAGGACGCCCCCGAGCTCGCGCGCCCGATCCCCATGCGGATGTCCGAGCGCGAGACCATGAATCGGTTCCTGCAGCGCCCGCTGGCCGACGGCAAGGTGCGCTACGCGGGCGAGCCGGTGGCGGTCGTGCTGGCCGAGAGCCGCTATCTGGCCGAGGACGCGCTGGAGCTGATCGAGGTGGTGTACGAGCCGCTCCCCGTCGTGACCGACACCAGGGCCGCGGGCGAGCCGGGCGCCCCGCTCCTGTTCGAGGAGCAGGGCACCAACGTCGCGACGACCTACACGATCAGCTACGGTGATGTCGAGCAGGCCGTGCGCGAGGCGGATCTCGTCCTTCGCGAGAACTTCGAGATCCAGCGACACACCGCGGTCCCCATGGAAACGCGCGGTCTGGTGGCGGAGTGGGACCCGAGCCGGGCGATCCTGACTGTGTGGGGAATGACCAAGGTTCCTTTCTTTAACCGCTCGGTGGTCGCCGAGCACCTGGGGTTGCCCGAGCACAGCGTGCACTTCGTCCAGACAGACGTCGGAGGCGCCTTCGGCGTGCGCGGCGAGCTCTATCCCGAAGACTTCCTGGTGCCGCTCCTCGCGATGCGCACCCTCCGGCCCGTGAAATGGATCGAGGACAGGAGAGAGCATCTCCATGCCGCCAACCATTCGCGGCAGCAGCATCACGAGGTGGTCCTGTCGCTCCGAAAGGACGGCGCCATCCTGGGTATCCACGACCGCTTCTGGAACGACATGGGCGCCTACGTGCGGACCCACGGCGCCACCGTTCCAAACAACACGGCGGGCTACATTCCGGGCCCGTACCGCATCCCGCACTATCGGGCCGAAGTCACCTGCGTCGTGACCAACAAGACGCCGGCGGGAACCTATCGGGGGCCCGGGCGCTTCGAGGCCAACTTCGTTCGCGAGCGGCTGGTGGACATGGCCGCGCGGGCGCTCGGCATGGACCCGGCCGAGATCCGGCGGCGGAATTTCATTCCGGCGGAGGCGATGCCGTACCAGGTCGGCACGACCACACTTGCCCGGAGCGTGGTCTACGACAACGGCGACTTTCCCCGGCTCTTCAGCCGGGCGCTGGAGCAGTTCGGGTACGCGGCGCTCCGCGAGGAGCAGGCGCGGGCGCTGAAGGAGGGCCGCTACCTGGGGATCGGCATCGCGTACGTGATCGAGAAGTCGGGCCTCGGGCCCTGGGAGTGCGCGCGGGTCAAGGTGGACCCGTCCGGCAAGGTCGGCGTGATCAGCGGCGTGCCGTCGGTGGGCCAGGGCGTCGAGACCGTCTTCGCCCAGGTCTGCGCCGACGCGCTGGGCGTCCCCTACGAGGACGTGACCGTGCGCTGGGGCGATACCGACCTCCTCCCCGATGGCGGCGGCGCGTTCGCCAGCCGGGGAACGGTGATGGGCGGCAGCGCCGTGTTCCAGGCGGCCCGGCGCGTGCGCGAGAAAGTGCTGGCCGTAGCGGCTCGCGAGCTGGAGGCGCATCCGGACGACCTCGAGCTGCGCGACGGGCGGGTCCACGTCAAGGGCGTGGCGGATCGGGCGCTCTCCCTGAGGGAGGTGGCGCAGGCCGCGGCGCCGACGCGCGCGCTCAAAGCCGGCATGGAGCCGGGCCTGGAGGCGATCGAGTTTTACCAGCAGGAGAAGATGACCTACGGCAACGGGGCGCATCTGGTCCTGGTGGAGGTGGACCCGGAGACCGGCGGGGTCCACATTCTCCGCTACCTGGTGGATTACGACGTCGGGCGGGCCATCAACCCCCGGCTGGTGAACGGGCAGATCGTCGGCGGCATCGCCCAGGGGCTCGGCTCCGCGCTCATGGAGGAGCTGGCGTACGACGAGCACGGCCAGTTGACGACGGGGAGCCTGATGGACTATCTGCTCCCGACCTCCGCCGAAGTTCCCCCCATCGAGGTGCGCATGGGCGAAGAGCACCCGTCAACGCTGAACCCGCTCGGGGTGAAGGGCGTCGGCGAGGATGGCCTCGTCGCCGCTGGCCCGGCCATCGCCAACGCGGTGGCCGACGCGCTAGCGCCGCTCGGCGTTTCCATCACCGCGCTGCCGCTCAGCCCCGCGCGCCTCCGCGACCTCATCCGCGCCGCCGAGACAACAAGGAGTACGTGATATGGCTATGAACGATGAGCAACTAGAAGCCGAGATTATGAAACTTGATCTGGCCGCTAGAGCGCGCCTTGCGGAAAAGCTCATCTTGAGTTTGGACGCTCCTTCCGATGAAGAGAATTTGCGTTTGTGGATTGCTGAAGCTGAGCGGAGGCTCAGAGACCTGCGTGAGGGCAGGGCCAAAGAAATACCCGCCGAGGAGGTGTTTCGCCGGGCGCGGCAAGCCCTCTCATGAGGAAGGTGACGTTTCATGAAGAGGCCGACGCCGAGGTCAACGAGGCAGCGAGCTATTACGAAGCAAGGGCCCCAGGCCTTGGCCTGTTGTTTCTGGCCGCAGTCGAAGAGGCGGTTGAACAGGTGATGGGCAATCCCGAGGCATTCCAAGTCGTCGGCGCCGAAGTCCGACACAAGCTCCTCAGGCGTTTCCCATACAGTCTTTTGTACGTCATCGAACCGGATCGGATTCGGGTCATTG
>CAYJUC010000059.1:0-14862 GCA_964372605.1 uncultured bacterium | reverse complement strand
GAGGTGTACACGGGCCTGGTCAAGGCGGACGGGTTCCTCGTGGGGGTGGTCGGGAACCGCCAGGGGCTCCTGGGGACCGGCTACCCGGAATACACCGCCGAGTACATGGGCATCGGCGGGAAGCTCTATCGCCAGGGCCTGATCAAGATGAGCGAGTTCGTGACTCACTGCGGGCGGGATCGGGTTCCCATCATCTGGTTTCAGGATACGACGGGGATCGACGTGGGGGACACTGCCGAGAAGGCCGAGCTGCTCGCCCTGGGACAGTCGTTGATCTACTCCATAGAGCAGACGGATCTCCCCATGATGCTGGTGGTGCTGCGAAAGGGCTCGGCCGCGGCCCACTACATCATGGGTGGCCCGACGGCCAACAACCACAACGCGTTCACGCTCGGCACGCCCACCACGGAGATTTACGTGATGCATGGAGAAACGGCGGCGGTGGCCGCGTTTTCGCGGCGGCTGGTGCGGGAGAAGGACGCCGGGAGGCCGCTCCAGCCGGTGATCGATCAGATGAACGCGCTGGCCCGGCAGTACCGTGAGGAATCCCGGCCGATCTCCTGCGCCAAGCGCGGATTCCTGGACGAGGTTGTTCGTTTCGAGGATATCCGACGCTACATGGTCGCCTTCGCCGGCTCCGCTTATCAGAACCCCAAGTCCATCTGCCCGCATCACCACATGATCTTGCCCAGGCTGATCCGGTCCCAGATCGTCAAAGGGCTGGATCGCCCCAAGAAAGAACGCTGAGCCCCCTTCCCGGCGCAACCGGGGCGCGGCGAAGCCTCGCGATCGCGGCGCTCACGCTGACGATCCAGAACGGGATCGTCATGGCGTTCGGCGTCCTCTACCTGCCGCTGGTGGAGGAGTTCGGCGGCTCGCGGGCCTGGGTGGCGGCGGTCCAGTCGGTGGTTTTGATCCTCGGCGGGTTCAGCGGGCCGGTGATCGGTTACGCGCTGGACCGCCTGGGACCGCGTAAGCTCTTCCAGTCCGGGGCGATTATCGCCGCCGCGGGACTTCTGGCCGCGAGCCTGGCGCGAAGCCTTCCGCTCCTCTTGCTCACCTACGGGTTCACGGCCGGGCTGGGCCTGGCCGCTCTCGGAAGCCAGCCTAACATGGTGGTCGCCGCGCTCTGGTATCCCGAGGCGCGGGGCCGGGCCATCGCCGTGGCCGATCTGGGCACCGGGTTCGGCGCCTTCGTCTTCGTCCCCGTAGCCCAGATGCTGGTGGTGCACTACGGCTGGCGAACCACCCTGCTGGTCTGGGCCGCGCTTCTGGTCGGCCTCGTAGTTCCGGCGAACGCCTTCCAGCAGGTCCCCGTCGGCCACCCGGGCGGTGGCACTGCGTCTCCTTCGGCGGAGGCCAGGAGGGATTGGACGCTGGGCGCGGCGGCGCGCACGCCGGCGTTCTGGTGGCTCACCGCGCTCCGTTTTCTCGCCGGGGTGGCGTTCCCGCTCATGAATGTTCACCTGGTGGCCTTCGCCGTGGGGGCGGGGGTGTCGCCGATGGCGGCGGCCGGAGCGCTCGGGAGCGTGAGTCTGGTGAGCCTGGCAGGCCGGCTCACGACCGGATGGCTCGCCGACCGGCTCGGTCGGGCGCCGACGCTCACGCTCACCTACGGAAGCGCCGCCATCGGGATCGCGCTTCTGAGCCTCCTGGCCCTCACGGGGTGGCCCGGCTGGCTCATGGCGTACGTGATCTTTTACGGGATGGCTCAGGGAAGCTCGGGGATCATCAGCTCCGCGCGGGCGGCGGATCTCTTCGCCGGCCGCTCCTTCGGGACCATCTACGGCTGGATCGTGCTAGGCACGGGCCCGGGGGAGGCGCTCGGAGTGTGGGCTGGCGGTGCGATCTACGATCTGACCGGGAGCTACCTTGGGGCCTTCGCGCTCGCGATCGCGGGACTGGGGCTCGGCGTGGTCGTGATCTGGCGCGTCCGCCCTACGGGAGGTCGACGTACAGCTCGATCTGATGCCCGTCCGGGTCTCTGATCGAAAACGAGGGGCTCCTCCCTTCCGCTTCTCCAAACGGCTGGAGGCCGTGGGCTTCCACCCACCGACGAGCCGATTCCAAATCCTCGGTAGAAGTTCCTACCTGGAAGGCGATGTGGTAGAGGCCGGGCGTGCCTTTGGGAAGTTGTGGCGTCTCCACCCGCGCCACTTCGATGGCGAGGTCGTGATGGTGGATGCCGGCGGACAGGAACGCGATGCGCCCGCCCTTGCCCCGTCCCGTGTCTTGAAGTCCGACGATGTCTCGATAGAAGTGGACCGATGCCTCCAGGTCCCTGACGTAGAGAGCGACGTGTCCGAGTTCTTTGACGGTGACCGGGTGCTCCATCGGGCAGTAGTGTATCATACCGCCCGTGGTTGCCAACCCCCCGCCTCAGGCTGATGTCGTCTCCGCCGGGCTCGCGGCTCTGCTTCCCAGCGCCGGAGCCCCTGTCCGGGCGCTGCCCAACGTCAAGCTGCTCTCGCTCCTGGCTCTGGGGCACCTCGTGGTTGACGTGGCCCAAGGCGCCCTGCTGGTGATCCTGCCGTTCTTGAAAGGTGTCCTCGGTCTCACCTATGCCAGGACCGGCGTCATCATCCTGGTGCTGAACCTGATCTCGTCGGTGATCCAACCGCTTCTCGGATATCTCTCGGATCGGCTTTCCAGGCGCTGGATCCTGCCGGTCTCAGTCTTCGCCTCGGGCTTCGGCATTGCGCTGATGGGGGTTGCGCCGAACTATACCGTGATCCTCCTCCTCGTGGTGCTGAGCGGCTTCGGCGTTGCCGCGTATCATCCGGAAGGGTTCAAGGCGGCGAGCGAGGTGGCGGGCGGCCGGAAGGCCACGGGACTTTCGGTTTTCTCCATCGGCGGGAACATAGGGGTTGCGCTCGGGCCGCCCATCACCACCGCGCTCATCACCTGGTTCGGGCTCTCGGGAACCCTCGGGTTGCTCCTGCCCAGTCTCGTCGCGTCACTGCTTCTCACGACCGCGCTTCCTTTGCTCACCCCGGCGTCCCAGGAAAAGCCGGCCGCGGGGAGCCTCGGCGACGGGCGGAAGACCATGGTGGGGGCGATGACCTTGTTGATCGTCGTCGTCATGCTCCGTTCCTGGGCTCATCTCGGCTTCACCACCTTTGTTCCGTTCTTCTACGTTGACTACCTGCACGCCGATCCCCGGCTGGTGGGTCCGCTCCTGTTCGTCTTTCTCGGCGCCGGCGCCGCGGGGACGCTGGTCGGTGGGCCCATCGCCGACCGCTGGGGCGCGCGACGCTTCCTGGTGGCGGTCTTTTTCCTGGCCACGCCGCTCGCGGCGGGGTTCCTCTTCGCTCGAGGGGTCTGGGCGTTCGTGCTCCTGGGGGCTCTGGGCTTCGTGTTGATCTCCACGTTCTCGGTCTCGGTGGTGCTGGGCCAGGCCTATCTTCCCCGTCACCAGGCCATGGCCGCGGGGCTGAACGTCGGCTTTGCCGGAGGCGTCGGCGGCCTGGGAGTGGCGCTCCTGGGATTGGTGGCGGATCACTGGGGGCTCGTCGCGGCGCTCGGCATCACCGCCGCCATGCCGTTTCTGGGGTTCGTGGCCGCGCTCTTTCTCCCCGAGCCCCGGCGTCCCGGCGTCCCTGATCTCCTTTGTTCCCGAACGCCGATGTGCTAACGTGGGACATGGTTTGACCATGACCGTGTTCACCTCGTTTCAGGACGGCGAGCAGGTCCTTCTCATCGACCAGCGGGGAAAGCGCCACCTCTTCACTCTTAGAAAAGGCCAGGCGTTCCATTCCGACCGCGGCTGGATCTCCCACGAGTCAATCGTCGGCCAGCCCGAAGGGTGCTGGCTCCGCTCCTCCATGGGCGCCCGCCACCTGGCGTTGCGCCCCACGCTGGCCGAGTACGTCCTAGAAATGCCTCGCGGCGCCCAGGTGATCTACCCCAAGGACCTCGCCATGATCCTCTTCTGGGCCGACATCTATCCGGGCGCCAGGGTGCTGGAAGCGGGGACCGGTTCGGGGGCGCTGACGATGGCCCTCTTGAGGGCTGTGGGTCCGGAAGGGAAGGTTATCACTTACGAGCAGCGGGAGGAGTTTGCCCGCCGGGCCCTGGCCAACATCCAGGCGCGGCTTGGAGAGGTCACCAACCTGATGGTGCGCCTTCAAGCGGTGGAAGAAGGGCTGCCCGACGAAGAGCCGGTGGACCGGCTGATCCTGGACCTCCCCGAGCCATGGAAACTGGCGACCCTCGTGGCCGGCGTCCTCCGCCCGGGAGGCATTTTCCTCTCCTACGTTCCCACCATCGTCCAGTCCCACCAGCTTACCGAGACGCTCGGGCAGAATCCGGCCTACAGCCTCGTCGAGACCTTCGAGACTCTCTTCCGGCCGTGGAACATCGAAGGGCTCTCTGTCCGCCCCTTCCACCGCATGGTCGCCCACACGGGCTTCATCACAGTGGCCCGGCGGGTGGTGCCGGAGGACGAGCCGCTCAAGGAGTCGTAGTGCTCGATCGTCTCTGCGGTCTCAAAGCGCGCGGGGCCACGGTCGGCGGCGAAGTGTTAGGAGGCCTCACCACTTTCATGGTGATGGCCTACATCATTTTCGTGAACCCGGCCATTCTCTCCTTCTCGGGGATTCAGGGGCTGGAGGGAAAGGGCCCCGCGTTTGTCCCGACCCTGGCTGTCACCTGTCTGGTGGCCGGGCTCGCCACCATCGCCATGGGGGTCGTCGCCAACTATCCGCTGGCCGTGGCCTCGGGGATGGGGCTCAACGCCGTCGTGGCGTTTCAGCTCGTTGCCGGAATGAAGCTCCCCTGGTCTGCCGCCATGGGAGTGGTTTTCCTGGAAGGCGTGGCCATCACGATCCTCGTCCTCACCGGCTTCCGCGAGGCGATCATGAACGCGATCCCCATGGCGTTGAAGCAGTCCATCAGCGTGGGGATCGGTCTCTTCATCCTGTTCATCGGCCTGGTGTCGGCAGGATTCGTCAAGCCGGGCCCGCCCCGCGCCGCTGGCGGGGGTCGTCCCGCCCCAGGCCACGGCCCCCGCGCTGATCGTCGTGGGGTATTTGATGTGTGGCATCGTGAGGGAGATTCCGTTCGGCGACCTGGAGGAGGGTCTTCCCGCCCTCCTCACCCTGGCGGTGATGCCGTTCACCTACTCTATCACCAACGGGATCGGGGCCGGCTTTGTGACGTACACCTTCGTGAAGCTGGTGCGGGGGAAAGGCGGGGAGGTCCACCCGATGATGTACGGCGTCGCGGCCGCCTTTCTGATCTACTTCGCGCTGCCGTGGCTGCGCTCCGTCTTCGGCTTCTAGTCCGAGCCAACCCCCTCACCTTTGTTCCTCCCCCCCCTCGAAGGGGGAGAGGGAAGGGTGAGGGGGACTTCGCCATCCCCCGCGTGGCCCGCGATCTCCTCGTGTGGTACCCTTGAAAGGTCACGGAGAACGCAATGATCAGCGCCCTGCGGCGGAACCTGAAGGCTCTCTCCATCTCCCTGTGGGTGGTGATCGCCGCCTTCATCGGCACCACGTTCCTCGTCTGGGGGAAGGGAAGCATCACAGGGAGCGGCGGCGATACCGCCGTCGCCACCGTGAACGGAGAAGAGATTCCGATCGAGCGCTACCAGCAGGTCCACCGCGCCTACGTGGAGTTTTACCGCCAGCTCTACCAGGAGCGGTTCACCACCGAGGTCGCGGAGCGTCTCGGGCTCTCCCAGCAAGTCCTGAACGACCTGGTCCAGGAGACGCTGATCCTCCAGCGCGCCAAGGCTGACGGGATCCGGGTGGGGGACCCGGAGGTCCGAGCCAGGATTCAAGCGATCCCGGCGTTTCAACAGGCCGGCCGCTTTTCGCAGGAACACTACCTCCGGCTTCTCGACCGCGCCCGGGTGACCCCCGCCGCCTTCGAGGAGGAGCAGCGCCGGGAGCTCCTCAAGCGAAAGGGCGAGGCCGCGATCAAGGGCGGCGTCAAGGTCTCCGAGGGTGAAGTCCGTCAGGCGTACGACTTCAGGCGCGAGAAAGTGCGGGCGGCCTGGATCCAGGTAGAAATCCAGCCGCTCTCGGCCAGAGCCTCGGCCACCGACGAGGAGATCGGGGTCTACTTGAAAGAGCATCCGGCCCAGTTTCAGCGTCCGGAGCGTCGCCGCTTCCAGTACGTTCTCCTGAACCCCAAGAGCTTTCAGGTTCCGGTGACGGACGCGGAGGTGGAGGCCTATTACCGGGAGCACGCGGTGGAGTTCGAGAAGCCGAAGCGCGTCAAGGTCTCCCACATCCTGGTTCGCGTTCCTCCCACCGGCGGCAGCGAGGCGGAGAATCGCGCCAGGGCCAGGGTGGAGGACGCGATCAGGCGGGTTCGGGCGGGCGAGGAGTTCGCGAAAGTGGCCAAGGAGATTTCGGAAGATCCGGTCTCGGCGGCCGCCGGTGGCGACCTGGGCTTCGTCGCCAGGGGCGAGCTGATTCCACAATTCGAGGAGGCCGCGTTCGCCTTGAAGAAGGGCGAGATCACCCCCGAGCCATTGCGGACCTCCTTCGGCTATCATGCCATCCGCGCGTCAGAGATTCAGGAGACCGGTAAGCGTCCCCTTAAAGAGGTCGCCGGCCAGATCCGGGAGAAGCTCCAGCGGGAGCGGAGCGACAAGCGCGCGCAGGCCAGGGCGGAGGAAGCCAGAACCGCGCTTCAGAGCGCCGCCAATTTTTCTGCCGCCGCGCGGGCGCAAGGCCTCGATCCCAAGGAGGCGGTCCTGGCCCGGGGCGAGCCGTTTCCCGAAGTGGGCCAGGTTCCCGAGGTGGCGGAGGCGCTCTTCAGCCTTGCGCTGGGCGGGACGTCCGCCTCCCACAAGACCCAGGCCGGATACCTGGTGCTCAGGATTCTCGATCGGCTTCCCGCCGGTGTTCCCCCGCTGGCGGAGATCAAGGCCGAGGTGGCGGAGGCGGTGAAGCGGACAAAGGCAGAAGCCCAGGCCCTGGAGCGCGTCACCACCCTGGCGCGGGCCGCCGAACAGGGCGAGGATCTGACCACGCTGGCCAAACGAGAAGGACTCGGGTCAGGAGAGACCGGGTTCTTTTCCCGGGCCGAGCCGCCGGCAGACAAGGGTCTGTCGAGCGAAGTCTTGCGGGCGGCCCTGGAGCTGGCGGTCGGCAAAGTGAGCCAGCCGGTGAAATCCTCCCAGGGCGTTTTTGTGGTGAAGGTGGTCGAGCGCCAGCCGGCGGACCCGGCGGGGTTCGAAAAGGAGCGCGACGAGCTGGCCCGCCAGCTTCTGGAGCGGAAACGGGCGCAGGTCTGGGAGGCATGGCTGACGAGCCTCCGAGCCGCGGCCAAGATCGATCTGAACACTCGGCTCGTTTCGCCCCAGTAGCCTCACGCGGGGAAATCCCGTGCGCGTCCCAAAAGCCGAGGCTCGGTTCATTCAGTGGGAGCGGGTCTGCCGGGTGGCCACCGCCGATTCCGCGGGCACTCCGCACGCGGTTCCCGTCTGTCACGTCCTCGTCGATGGCAAGATCTACTTTGCCTCGGGGGATGGCGCCAAGAAGCTCAGGAACCTCGGGGCCAACCCGCGGATTGCCCTGGCCTTCGACCTCTACTCGGACGCCTGGGAGAGCTTGAAGGGCGTGACGGTGCATGGGCGGGCGAAGCTGATCGACCGCGGCCCGCGCTTCAGGAAAATCCGGAGCGCGCTTTACCGGAAGTACCCGCAGTATCCGGACGAGGCGGCCATAGGGGAGCGGGATTCGGTGATCGTGGAGGTCACGCCGACCCGGCTCTTTTCCTGGGGCTTTTAGGTAGTCGGAGGGGGCCTCGACGGCCCCCTCCGAAGCCTCCCCCAGGAAACAGTTGCGCCGGCGGAGCCGGCGCTCGAACGCGGTTATTTCGACGCGCTTCTAGCTTGGAGGGGGATGCGCCCCATTGGTGATCGATGGCGATCCAGCGGACTCCGATGACCCGGCGGGGATACGAGCGGCTCAAGGAAGAGCTTGAGCGGCTCAAAAAGGTGGAGCGTCCTCGGATCACGAAGGCCATCGAAGAGGCCCGGGGCCACGGCGACCTCTCGGAGAACGCCGAGTATCATGCCGCCCGCGAGAAGCAGGGGTTCATCGAAGGACGGATCGCCGAGCTGGAGGCCAAGGTGAGCCGGGCAGAGGTCCTCGACCCTCCGGCCAATGGCGATCGGGTTACCTTCGGCTCCACCATTCTCCTGCGCCACGACGACGGCAAGGAGGTCCGGTACCAGATTGTGGGGTCGGACGAGGCGGAGCCGGCGAAGGGGCGGATCTCGATCATGGCTCCGCTGGCCCGGACCCTGATCGGTAAAAGGGTAGGGGAGACGGTGGTGGCCCAGTTGCCCGGCGGCAAGAAGAGCTACGAGATCGTCGAGGCCAATTTTGCGTGGGAATGACCTCCTCACCTTACTCCTCTCCCCATTCGAGCCCTTCGAGGGGGAGAGGGAAGGGTGAGGGGGTGAGAAGGGTGAGGGGGCTAGGAACGGAGCGCCTCGCGCAACTCCCGCATCAAGGTCTCCACGGTCCCCCGGGTCCCCCCCGCCAGCTTCCGCTTCCACTCTCCTTCGGTCTCGAAGCGACGGTCCCCCAACCGGATGCCCCAGGGCTTGACGACTTCTCTGAGGGCGTGGACGTCGAAAGGATCCTTCTTGAGTTCCCGGGCTCGGGCGATCACGTCCGGGGCCACGCGGATGAAGGCCCTGAGCGCGCTGCCGGTCTTGATGGAATATTTGCGCCCGGCCCAGGCCGTGGCGAAGACTCCGCCGACGGCCTTTATGTAGTTCAGGAAGAAGCGCTTGGCGCCCTGGCGGAACTCTTGGACCCGCGCGCTTCCCCCTACTTTCTCCACCGCTTCGAGGAACTCCACGATCTCCTCGGCCAGCGGCGCCTGCGAGACGCTCCCCCGGCCGGTTCCCAGCATCTTGATCTCGCCGTGGAGCGGCGAGGTTTCGTCCTCGTTCAACGAGCGGATCACGTCGTGGGCCATGGCCTGGTTCGGGTCCGGGTAGAGCTTGCGTCCCGCCAGGCTCACGATGTGAGAGGGATTCAGGCGGGTGTGCTTGGCGTTGATGGTTACGAAAAGCTCGACGATCTGGCGGGCGTCCAGGCTGTCGAACAGCACCGCGGGCACCTCGATTCCTAAAACCTCCCCGGCCTGGGTGAGGGCGTGGAGGGCGAGCAGCCGATGCTGCCCGTCGAGAACCCGGAGGACCCCGTGCTCCTCCGGGATCTGTAGGAGCCCCAGGTCGTGATGACTGGCCGCGGGTGTAAAGGTGAAGCGTTTCTCCGATGTGATGATCACGGCGCCGGGAATGGCGGGAAGGGTTCCGGAGTCCTTGCACTCCCGGTAGTACGCCATCAACTCGTCGATCTTCCGCCGGATCACCGGGCGCTGGTACGCTGCCTCGGTCTCGCTGATCCGTTTCTCCAAGATCTCCCAGTTGACCCTGGCCCGGGGAGAGCGTTTCAATTTGGCGGGCTCTTTGGGAGGGCCACCGGAGTAACCAAGGACCTCAAACCTCACCAGCCGGTCGATGTCCTTGGCCGAGAAGGACGCCTGGTAGAACTCTACGCCAAATTGTTTCACCCGGTGCGCCGGAACAGTGATCATCGGCTCTCCTCACCCCCCCGCCGGGGGGCGCACCTGCGTGTGATTTGAGCGCCAACCGCTCCCACTCTAGTCGAAGCCCAAGTCCCTGTCAACAGAGGGTTTTCCAGCCATGCCCCAGAACCGGCCCAATATTTTGTGCGTTTTGCTGTTGTTATCCACAAGATGTGGGTATCGTGTGGATAACGACGCAGCGTTTTTAGAGAATTCCAGACCCGCCGATTGACATTGGCTCGGCCTGTTCAGTAGAGTCGGGCCGTCATTGGCCTGATCCGACACCCAGAGGAGGGCGGTCATGCGAAGAGTATTTACCAAGGAGGGAGCGGAGAAGCGTGAGGCGAAAGACGGGTTTTCCCGGCCGGCTTACCTGATGATTGAGCCGCGCACGGCCGGCTGCGAGGGGCTGGCCATGGGGACCCAGGAGGTGCCACCCGGCAGCCGGATTCAGGCGCATACCCACCATCATGCCGAGGAGCTCATCTTTTTCTATCAAGGTGGCGGCGTGATGCGCTTGGGGGACGAAGAGGTGGAGGTGGGGCCCGAAACCGCGGTCTTGGTTCCCCGGGGGACACCCCACAGCTTCCTCAACACCTCGGGCGAGGTCGTGCGCCTGACCTGGACGTTCTCGCCGCCGGGGGAGCACGAGCGCTTCAGGGACCCCGAGCGATGGGAGCGCGTTTCCGGGCCCGACGCCGGCGCCGGAGATCGAAAGAAAGGGTGAGCCATGGCCGGCAAGCTCTTCGAGGAGCTCCTGGTGGGCCAGGTCTTTCAGCACCAGCCCGGCCGCACAATCACGGAGGCCGACAACGTCTTTTTCACCTGTCTCACCATGAATCCCCAACCGCTTCACATCGACTTTGAGGCCGCCTCCAAGGCCGAGTTCGGTAAGCCCCTGGTGAACAGCATCCTCACCCTGGGAATCGCCGTGGGGCTCTCGGTGGCCGACACCACACTGGGGACCACGGTGGGGAACTTGGGATTCGAAAAAGTCGAATTCCCCAAGCCGGTTTTCCACGGCGACACGATCTATTCGGAAACTGAGGTCATCGAAAAGCGCGAGTCGCGCTCCCGGCCCCAGTGGGGGATCGCCATCTTCGAGCACCGAGCCAGGAATCAGCGGGGCGAAGTGGTGATGCGCTGCCGCAGGGCTGCCATGATGCGGCGGAAGGCAGCCTCATGAGCAAGCTCCGCCGCTCGCTCCATTTCGTCCCCGGCGGCAACGAGAAGATGATCGCCAAGGCCCTCACGCTCCCGGCCGACGGGCTCATCCTCGACCTCGAGGACGCCGTGACCGTGGACCGGAAGGCCGCGGCGCGGAAGGTCGTCCTCGGCTGGTTGGAGAGGCTGGACTTCGGCGGGAGAGAGCGGTGGATCAGGATGAATCCGCTGGCCACCGGCTTCGGGGAAGCCGACCTTTTCGAGACCCTCGCCGGCAAGCCCGACGGATATGTGGTCCCCAAGCCGCGGACCGCGGCCGACATCCTCGAAGTGGCCCGGATCATCGACCGGCTTGAGGAGAGGCACGGTATCGCATTCGGGTCCACCAAGCTCCTCCCGATCGCCACCGAGACCCCCGAGGCGGTCTTGAACATCGCGGAGATCGCCAGGGCGACTCCCCGGATTCCCGCCATCTCGTGGGGGATGGAGGATCTCTCCGCCGCCATGGGAGTCTCGCGGACGCGGAGACCCGACGGGATCTTGCTCGACCTGTTCCGTCACACCCGAGTGATGACGCTCCTGGCTGCCGCGGCGGCTGGGGTGGAGGCGCTGGACACCGTGTACGTGGATATCCCCGACCTCGAGGGGCTCAGGCGGGAGAGCGAGGAAGCGGCGTGGATGGGGTTCTCGGGAAAGATCTCCATTCACCCGACCCAGATCCCCGTGATCAACCAGGCGTTCATCCCGTCGGCCGAAGAGGTGGCGGCGGCCCGGGAGCTGATCAGCGCCTTCGAAGCGCATCAGAAGGCGGGGAGCGGGGCCTTTGCCTTCAAGGGACAGATGAGGGACGTGCCCCACCTGACGCGGGCGCAGAAGATCCTCAATCGCGCGCGCCTGGCCGGCATGGCCTAGCGCGGATTATTCGGCGTCCGCGCTCTGCACCCTCACCCCCGCCCTCTCCCTCGGGAGGGAGAGGGAGCCCTTTCGGTTCCCACGCCCCCGGTGGGGGAGAGGGTTAGGGGGAGGGGCCTGTGAGACGCGCTGAGCAAATTCATGAATAATGAGCGCTAGCGACCTGACGGAGAAACGTATCAAGCCGCCACCCTTTCGGGCTCGCGCGGACATGGGACCGCTCCCGCCCTTGACAGCACCAGGGGATTCTGTTATCGGTGATAGGCACTTCTTTCCCGGTTATCGCGTCTCATCCCACGAATAATGAGGAGGCTTTTGAATGAAAGTATATGACCGAAAACTGATCGGCGGCGCCATCGGCCTGGCTTTGCTGGGCGCTCTCGCGGCTCAAGCGGGAGCGCAGCAGCCGATTCGGATCGGGGCCTCGCTCTCGGTGAGCGGGACCTACGCCAAGCCCGGCAAGTATCAGCAGGAAGGGTATCTCTTGTGCGCCAAGGAGCTGAACGCGAAGGGGGGACTGCTCGGACGGAAGGTCGAGTTCGTGTTCTACGACGACAAATCGGAGCCCACGACGGCCAATCGGCTCTACGAAAAGCTCATCGCCGAGGACAAAGTGGACGCGGTGATGGGGCCGTACTCGTCGCCCATCACCGAGGCCGTCTCCAACGTGAGCGAGAAGTACAAGCGGGTGATGGTCACGCCGCTGGCCGCCACCACCTCGATTTTCAAGAAGGGCCGGAAATACATCTTCATGGTGATCTCTCCGGCCGAGGTGTACCTCGAGGGCCTCATCGACATGGCCGCCAGGCGCGGGCTCAAGACCGTGGCCGTCCTCAACGAGGACACCCTCTTCGCGAAGGCGGCCGCGGCGGGGGCGATCGACCTCGCGAAGAAGAAGGGGCTGCAGGTGGTGTTCCACGAGCCCTATCCGAAGGGCCACACGGACTTTTCGGCCATTCTGACCAAGATCAAGTCCACGAACCCGGACGTGATCGCCGCGTCCACATACTTTGACGACGCGGTGGCCATCACCAGACAGATGAGGGAGTTGAACGTCAATCCCAAGCTGTACGGCGTCACCGTCGGCGGAGACCTGCCCGAGTTCTATGATCTCCTGAAGCAGAACGCCGAGTACGTCTACGGCTCGACCCAGTGGGAAGCGGAACTGCCGTACCCCGGCCAGAAGGAATTCGTATCCGCCTACGGAAAGGAGTTCGGGCGGGCGCCGGTCTACCACTCGGCCGCGGGTTACGCCGGCTGCATGATCTACGCCGAGGCGGTGAAGCGGGCCGGTACGCTGGATGCCGATAAGGTCCGCGACGTTCTCCTCAAACTCGAGATGCGGACGGCGTTCGGCGATTACAAGGTCGAAGCGGACGGGTTCCAGACCGCGCACAAGATGGTCATGTTCCAGTGGCAGGACGGCAAGAAGGTCACCGTCTGGCCGGACGACCTGGCGACCGGCAAGGCGCGCTTCCCGACGCCGCCGTGGAACCAGCGATAAGCCTTCTTTTCGGAGAGGGCCTCGGCGGCCCCCTCCGAGGCCTCCCCCAGATGCAGTTCGAGCGTGGTGGGTGCGGCCATGCGAGAGACAGGCCACCCGCCGCGCGAGGCCCGAGATAGTTGCGCGGGCTTCGCCCGCGCTCGAAAGGGAGATCAATCATGAATGGGCCTGCTGTCGTGCGGTTGGCCCTCGCGCTTCTGGTCGCGGTGGTGGTGGGAGCGCCGTTGCCGTCCGGGGCGCAACAGCCGATCCGGATCGGGGCCTCGGCTTCCACCAGCGGGACGTATGCCAAGATCGGCCGGTACATGGAGGAGGGATACCGGCTGTGGGAGCAGCAGGTGAACGAGCGGGGGGGCCTCCTGGGCCGTCCCGTGAAACTGATCATCTACGACGACAAGAGCGATCCCGCCACCGGCATTCGCCTCTACGAGAAGCTGGTTAACGAGGACAAGGTGGAGCTGCTCCTGGGGCCCTACTCCAGCCCCGTCTCCCATGCCGTGAGCACGATCGCCGACAAGTACCGGCAGCCGATGATCCTTCCCGTGGCCGCCACCACTGCCATCTTCCAGCGCGGCCTCAAGTACATCTTCATGATCCTCGCCCCCGCCGAGACCTATATGGAAGGCGTTCTGGACATCGCCATGTCCCGAGGCGCCCGGACCGTGGCCATCGCCTACGAAGACACAGCCTTCCCAAAGGCCATCGCCGGCGGGACGGCCGCGCTTGCCGAGCGGCGCGGGCTCCGGGTTGTCTTCCGGGAGGCCTACCCCAAGGGCAATACCGACTTCTCGGCCCTCCTCACCAAGGCCAAAGCGGCCAACCCGGACGTATTCATCGGCGGCACCTTGTTCGAAGACGCCACCGCCCTCACCCGCCAGATGAAGGAGCTGGATTTCGCCCCCAAGGCCATTGCCTTCACGGCCGGATCCGATCTTCCCGAGTTCGGGAAGCAGCTCGGCAAGAATGCCGAGTATATCTTCGCCCCCACCCCCTGGGAGCCGGGCATGCCGTTTCCGGGGGCGAAGGAGTTCGTCGAGGCGTACCGCAAGATGTGGAACCAGGATCCCGTCTATCAGGCGGCGGCCGGCTACGCCGGCGCCCTCGTCTTTGAGACGGCGATCCGGCGGGTGGGAAGCCTGGACCGGGAGAAGATCCGAGAGACCCTCCTCGGGCTCGAAGAGACCAACATGTTCGGGACCTACAAGGTGGACGAGCGGGGGGTCCAGGTGGGGCGGAAGATGAACGCCCTCCAGTGGCGGGACGGCAAGAAGGTGGTGGTGTGGCCCAAGGCCATCGCCGCGACCGATCCGGTCTACCCGGCCCCGTCTTGGCGCGACCGATGAATCTGAGTCTGATGCGGTTACTCATCGCCTTCCTTGTCGCAGGCATGGTCGGAACGCCGTGGTTGGCCGGGGCCCAGCAGCCGATCCGGATCGGCGCCTCGCTCTCCCTGACCGGCACCTACGCAGCCCTCGGGCAGAACCAGCACCGGGGCTACCAGCTCTGCGCGAAGCACGTGAACGAGCGGGACGGGGTGCTGGGACGGAAGATCGAGTTCGTCCTCTACGATGACCAGTCCCAGCCCGCCACCGGGGTCCGTCTTTACGAAAAGCTCATCACCCAGGACAAGGTGGACCTGGTCCTCGGCCCGTACTCCTCGGCGATCACCGAGGCCGTGGCCAACGTGAACGAGAAGTACAAGATGCCGATGGTGGCCC
>CAYJUC010000058.1:0-14917 GCA_964372605.1 uncultured bacterium | reverse complement strand
GTGGAGAACGCCTCGTTCCTGCCGTGGCTCACGGCAACCGCCTATATCCACTCCATCATGGTTCAAGAGCGCCGGCGGATGCTCAAAACCTGGAACCTCGTCCTCCTGATCCTGACCTTCAGCCTGATCGTCTTCGGCACCTTCCTCACCCGGAGCGGGGTAATCGCGTCGGTCCACAGTTTCACCCAGTCGCCCGTGGGCTACTTCTTTCTGATCTATCTGGCGCTGGTTCTTTTGTTCTCTCTCGGCTGGGTGGTTGCCCGCACCGACCGGTTGAAGAGCCAGTCGGAGCTCGACAGCCTGGTCTCCCGGGAGACGGCCTTCCTCCTCAACAACGTGGCGTTCGTTGGCATTTGCCTCACCGTTTTCTTTGGGACCATCTTTCCGCTGCTGGCCGAAGCTGTCCGTGGGGTCAAGGTGAGCGTGGGTGCCCCCTACTTCAACCGGGTGGTCGTGCCGATAGGGCTCGGGCTGCTGGTCCTGATGGCCGTCGGTCCTCTGATCCCGTGGCGCAGGGCCTCCTGGATAAGCCTCCGGCGAGCGCTGTTCTGGCCGGTCATGGTCGCCCTCGCCAGCGGGTTGCTTCTGGCCGCGTTCGGGATCCGTCAGTGGCCGCCACTCCTGGGCCTGATGGCTGCGGCCTCGGCAGCTGCCTCCGTGGTGGGCGAGTTCATCCGAGGCGTCCGACTGCGGCGAAAGCTTGGAGGCGAAGGGGCCGTGCTGGCGCTCCTCGCTCTCTTTCAGATCAACCGCCGGCGGTACGGCGGATACGTGGTGCACTTTGGCGTGGCCGTCCTGGTGGTCGGGCTCGCGGTCGCCTCCAGCTACCAGAGGGAGCGCGAGGTCCAGCTCCGCGTGGGCGAGAGCCTCGAGATCGGCCGCTACCGGCTCGCCTTCGAGCGGCTCTCGGCCGTGGACGGGCCGACCCATGTCAAGGTGCTCGCTCATTTCTCCGTTTTTAACGGCCACCGCCTGGTCGGACGGATGGAGCCGGGCCTCCGATTCTACCCGACTCAGCAGGCTCCCATCGCCGAGGTGGACTACTGGATCGGCCTCCGTGAAGACCTCTATCTGATCCTGGGGAGCTTTGACCGGGAAGGTGGGTGGGTGACCGCCAAGGCTCTGGTCAACCCTTTGGTTACATGGCTCTGGATCGGCGGAGGGATCATGGCGCTGGGGACCTTACTCGCATTGCTCCCGGAATCCTGGCTGGGGGTGTCTGGGCTGAAAGGCAGGGGAGTCCCAATTGCCTAGATTGTTGGGGCAGATAGCGGGGATCGCGGCAGCGGCTGCTTTCGCCTGGTGGGCCGTCTACGGACTGGGGTCCGTTCAGTCCGGCTCTCCGCTCCAAGGCTACGTCCTTTTCTCCGCCTTCATGGGCGGCGTGGCGCTGGCATTTAGCCGACCGTTCCTCGTAGTCTTGGTCCCCTACCTAACGGTTCTCTTCGGGGGCCTGAAGAAGGAGGGGCTTGCCGCCTACGGACCGTGGATCAGTTGGGGGCCACTGGGGTGGTACCTCGGCGCCTTTGCCCTCGCCTTCGTGGTTACCATCAGCGGGGTCCCGAAGACCGTTGCCACCCCGATCTATCGGTCGGAGTGGCTTATCGATCCGGCCGGAGGGGCTGTCTTTCTCGCATATGGGTTCTTAGCGGTCCTTGGTCTCCTTCCTCCCGGCCCAGCCCACGCCAGATCTCCAGCCTGGAGACGCGTAGCCGGTTCGAGCTCGGCCGGCGTTCTCGGAGCGACCGCCGGGATCCTCATGTATCACGGGCTCGATCCGACATACGATTCTGTGTTCTTCTTCACCGGCAATGCCGTCGCCGCCTCTCACGCCCCTCTCACGGTGGCGGTCTTCACAATGGGACTTGGACTCATCTACCTGGCCGCAGGGGGTACGGCCATCGCGGTGGCTTCGCGAGCGCGCTGGGGTCTCATGGTATTTCTCGGAGGCCGCATCCTGGCCGGACTCGCGACCGTCCTGATTGGGCTGCTCATCCTTACCGGCCGGTTCGGCACCCTGCGCGGCCTGCTGTTCTGACGCCATGGAGCCAGCTTTGATCCTTCCGATGATCGTCGCGGCGGGCGCGGGCCTTCTCTCCTTCCTCTCCCCGTGCGTCCTTCCCCTTGTGCCGTCGTACCTCGCCTACATTGCGGGAGTCTCCTTCGGAGAGCTCCGGGACCGCCCCAGCCCGGCGGTTCGGTTGGCGGTGGGCTTGAACGCGCTCGGGTTCATCGCCGGGTTTTCCCTCGTCTTCATCGCCATGGGGGTGTCTTTTACCCTTCTCGGGCAGTGGGTCATTGACTCCCGACGCGTCCTCCAACAGGTTGGTGGCGCCCTGGTGATCCTGTTCGGCCTCTACCTGCTCGGGATTCTCCGTTTGCCGTTCCTGATGCGCCAAGTTCAGTTCACCCTGTCAAGCAGACCAGGCGGAATCTTTGGTTCGGCAGCCGTCGGTGTGACCTTTGCTTCGGGGTGGACTCCCTGCGTCGGACCGGTGCTCGGGTCCATCCTCACCCTCGCGGGGACCACCCAGACCCTTGGCCAAGGGATGCTGATGCTCGGGGCGTACTCAGCTGGCCTGGCCTTACCGTTTCTTGTAAGCGCCTTAGCTCTCGGACAGTTCTTCCGGTTCTTCGCCAGCTTCAAACGGTTCCTCCCACTCGTGGACCGGGCGGCTGGCCTAATCCTCATCGGCGTAGGCGTCCTCCTGGTCATGAACTACATGTCGTATCTGAACGCGTATTTCATCAGCCTGACACCCCAGTGGCTTCTCAAACGCCTGTGACGAGTCGGCCGTGACCAGATTGCTCGCCTTCTGCCTCTCCGTCACGTACGCGGGTCTCGGCTACGCCCTGATTGCCTGGAAGTATCAGAATTTCAGCCGGGTGGGACTGAGGGGGAGAAAAGTGTTGCTGGCACTCCACCTGTGGATTGTGTTCAGTAACGCCGTCCTCTTCGCGGGTTGGGTGATCCATGACTACCGGCTCGGCTCGTGGCACCCCTTTTCGCTGGCAGGGTTTGGCCTCTTTCTCGCGGGCACCGCGCTCATTCTCTGGGCCCTCGCTCACCTCCGATCGGCGGCCTTCGTCCCTTCGACAGAGGGGCCGTTGACCGGGGGGCCCTATGCGTGGGTCCGACATCCCGTGTACGCTGGGGGTATCCTGGCGGCGTTCGGCCTGGCTTATGCTGCCGGCTCCGTCTGGATCGTCAGCTACGCCGCCGCCGTTGCCGTGCTGCTCCATGGGGTCTCCCGAAGTGAAGAGAGGGAGCTGATCCGGCGGTATGGGCGGGCATACCGCGTGTACGCCGGAGGCAAGGGAAGATTTTTCCCCTTCAGGAGGCCGGTGGCCAGCGAGGCAAGATCACTTAAACCTGAAGAGGATAGCAGCCTGTGAGGGTGTTCCTCTGCGGCGTTCGGATGATAGAAAGGCCGAGGTGGCGGATGCTGTCAACCGTTACAGCCTTGGTGTGGGCGATCGTCCTCCCTGCGGGGCAACCCGCCTGGGCGAAGGACCCGCTCTTTCAGGCGATGGGGATCCTCCACGTGAGGCAAACCCCGGCTCCTGAGTTCAGCTTAGCCACTCCGGAGGGAAAGACCATCGCTCTGACTCAGCTTCGGGGCCAAGTGGTGTTCTTAAATTTCTGGGCGACCTGGTGCCCCCCGTGCCGTCTTGAGATGCCCTCGATGGAGCGACTCCATCAGGAGTTCAAAGACAAGGGACTTGCGATGCTGGCCATAGACGTCGGAGAAAGTCCCAAGCAGGCCTCACGCTTCATGAGGGAGTTCCGCCTTAACTTTCCGGCCCTCCTGGACGTGAATTCGGAGGTCTTCTCCCGCTACGGGGTTCAGGGCCTTCCCACCACGTTTCTGATCGACCGAAGCGGGCGGACTGTGGGTGCGGCCATAGGGGCTCGGGACTGGACCAGTCCAGAGGGCAAGGCGTTGATCCGCTCCCTCCTCGATCAGAAAGGGTGACAAGATCCGTGAGGATCTCTGCGCGCGCTCGACTCTGAGAAGAATCAACAGGCGCCCGAAAGACGCCTAAGGGAGAGGAGGTGAATGCAATGCGTATTGCCCGAGTAATCTTCGTGGCCCTCTTGGGGGTGCTTTTGGCCTTCGGGTCGACTGGGCAAGCCCTGGCGTTTAATCATCAGGCAGCCGGTCAGGAGAAAAAGACCGAAGAGAAACCGATGGACAGAGTCCGGCACCATGTTGGGACCGTGAAGACCGTAGACCCAGCTGCTGGCACGCTGACCGTGGCGGAGAAGGATGGAGAAGCCTCCGTGAGCGTCGGCGAGAAAACGCCCATCAAGAAGGGCAAGGAGAGCCTGAAGCTCTCCAATCTAAGGTCCCGCGATGAGGTCACTGTCCATTACGTCAAAGAGGGTGGAAAGGATGTGGCACAGGACGTGACGGTCAAGGCTCAGTAGTCGAAGCCAGTGAGGGCTGGGAGGGGATGACCCTCCGTCGGGGTCATCTCTTCTCAGTCCCCTTTCCGGCTGACCGAGTTAGCCCGTCGCGGAGGCCTACGCGAAAGGAGAGGTTGAAAATGGCGCAAGACCCGGTCTGCGGCATGACGGTTGAGGAAAAGAGGGCGGCGGCCACCGCCGTCTATCAGGGGACGACCTACTACTTCTGCGCGCTCGCCTGCAAGGAGACGTTCCTGAAGAATCCCCAGCAGTACCTCAGCGGAAAGAAAGGATGACTCATGGGAGGAAGCCCGCCAGGGAGTCGTGAGCGTGAAAGAGGGGAAGGGAGAGTACCAGGCCATCCGCTGAGGAGGATGATGATTCGCCAAGCCGTTCGAATTTTTGTCACCGGCGTATTGGTCGTTAGCGCGGCAGGTTCTCCCTGGGCACAGACCGACCTGGACGACCAGGCCCGGGTGGTCGCGGCGGAGCTTCGCTGTCCTGTCTGCCAGAACCTCTCAGTGGCGGACTCGCCCTCTGAAATGGCCGGACAAATGCGCGCCGTCATCCGGGAGCGACTCCAGGCTGGCCAGAGCCCCGACGCCATCATCGCGTACTTCACCGAGAAGTATGGGGAGTGGATTCTCCTTTCACCGAAAGCTGGGGGGTTTAACCTCATCGTCTGGCTTCTCCCAGGGGCCGCCACGCTTGCGGGGTTGGTGGGAGTCGGGTGGACGGCGCGGCGCTGGCTTCGGCGCACAAGCGCCATTCCCGAAGCCGCACGCGACGAGGACGACCCGTACCTGAGACGGGTGCGCGAAGAGCTGAAGAGTTTTGGCGAGATCCCCGGCCCGAGCTCGTCCGGCTCGGCAAGCATCGAACAGAGGACCAGACCTCCGAAGCTCATGAACAAGCCAGCGATAAAGCGACGGCTACCGGTGGCGGTCGCAGGGGTTGGTGGCGTCCTAGGCTTCGGCGTGATCTTGGGAGTCTTGCTGGTCCGCTCCTTGGAGCCGCGGATGGAAGGGATGACGATCACCGGTGGAGTCAGTGGCGGGATGGCTGGCGTGGAGATGACGCTTCCCTCTGGTGGGACGGGCAACCTCAATGCGCGGCTCGCCACGGCCCATGCCTTCATAGATCAGCAGCGATTCGCCGATGCCTTCCCGATCTACGAGAAGGTCCTCGAGCAGGACCCTCATAACCTGGAGGCGCTGATCCACCTGGCCATCGCCCAAGCCCACACCGGCCAGCTGGAAACTGCCCTGGCCACCTTTGACCGGGCCCTGGCCATGGATCCGAACAATCCCCACGCCCTCTGGAACAAGGCCCAGACCCTCTTTGAGATCAAACAGGACTACACCGCCTCCATCACTCTCTGGGAGCGGTTCATTACCCTCGCTCCCAACTCCGCTGATGCTGTGACTGCTCGTCGGTACGTCGAACAAGCCCGACAGAAGCTCGGACGTAGTCGATCCATGGAGCGCTGAATCGCCGTGTTCCCGATCCTGTTCTTCGTCGGCCCGGTCGGAATCCGGACCGCGGTGGTCGTGGTCGTCGTGGCCGTCTTGGGCGGATTGTGGCTGGCGGCCAAAAGACTAAGACAGCGCGGCTTGCCCCCGGCGCTGGCCTATGACGTCGTGACTCCTGCTCTGCTCTCCGGGCTGGTGGGCGCCAGGCTCTGGTACGCCTTGACGTTCGATCCCGCATGGTACTTGCGTCGTCCGGCTGAGCTGCTTGCCATCTGGAAGGGTGGCTTTGCGGAGGAGGGTGGATTGCTCGCCGCCCTCGTGGCAACCGTCTGGTGGTGTCGCCGTCGGGGCGTGAGGTTTTGGGTGTTCGCCGACGCCGTGACGCCCGGCGTGGCGCTGGGGCAGGCCCTTGCCCGAGTCGGCGCTCTCCTGGGCGGAGCGGGGTACGGAACACCCTCCACGCTGCTCTGGGCGATCACGTTCTTTGATCCCAACGCATCGGCCCCGCTCGGGATTCCACTCCATCCGACTCAGGCGTATGAGAGCCTGGCTGGTCTGCTCCTGACGGGACTCCTTCTGCTGGCCGAGCGGTGGACCCGTCCCGGCCAGCTTTTTCTCCTTCTCCTCATGGGGCTTGGTCTCCAGCGGAGCGGTTTCGACCTGGTCCGAGGGGACGCCATCTGGATTACTGACTGGGTAACCTCCGGGCAGGTCGCAGGGGCCATCGTCTTCGTGGGCGCCTCGACCTGCATCCTCCGCCTTCGTCACCGGGAAGCTGCGGGGAGATCGGAGTACTCGAGGGATATGCTGACGTGAAAGAGGCTGGAAATCCTCAAATCGCACATGAGGTTCTAGAGATCCAGCTCACCACGCGCATGGAGCGAAAGGGTCGCGCCGCTCGCCCTGAACGGAGTGGTGGTCCGGTGAACCTCCCACACAGGATTCCCCGAGTTGCCTTGCCGGTCCTTGTTTTGTTAGTGAGCGCGATCCTTCCCGATCGGGCCGCGCTCCCGTTTGCCCATGACCCCCAATGCGGCCGCTGGAGGAGCGTGTTCCTCGCGATGCCCACCCGGACGCTCGTCATTCAGGCGTCGGAGATTCGTCGCATCCCAATTTCGGTGAAACTGGCGGTCACGGATGAAGCCCGTTGGGCGGGGTTTCAGTGCGCCACGCGCGACGAGATCCGGACGAGCGTCATCTTCTTCGACTTCGGCCGGGAGACGGCGGGAGCGTTTCATATGCGGAATGTGCCGGCCCCGCTGGATATCGCGTTTGCGAAGGAATCCGGCCGCATATTTTCCATCCTTCGGATGGATCCGAGCCCCACACGGGAATACGGGCCGATGGGGTCGTTCCGGTACGCCATTGAGGCCCGAGCAGGATTCTTGAGGGACAAGGGCATCTTAACCGGTCACTCCCTGTTCCTGGAAAAGTCGAATTAGCCATGGCCTGGTTCTCGTCCGTGAGCGGTAGCGTCCGGCTCCTCTCTGTGCCTCTCTCGGGAGGCCTGCTAGCCCTGGCTTTTCCCGGGAGCGGGGATCAGGGCTGGCTGGCCTTCGTCGCCCTGGTTCCGCTTCTTGTGGCCATTCAGGGGGCCGCTTGGCGGAGAGCGGGAGTGCTGGGTTTCGTTGCGGGCCTGGTCTTCTGGCTCGCGACAATCCCGTGGATCGTGCCGACGATGGTCCGCTATGGGGGACTCCCGTGGCCTTTGGCCGGCCTTATCCTCCTCGCCCTGGTGGGCTATCTAGCGCTCTATTGGGCGGGCTTCTGCGCCCTTCTATCCCGGAGCCCGCTCAGCTCGGGGGCCCTCTATGTGGTCGTCACGGCCAGCCTCTGGGTGGCCTTGGAGTTTCTCCGCACCTACCTCCTCAGCGGCTTCCCCTGGAACCTCCTGGGCTACTCCCAGCATCGGAACCTGCCCTTGATCCAGGGGGCGGCGATGACCGGGGTGTATGGAGTGTCCTTTGTCGTGATGGCGGTGAATGCCGCCCTCGCGCAGGCCCTCCTGAACTGGAAAAATTGGCCCGGGCTCCTCGCCCCTCTCGGGACCGCGGGTCTTCTCTTTGCGGCGGCACTGGGATATGGCTGGATCGAGCCGCTACGCGAGGACCGCAAACCTCCCATCCCGGTCGCCTTGGTGCAGGGGAACATTGACCAGGGCGTGAAGTGGGACCTCGCCTGGCAGGACAGGACCTTGGGCGTGTATCGCGATCTCACTCTTGAGGCGGCTCGGGAGCGCCCCCACCTCGTCGTCTGGCCCGAGACCGCTGTGCCCTTCTTCCTCAGGGAGGACCCCCGTCGGACCGAGGTGGAAGCCGTGGCCCGGGAGGTGGGCGCGTACCTGCTCGTCGGGACCCTTGACCGATCCGAGGGGCAGCCCCGGAACAGCGCGTCCTTGATCGGACCTGACGGCCGGATGCTCGGCGGGTATGACAAGCGCCATCTCGTCCCCTTCGGCGAGTATGTGCCGCTGAGGCGGCTTCTACCCTTCGTCAATGTCCTGGCCGGCGGAGCCATCGGCGAGTTCGCCCGCGGAAGAGAAGCCACGGTTTTCTCCACGCCTATGGGCCGCTTCGGTGTGGTCATCTGCTACGAGGCGATCTTTCCAGCCGAGGTCCGGGAGTTCTTCCTCCGGGGCGCCGACTTCCTCGTCAATATCACCAATGACGCCTGGTTTGGCCGGAGCGCCGCGCCGGCCCAGCACCTGGCCATGGCGGCCTTTCGGGCCGTCGAGAACCGGGCCTATCTGATTCGGGCGGCCAACACTGGGATCTCGGCCGTAGTGGCTCCCGACGGAAGGATCGTGTGGGCCTCAGGGCTTTTCACCCCGGGGGTTTTCTCGACAAGCATTGCTCCTCGCACGGGGGTCACCCTCTACACCCGCTATGGGGATCTCTTCGCGTGGGGCACGGTAGGGGTCGCGTTCGCTGTTGTCCTGGCGTCGCTGGGCCCGATCGCCTTCCCCAGACGGAGAACTGAAAGCGACCATGTGCCTGCGAGCGGCCCCACTCTAAAAAGAACCCCGTGGGGAAGACAATGATCGGCGAGCTGTAGAGGAGACCCTCCACAAATGAGACGCTGGCGAGTCTTGCTGGCCCTGCTCGTAGTCGTTCCGCTCCCGCTTCCAGCCTGGGGCAGCGAGGCGACGGTGTTCGTCACCGTTGAGGGGGCCGGAGCTCTCGCGATCATCCGCGCCGGCTCACCGGACATGATCACGCTTGGGGGGCACCCGCACAATTTGGTCGTGAGTCCGGATGGGCGCCGTGTATGGGTCACCAATTCCTTTCCTCCACGGGTCTGGGTTGTGGAACCAAGCAGCCGTAAGGTCACGCTACTCCCTATTCGCGGTAAAGGACCTCATGGGCTGGCGGTGACGCCGGATGGGGCTCGGGTTCTCGTGGCCTTCGAGGAGGATGGCCTCCTCGAGTTATTCGACGCTGCCGCCCTGACCCCCCTCGCCAAACTTTCACTCCCCGACCGGCCTCACAATGTAGCCGTCTCTCCCGACGGGCGATCAGCTTGGCTGACCTCCCTCTATGAAAACCGCCTGGTGATGGTCGGGGAGCTGCCGGAGTTGAAGGTGGTGAGAACGATTAGGGTTCAAGGGACTCCTCATGATCTGGCCTTCACCCCGGACGGCCGCGAACTCTGGCTTACTCTATGGCGGTCGAATGAGGTCCTCGTGTTGGATCCCCTGGATGGCAAGCTGCTCGGACGGCTGGTCGCGGGCCTTACCCCCCACCATCTGGCGGTGACTCCCAACGGGGGTCAGGTCTGGGTGACCAACTACGCCTCTGGCGATATAGCGGTATTCGACGCAAAAGCTCGGCGGCTCGTGAAGCGACTTCCGGTGGGACCTGGACCGCATCACGTGGCTTTCAGCAAGGACGGGAGGCTCGCCTATGTGGTCAGCGAGGGAGAGGACGGTGTAATTGAGGTTGAGGTAGCCTCTGGCCGGAGCCGTGCCCGGATCCCCGTCGGTCCGGGTCCTCACGGCGTCGCGATCAGGTGAATCGAGCATGGAGGATGTGATGGGTCAAACGGGAGGAATGCCTGAAGGCGGGCTCCCACGAAAGGAGCGGCGCCGGCTCAAGGAACAACAGAGGGAGATGGAAGTCCGCCAGCGACGCCGGCGGCGGCTGGTCAGAAAGGGCCTCACGTGGGGGGTGGTCGGGCTCCTGGTTGTCATCGGGGCCGGGTGGCTCGGGTACTCAATCGCGACGGCGAAGCGGCTGCCCTCTACCTCGATGGTTGACCACACCGAGGAGCTGCCCCCCGGCCACATACTCACTACTCCAATGCCTCTCGCCGTTCACAAGCACATGCTTGAGCACGCCGACGGCAAGGGCCGGCCCGGGGTCATCATCAACTACAACTGCGTGAAGTTCCGCTGCGCGCAGGAGCTGGTGGATCGCCTCGCGGCGTTCGTCAAAGCCTATCCGGACTTCGTCTATCTCGCCCCCTATCCGGAGATGGACGTCAAGATCGCCGTGACCAGACTGGGGAAAACCCTCGTCCTCGACGAGGTTGATGACGCGCGGATTCGCGCCTTCATCGAAGGCTAACCACCGCGAATTGGCACAAGTCGTAAAGGAGGCATTCGGACAATGACTCTTCGCTTCTCACGGTTCTTTCTGGGTCTTATGATTCTCAGCGTGTTCCTCGGCGCGGCCGTGTCCATCCGGGCTCAACAGCAGCCCACGATTGAGCATGAGGCTCATGGGACGCCGAAGGCGTGGAAGTTCACATGGCCGAAGGGCGATCCGGCCAAAGGGCGCCAAGTGTTCGCGAAGCTCGAATGCTACAGCTGCCACGAGGTAAAGGGAGAGACCTTCCCGGCGCCCAGCGAAAAAGAGAGTGTGGGTCCGGAGTTGTCGGCCATGGGTCCGCTTCACGAGGCCGAATATTTCGCGGAAGCGATCATCAATCCGAGCACGGTGATCGAGAAGGGAAAGGGGTACGCGGCGCCGGATGGCTCGTCGAAGATGCCCTCGTTCAACCACCTGGTCACCGCGGAGGAGGTGGTCGATCTGGTGGCGTATCTCCGTGCTCTGAAGCCGCCGCCCGAAACCCCGCCAGCGCCCGCTCCGGGGCCGGGGATGAGGCATTGAATTGCGTTCGGGAAGCGCGCTCAGCCGGTCGGCAGCCACGAGGCAGAACGTAATGCAGCTCTGCCGAGCTTTGTTCGCGTTGTTTATGCTCCTCGCGATGGCCGGGCCAGCCGCGGCGCACGGGATCCTTCTCGACTCTACGCCCCGGTCAGGCGAAACCGTCGCAGTGGGGGTTTCCCGGGTGGACCTCCGGTTCAACAGCCGGATCGAGCACGCGCTGTCAAGGATTCTGCTCACCGGACCCTTGGGAGAGCGCGTGCCCCTCCCCGCCGGGCCGTCTGAGATGCCAGCGCCGGATCGGCTCACCGTGCCTCTACCTATCCTGCCCCCTGGTCTCTACACGGCTCACTGGCGTGCGTTTACCGTCGACGGCCGTTTGAGCCGCGGAAGCTTTTCTTTTTTGGTCGCCGCGCACGGCAGTCGAGGGGAATGAGAGGCCTTCCATGGAAATGCATCGGTTCGAAAAGTGGGCGGTCAACACCTTCTCGGCGACCTACCTGCGCTGGTACCTCTTCCCCCGGCTCCTTGCCCTCATGGACGGCCCCCCGCACGGCAGGGGGCTGGCACTGGGCCCGGGGGTCGGATGGGAGACTCTCGCCCTCGCGGAGAAGTTTCCGGAGACGACCCTGATCGGGGTGGACTACGACCCCGACCAGATTGAACGGGCGCGCCGCAATCTCGCTGGCCGTCCGTCCCTGTCGACCCGAGTCGATTTCCGCCAGGGGGATGCGTCCGCCCTGCGCTTCCCGGCGGATAGTTTCGACTTCGCCTACGAGCTGAACGTCTTCCATCACATCCGCGACTATTCAGTTGCTATTCGCGAAGTACATCGGGTACTAAAGACGGGCGGGAAGTTCTTCCTTCAGGACCTCTCCCGTCGCTTCTTCCTGCCCGGTCTCCGTCAGCTCTTCCCGCCCGAGAGCCTCTTCACGCGAGCCGAGCTGGTCAGAGAGCTCGAGGCCGCCGGGTTCGGCGTGGAGGCGGCGACGGGTCGCGCCATCGTCTTCCTCCGGGCTCGCCGGCTGTGAGCCCCTCTCTGCTTTCAGCCTTGCCGACTGTCAACGCGCTCCTCAACGGGACCAAGACGTTTGTCGAGCGCCCCGACGCCTACCTGAGGACGTGAAGACTATGTGTTCTTCCCGACAGCCGCTCGGAAGGATTGTCTCCGCGCTTCTGATGGTTCTCCTCGGCGTGGCGGCGGCGAGCGGCGGGCTGCACGGTCAGAGCGACCCGGGCCGACTTCAGTCGAGCGCGCTGCTCCGGGACCTGGGCATCGACACCCCGCCGCAACCGTTTCCGGCTCGATCATTCACCCTGCCGGATCTCAGCGGCAAGGCGGTGGGATTGGGCGAGTTCCGCGGCCGGTGGTCATGCTCTACTTCTGGACGACCTATTGACCGTATTGCACGAGGGAGTTGCCCTCGGTAGACCGGCTCTATGCCGAGTACAAGTCGCGGGGCTTCGACGTGTTGTTGGTGAACATGGGGGAGGATGCGGAGCACGTGCGAGCCACCTCGAAGAACCGCGGGTATCGCATGCTGAGCGTAATGGATTTTCGGCGCGAGGTGAGTCGGGCCTACGGCGTCGCCGCGACGCCCACCGTCTATCTGCTCGACCGGCAGGGACTGATCGTGGGTCGCGCAATCGGCATGAGAGATTGGGCGGGCCCGAAAGGCCGCGCCTTGATCGAGGCTCTCCTCCGGGAGCGCTGACGCCTCAAAGACAGTGACGTCAGCCCTTCTCACCTGGACGGAGAGATCCGGCGTCCGCGGTCGCCTCGCGAGCTGACTATGGACATCGTTACCCACGGCCTGGCAGGCCTCCTCGTTGCCCGGGCGGCAACCGGGCGCGCGATGGGGAAAGCCGGAGCGGCGGCGCTGGCGGGCGCTCTTGCCCCGGACCTGGACCTGATCGCCCGGCTCTGGGATCCGGTGTCGTCCCTCACGGTTCACCGCCTCTCCACCCACTCGTTCATGGGAGGGCTGGCGGTGGCCCTTACGGTGGCCGGTGGAATCCGGCTAGCGGGCGGCCGAGAGTTCCTCCGCCTGGCTGGCCTTGCCTACCTTGGGGTGCTGACGCATGTCGCCCTGGACGTCCTCACGCCCTCGGGTGCCGGGGTGCTGTGGCCGTTCAGTCCGGCGCGGTGGGCCGTGGGGTCGCTCTACATGATCGACCCGCTCTTCACCTCGATCGCCGTTGCGGGGCTCACGCCGGTTTCCTGGTGTCGCCGGCCGGGCTCCGAAGTCGCCAGGGCCGGGCTCCTCGTTCTTGCGGTCTACGCCGCGGTCGCAATGATGGTCATGAAAGGCGTCGAGACCCGCTGGGCGGAGATGCTCCACGGCCAGGACGTCAGGGTCCTGCGCGCTGGAGTCGTTCCCGCCTTTCCGGGTCCGCTCCGCTGGCTCGGCCTCGCCGAGACCCCGTCCGGGATCGTGCGGGCGGGTTTCTGGGCCTGGGAGGTCACCATATCGCGCGCTGAGGTATTCGAACGCGGGTCTTCCGGCCTCGAACTCTCTCACGTGGATGACCACAGGGCGGTGAAGGCCTTCCTCGGGAGAGCCAAGTTCCCCTGGAGGCGCGTGGTACCCGATGGCGACCAGTGGGTGGTCGTGTATGAGGAACTCGCATTCGTGGATCACCCCTTCGGGGGGGCGATGGTTCTCCGGCTGAGGGTGGATCCGTCCGGCGTCGTGTGGGCGGCGGAGCTGGACCACCGCCTCTGACGGGCGAGCACGGACTGGGGCGTGGTCGCCCCAGCGTGGGGGCGCGCTTCCCCAAAGCTGTCCCCGGAGCTCGCTGCCCCCCGCCCGCGCCGATGTATGGAACCCTGTGTTTTTTCACTGCTTCGAGCGCGGTGGGGCGCCCGCGTGGCGGCTGGCAACATCTTTGCACTCAGTTTGCACAGAGGCGCCGATGGTAAACCTCAAGCGAGTGATAGTCCTGGCGGTGATCGTCATCGCGGCCCTGTGCTTGATCGACGCGGATCATGTCACCGGAGAGGGCCTGTGTGCCGCAGTCCTGGCGGTGACAATCGGTCTGATCCTCGCGGTTCGCTCCGTGCTCGGGGGGCGGTTCCGTCCCGTATTCGTTCCGGTCTATTGTCGCTGCCCTGAGGATCTGCCCGTTCCGCCTCCCAAAGCCTGACCCTCTTTCTCGCCAAGGGTCCTGCCCGCGATCGGGCGGGCATGTCAAGAACAGACCGATCAAGGAGGAATCCCCAATGACGCTTTCATCTGTTCGCGCTGGACTCCTGTTGACGCTTGTGATCATCTGGGCCTCGGTGATCTCGGAAGCCCAGGAAGGACTGAAGAAAACCGACCGCCGGGGGCCGGTGACGGTGGAGGTGACCCTGATTCTCCCGGCAGCGACCGGCGAGCCGATCAGGGCGAAGGTGGTGCTGGACACTCACTCGGTGGCCCTCGACGGCACCGCGCTTGACCAGGTTGTGGTCCTGCGCGTGGCGGATGGCGCCGACGTTGGGCCGACCGCGGTGGAGGCGGCCAAGGACAGCAGCCACCATCGCGAGGCCATCCTGGTGTTTGCGCCCGGCGCTACCGCCGGGACAATCCGGATCCTCGTCAGGAACGTGGGGGGTGTCGCGGAGCGCAGCTTCTCCTGGGAACTGCCGCTGGCCCGCTGAGAGGAATCCCATGCACGGCGAGAACATCCCGTTCGGCTACGGGTTCTGGTCGCTGGTGGTTGTCAACGCGGCGATCTTCGTGCTGTTCGCGCTCTCGTTTCTGACTCCGGTCAAGAAGCGCGAGTGGCGCTCGTTCGGCGTGTTCACGGCCTTCGTCATCGCGCTCTTCACGGAGATGTACGGCTTCCCGTTGACGATCTATATCCTGGCCGCTGTCCTGGGGAGCCGCTACCCGGCGTTGAATCCGTTCTCCCACGCCTCGGGTCATCTCTGGATCACCCTC
>CAYJUC010000057.1:0-14949 GCA_964372605.1 uncultured bacterium | reverse complement strand
AGGAGGGACGCATCGTCTTCCACGGCGGGGTTCACGAGAAAGACCAGATCATCCGCAAGCTCTGGCGCCTGGCCGCGGACCCCGCCCGGGGGTAACGCAGGAATGTATCGGCTTGACTCCAAACCTTCTGCGGATCGGATGAGAAGAGCGCGCGAGGCGGCTGATCGCGTCTTAAAGCGCTACGGCGAGCCGACCATATCACTGGCCGAGCTCCGTACCAGACTGCTGAGCAAGTTACCGGAGGCAGATCGCGTTTCCGCTAGAGAAGGCCACCGAGTCGTAGAAACTCTTCGACTACGACTCGACACCCTGGCCTCACCTTCTCGATATCCGACTTGTCGGCAATGAAATATCGGCCATGGGCCGACAAGTGGCCGACGTCACGAAGCTGTGGCAGAAACGCCTTCGTGCTCCTCGACAGGCTCCATGAGGGTTCGGCCAATGCGTGCTCGACGAGCTCTGTCAGCTGGAAATAGTCGCCCTTGGCATTCTTCACCTTCGCCTGTATTCCCCGCCCCTCGTATGCCTCGATGAGGGAAACCTCAACCAACCGCCTCATCATCACCGCGCACGCATCGTACCACCCTTGCACAAATGAACCGTTCATCTGGCGAGCGATGTGGACCAAGTAGGCCCGCCGGGTCTTCGCAAGCAACGCCAGAGGAAAGATCGCGTCCCCTTCGCCAGGTGTTGGGCTTGGCTTCACCTCGTGCCATTTCGTTTTCAATTGAAAACGGAGGTCACGGACAGCGTCGCGCCGTTTGTCTGGATCGGCAGAGGGCGAAAACGTTGTATCCAACAATTCCGTCAACACTGACACGTCCCCTACATCACCAGATGCGAGTTGACGAAAGGCGATCGTGGCGTCCGTTCGTAACTGGACGAGCTTCTCGGCGTAGAAGTTGGCGCCGGTGAGCGGTTTCCTGTTCCTTTTCGCAGTGCGGGCGAGTTCGTCGGCTTGTTTGGCTAGGTCAGCGATCACATCCTGGGGCGTGGGCCGTTTGCCGCGGCTCGGCATGTCACCAGTTGGTGTAGCCAAATGTACCCTTGTCGGAGGCGACCCCCTTCTGACGGCGAAGCCGGCGCTGCTTACACAGATTTTGCAGCGGGCCACTGAGACTCGTCCTTGGGATATGGTGCCCCCGGTTCGCCAACTCTGCCTTGACTTCAGACAGGGTGCGCGGCTTTTTGAAGAAGTCGTCATCAATAAGCTCTTCCAAGTAGCCCTGCGGCCCCCTCTTCGCCTTCTTTGCTGGCTCGGGGCGTTGTTGCGGCTTGCCCTTCTTGGCCGGAACCGAGCCAGCACCCAGAAGGTGCTCCAGGACCTTCTCGAACGCCGCTCTCCTCAATTCGGGATCCTTGATTGTCGCGACAGCGTTTTCAGCCTCGGCAACCGCCCGAGTCAAGTCAGCCTTCTTGCTTTCCATGTCGGTGCTCCCACTAGTCAGCGGTGCCCGTGCCCAACTGCACCTTCACCCAGTCTTCCCCCGTCGAGGTTACCAACAGGGTCCCAGGTTCCTTGCCGTCCATGAGAAGGCCTTGGGACTTCGCCTGGCGTACCGCCTCGGCCGGATTGCTGTGCTTGTACTTCACCGTCGTGAAACCATCGGCGATATCGCGAGTCTTGAAGCCATCCGGCATTCCACCGTGCTTTTCAAGGTAGTTGCTGATGGCTACGACATACTGGGCTCCACTCTTTGGCAACAGTGAACGGACGTACTCCACCATGGAGAGCGGCTTTTCGCGGGCCGCGGAGGTGGCCTTCTGGGCCACGCTAGCCTTCTTCGATGTCGGCGTTGGACCCTCAACTTCGAAGTGAGCGAAGAGCTCCTTCGATTTGGACTCCGTGTACTCCTTATCGGAGGAGTCCACTTCGACCTCGACATCTGCCCTCTTGACCCGAACTCGATAGTGCGTCATAGCTCCTCCTGTGAGTAACATGATCACATATTACCGAGTTATGTCAAGCGCCGAATCGGCGACCGTCGTCGGTCCTCCCCGAGACCTCTGCCGTGGACAGACAAGTCCAACAAATCCCTCAGAGGGAAGTCAGAGGAACGCGACCGTTTTCGATCACCAGCCAGAAAGACAAGACCCCTGAGAGCTGTTCAATCTCAGGGGTTCGGTGGTTGCCGGAGGGACGCTCTGGCATCGAGTTACACTTTCGGGCCCAGGCAAGAAGCGCAGCGCCCGACTACCGGCCGGGTATCCCCGCCCCTTGGCGTGTCCCGGTCGCCTCAGCAGAAGCCGCGTGTGCACCCTTCCAGGAGAATCGAGAGGTGGCCCAGGGAGCTGTGTCCGGGGCCGCGGCTTTGGGCTACGCCATCGAATCAGGATTCCAGGGTGTCCCCTGGCGAGGCCTCTCAACCGGCGGCCAAGGAAACGCCGTCTCGGATCCTGGCCTTTCCATGAGCTCAGCGAAGGTGGGGACGATTACCCTCAAGACCGATGCAGCCGCCTCAACTGACTCCCGATTCTTGCTCAACACGTACGTCGACGCCCCATGTAGAACGTGATTACGAATGTCCTGAATTCTCGAGAGTAGGATGGCAAGGTAGTCTCCGTAGCGCTTTGATCGAAGGGCCAGCTTCGCCTCGTTTACCTTCCCTCGTAGAATGCTGTCCACTGCGGTTGTCGTCCCTGAGACCCAATATGGCTTGAAGTGCCACTTGTCTCGAATTATCGAGCTCCCGACGGCCCTTATGGTTTCCAATCTCTTCTCGACCAAACCTTCGCGGTCGAGATCGCAGATTCGTCGCGTAAACCCGAGGACCTCACGGTCCACAAAGTCAAGGGCCGATGCCGGCCGTGCCAGGGACGTCTTGGCGCGTTCGCCTGAAGCGAACCCGCCAAACATGGCGTTCAATGCTATCCAGTAACAAATGAACTCGATGTCGCGGTCGCCCGAGTAGTAGCGCGCAGCAATGATCCAGGAGCGGCCACGCTTCAAGCGATCGAGGTATCCCTGGTTTGTTCGCGTCCGAATCCTGGTGTGGAGAGACCCGAGAAGCGCTGCGACTTCAGATTCCCGTTCTGCCGCGTTCTTCGCCATGTCCGACAAGTCAGCTGTCCGTGCGCCAGCTGTGCCGATTCAGGAACCCAGCGATATCGCGACGAATAACGGCCCCGAGAAGCGGCTTGCGCATATTCTGATCCACCGGCAACGACGTCACCTCCAGCGGGATGGGTCGCCTCGTAATCTCCATCTCGTACAGCCTGCCACGTGCCGCGCTGACACCGATCTCGCGCAAGTCGGCTGACCCTGGAATGAAGCTGGCACAGGCCTGCCACGCAGCATTTCCCATGGCAAGGACGGCCCTGGGGCCCAAGAGGGCCAACTCCGGTCCGAGATGTGCCGCGTTCGTGTGGGCAACCAGCCTGTGCTTCGCACGCGGCCCAAGACCGTTGAAGCTCGGCCGCCGCTTGTGCCTGCCCTTCCCGAGCGGCCATTTGAGCGTCTGCACAAGAAAGAGATTCGCTGCCATGAATGTCTGAATTGCTTGGTCGCCGTGGAGGTCGCTTGGAAAGCTCTGGCCGAGCCGTTGTAGGCCACGGAAGAGATGCTCGCGGAGATTGTCGTGGTTGCCAACCCGCCAGAAGCCCCCAGTCAAGGGTGGGGCTTCCGAAATGAGGAGAAGTGGCCCCTGACGGTGGGGCCACCAGGGAGGTCCTGGGGCTCCTTGTCTCGTGTCAAACGCGGGATCACACAGACACTCCCGACACTCATCGCATCCTTGCTGGACGGCGCCCCAGGCTTCTTCGGTGATCACCGGCATGCTGTTCGTTCCGCCCTCGACGTGTTGTCTGAGCGCCCTGCGAGACCGGACGCCTTCTACGCGGCGTATTTCCGCAGATAGTCGAGACTGCCAGGCAAATCTCGGATCATTCGAAGAAGCATGTCCATCGCCGCCGTCTGGACGTTTCGACCTGCCTCCCACCGGGAGATTGTATTGCCCCCAAGGCGCAGCAGCCGCGCCAGCTCAGCCTGAGTGAGACCAAAGCGCTCTCGAATCGAGCGGATCTCATCAGCCGACAGAAGCCCGTACTTTCCCCGATAGATCTCTAGTGCTCTTTGCCTCAGTCTTCGCGCGTCATCGGATCGCAGAACCACCTCGTGGCATTTCGGACAACTGAGATGCGTGGCCTCCGGAACCGTGATTTCCTCGCCGTTCACGGGCAACTTGAGCTTGCCCCTCTTCTCCCTCATCGGAGTGCCGCACTCCGGGCAAGCGTCGTCAGGAAGGACGGCGCCACGCCTTGCGCGCTGGACCGACCGGCTAATTGTCCTCATCGATTTGCTCCTCTTCTGCATGGAACGAGATGACGACGCAGTTGCTGCGAACGATGACCTTCACATAGACGACGACTTCGCCGACCCGAGGCTTGAACACGTACATCCACTCGCCCGTCTTCTTGGACGCGATGCGCTCAACGAAGTCGCCCACGGCCAGGTTCGCCAGCACGTGCTGCGCATCTTTCTCGTCGAGCCCTATATCGAGGGCGGCCAGCTCTCGGAGCGCCTTCAGCGTGAAGTGCACCCTCCCCTGGGATGCCAGCTCGTGGATCCTCTCCAAGACTGCCGCGAGCCATCGCTGCCTCATTCACTCCTTGGTGAAATTATGCATATGGTGATTGGGCGTGTCAAGGGCTCATGGGGTGAGGGTTCTGCCATCCGCATCGCGCCGCGTAGTCCCAGGGCCGTCACGTCGAGACGCACACGGAGTACAAGCCACCGTGGCACGGCAGGCCCACTCCTTGGAACTGATTGGTCCAGGGACGATCAGCCGCGTCCCGGGCAACCTCCGGCGAAGCAGTCGTGCGTGATGGCCAGGGGTCCGGCGGCGCGGTCAGAAACCGGAAGACACGCCGGCTGTGGCGTGTCGCGAGCGGCCAGGCGCCGGTGTCACGCGTGAAGCTCGACGACGTCTCCGTCCGCCACCGGGTGCTCGCGCCCGACCTGTTGTCCGTCAAATCCGGCGTGGCCCCACACGCGCGCGTACTTGAGTGAGCGCGCGAGGTCCTTGTGCACGAGCCGCGCCACGTCTTCCACGGTCTGACCGCGGCGCAGGGTGAACGGCCGCTCCCGCGCGGGCGAGCGGCCGGGCGCCTTGGTGTAGACGCGCACGAGGCCCAGGTGGCTGAAGAGCCAGGGGCCGACCTCCCCCAGCCCCCGCCCCGTGGTCGCCGACACGGCCAGGGCAGGGTAGCGAAGCCCCGTGAGCTCCAGGAAGGCCCGGAGCTCGGCCTCCGCGTCGGCGAGGCGGTCCGCCTTGTTGGCGAGGAATAGCGTGGGAAGCCGCAGCGCGAAGGGATCCGCGTCGCCCTCGGCTCCGGCTCCGGCGGACTCGTTCACCGGCTCCCAGCGCTCGGTGAGCGTCACGCGCCGCTCGCGGAGGACGGCGTGGACGGCCTCGACCTGCTCCACGCACGCGGGGTCGCCGAGATCCACGACCAGCAGCCCCGCGTCCGCCGTCTGCAGCGTGCTCGCGAGCCACGGGAGCGGGTGCTCGGGCGAGACGGCCGGCAGGTCCACGAGCTGGAAGCAGATGTCCTCGTGGGGCATCATCCCCGGCTCGGGATGCTGGGTCGTGAACGGATACGGCGCGGCCGTGGCCCCGGAGCCCGTGAGCCGCGCATGCAGCGACGACTTGCCCGCGTTGGGCGGGCCGATCAACGCAATCTGCGCCACGCCCTCGGGGCGGATCATGAGCGCCGGGCCGCCGCGGCCCCCGCCCGTCTTGGGCCGCTCGAGCTCTTCGGACAGCTCCTTGATGCGCCGCTTGATGTCGCCCTGGAGATGGTCCGTCCCCTTGTGCTTGGGCATCACGCGGAGCATCTCCCGGAGGCACTCCAGCCGTTCCCGGGGGTCGCGCGCCTTGCGGAACGCGGCCTCCGCGGCCTTGTACTCGGGTGTGAGGTTGGCAGGCATGACGGTGTCAGCGCCAAAGCAGCAGTCGCGACAGGCTCATTGTACCCGCGCCAGCTGCGCTCCGCTTGGCCATGCTGCGAGGCGAGCTTGTCCTCCGCGCGGTGCCCCGCTCGCTCGCCCGGGTGTGCCGGCAGCCGCCCCCTCAAGCTGCCGCGCGCGGGTTTACGTGCGAGAATAGGCCACGATGCAGGTGCAGGAGGTCCCCGTTCGCTCGATCCTGAACCCCACCGGCGGGTTCTTGCGGGAGGGGTTCACGCACACGATCAACCTCTATCGGGGCTGCGCGCTCGGCAACTCCCTCTGCGGCACCTTCTGCTACGCGCAGTGGAATGCGTACCACACCCGGGGCCGGCCGTGGGGGAGCTTCCTCGATGTGAAGACCGGCATTCGGGAGGCGTACCGCCGGGATTACGACCAGTTGAAGCGGCCGCCCGCCGGGCCGCGCCGCCCCCTCCGGATCTACATGTCGAGCGTGACGGAGCCCTACCCGCCCCAGGAGCGGAGCGCGCGCCGGACCCGGGCCCTCCTCGAGGAGATGCTCGAGCGGCCCCCCGACCTGCTGGTCGTCCAGTCGCATACCCCGCTGGTGGTGGACGATCTGCCGCTGCTCGCCGCGCTCCGGACCCGGTCTGCCGTGCAGGTGAACATCACTGTGGAGACCGACAAGGAGACGCCGCCCCCGGGGTTCCCCCGTCACATGTACCTGCCGAGCGCCCGGATCGCCGCCCTCGCCGCGGTGCGCTCTGCCGGGATCACGGCGGTCGGGGTCGTGAGCCCGCTCTTCCCGCTGGACGACCCCTGGCGCTTCGCGCGGGCGCTGGAGGCCGCCTGCGACCGCGTCATCCTGGACCACTACCTGATCGGCGACGGGAGCCCCGGCGGGCTCCGGACGCGGCAGAGCCGATTCCCCCAACTGTTGATCGCGGCGGGCTACGCGCGCTGGACGGAACTGGACGCGCTCCGCGAGGTCGAGGCGATCTTCCGAGAGGTCTTCCGGGATCCGGGCCGCGTGGGCGTGAGCCGGGAGGGATTTAACCGGCTGGAGCCCTTCGTGAAGCCGGTGGTCTGAGCGTGGCGAACGCCGACAGGCCCGAGGTCGCTGGCTGGTCGCCGCCAATGAGATCTTCCAGGCGCTCCTGACGCGATTCAGGCTCAAACTTCCTCCTTGACCGACCTTTCATCCGCCGCGTATGCTCAGGCTGAGAACGGGGACAGGTGGCCCGGGACGTGGAATCCGCCGCGCTCCCGCTGGCCGGGCCGGTGGTAACAAGGGAGGAGTGAAATGACAGTCTGGTTGCACGCGCGCATGGCGTTGCTGGCCGCGATCACAGCGGTGATCGTTTGCGCACCATCGCTGCCGGCGCAGGCACAGCAGCTGAAGAAGGTCAGATATGCCGAGGTCGTGCGGACGATCTTCTATCTGCCGAAGTACGTCGCCCTCGCCAATAACTACTTCAAGGAGGAAGGGCTCGACATCGACATGATGACCGCGGTCGGTGGCGATAAAGGCACGGCGCTCCTGTTGGCCGGCCAGGTCGACGTCGTGCTGCAAGGACCCGAGACGCTCATCTTCGTCGAGAACAGCGAATCGCCGGACAAGGTCAAGATGTTCTCGGCCATCACCTCGACCGACGGCTTCTTCCTCATGTCGCGCCAGAAGCTCGCGCCGGGCGCGTTCAAGTGGGAGATGCTCAAGGGCAAACGCGTCATGGGCTTTCGCCCGGGTTCGACCCCGGCGTTGTTCTTCGAGCATGTCATGCGCAAGCACGGCATCGATCCCAAGAAGGACATCGACCACATCACCAATATCGCGATCCCGGCGCGCGTAGGCGCCTGGCTGGCGAACCAAGCCGATTTCGGCATCTTCGTGGAGCACGACCCTTCGCGCCTCGAGGCGACCGGCCAGGGCTTCGTCCTTCTCTCGATCGGCAAGGAGGCGGGGCCCGCCGACTACACGGGCTTCTTGGCCAAGGGCAGCTACATCGAGAAGAACCCCACTATCGTGCAGGCCTTCACCAACGCGATCTACAAGGGCCAGCGGTGGAGCGCCAAGGCCGACCCTCTGGAGGCCGCCAAGCTGGTCGGCGGCTACTTCCCCGGCGTCGCCCCCGAGCTGCTCGCAAACGCCATCAAGCGCTACCGCGAACTCGGCATCTACAAGACTGATCCGGCGACGACGCCGGCCGCGTACAACCGGCTGCAGGACATCATGATAGAGGGCGAGGTCCTGAAGCCCGACAAAAAGGTCAAGTACGAACGCGTGATCGTGACGACGTTCGCCGAGAAGGCCAAGCAGACGATCAAGTAGACGCGCCAATGCGTGAGGCGATCGTCGAGATCCGGAACGTCAATCTCCGCTACTTCACGCCGGAAAGCGAGACCGAGGCGCTGCACGACGTCTCGCTCTCCGTCGCCGAGGGAGAGTTCGTCGCCATCGTCGGCCAGTCGGGCTGCGGCAAGTCCACGCTGCTCTCGCTCATCGCCGGAATCCTGAAGCCGACGTCGGGCGAGGTGCTGGTCGACGGCGCGCCGGTGACAGGGCCCTCGGCGCGCTGCGGCTACATGCTGCAGCAGGACTATCTGTTCGAGTGGCGCACGGTCCTGGACAACGTCCTGATCGGACCCGAGATCCTTCGCCTCGACATGGCGCGCGCGAAGGAGCGGGCGCGGGACGTGCTCCGCCGCTACGGCCTCGGCCAGTTCATGCGCCACTATCCGCACCAGCTGTCGGGCGGCATGCGCCAGCGCGCCGCGCTGGCCCGCACGCTCTGCACCGAGCCCGATATCCTTCTCCTCGACGAGCCGTTCTCGGCGCTCGACTTCCAAACCCGGCTCGCGCTCGCGGATGAAGTGTGGAACATCCTGAAACGCGAAGGCAAGACCGTGATCCTCGTCACCCACGACATCTCGGAGGCGGTCGCCATGGCGGACCGCGTCGTCGTGATGAGCCGGCGGCCGGGCCGCATCAAGGCCGAGCACGACATCGCGTTCGGGGCGAACGGCGGCAACCGCGCCGACGGGTCGGACCGGCCGGTGCCGTTCAAGGCGCGCTCGGCGCCCGAGTTTCCCGGCTACTTCAACCGCATCTGGAGCGAGCTCGAGATCCATGTCGGCGACTGACACCACCATCGCGGCGTCCGCCGGCGCCATCGAGTCCAAGAGCGGGCCAAGCCCGCTCTACCGCCACTACCTCCGGAACGTCCGGCTGCGCCGCCGGCTGATCCTCGCAAGCCAGTTCGTGCTCCTCGTGCTGTTCCTGGTCGCGTGGGAGGTCGCGCCACGCGCCCACTGGGTGAACCCGATGCTGACGAGCTATCCCTCGGCCATCGGCCCGACCTTCGTCAGCCTCGTCGCCAGCGCCGGCAACGAGGGCAACATCCTTGACCATACGTGGCTCACGCTCTTCCGCTCGGTGCTCGGATTCACGGTGTCGATGGCGCTCGGCGTTGGCTTCGCGGTCGCGCTCTGGTGGTCAGGCTTTCTCCACCGCGTCCTCGACCCGTTCCTGGTGGTCGCGAACGCGCTCCCCAAGATCGCGCTCGTGCCGATCTTCTACATCTGGCTCGGCGCCACGAACTCGATCTACGGCATAGCGGTTTCGATCGCGATCTTCATCACCATCATCATGGTCTACAACGGCTTCCGCGAGATCGATCCGAACAAGGTCAAGCTCGTGCGCACCTTCGGCGCGTCGCGCTGGCAGATCCTCCGCATGGTGATCCTGCCGGGCAGCGTGCCGACCATGATCGCCGCGCTCAAGATCAACGTCGGGCTCGCGCTCGTCGGCGTCATCGTCGGCGAATTCCAGTCGGCCAAGGCCGGGCTCGGCTTCCTCATCATCTACGGGAGCCAGATCTACCAGATGAATATGGTGATGACGGCGATCGTCATCCTCGCCGTGATCTCGACCGTGATGTACCTCGCCATCACCCTCTTCGAGACGCGCGTCCTCAAGACGCGCCAGTAGCCCACGCATCGCACGGACAAGGAGGAGACGCACCATGGCGACCGAAGCTGCCCTCGAAGCGAAGCCCGTGGCCGGGCAACCCGCGATGAAGCTGGCCCACGCGACCCCGGCCTCCGCCCCCGCTGTGCCAGGTCGGCGCAGCTTCTTCACCTACCGCGACCTCGGCGTCACGGCGGCGAGCCAGGGGCGCATCCGCGCGCAGACCATGACGACGATCACCGGCATGACCGAGCCGACCGGCTGGCACTACCATGTCTGCGAGGGCCAGTTCGTCTACGCGCTGAAAGGCTGGGTCGACCTGGAGTTCGAGACCGGCGAGAGCATCCGCCTCAAGGCCGGCGAATCGCTGTTCATCCCCGGCGGCATGAAGCACAACGAGATCGCCATGTCGGAAGGCCTGGAGATCCTCGAGCTGTCGGTGCCGGCGGATATGGGTACCGTACCCTGCGAGCGGCCGGCGAAGGCGTAGCGACGGCCTCCTGACAGCACGACGGCGCGCAGGTCACCGACCTCCGCGCCGCGTATCCGTGCCATCGCCCGGCATCCCGCTGGAAAGGCTGAAGGATCACTGGTCCCTGCGCGAAGAAAACTGAGCGCGGAACCCTTCGGAGCAAGGCCTGAGCCGGAGAGAGGCCTCCCGGCTTGAATCCATCGAGCGGGTGTGTTACTACATTCGTGAGGTGATGGCTATGGGTGTGAGCGCGGTACAGACACGGCGCTGGACAAGGGAAGAATACGAGCGCCTGATCGAGACAGGAATCTTCCATCCTGAAGAGCGGGTCGAGCTGATCGATGGAGAGCTTGTTGTCGTGACCCCTCAGAAAAGCATTCACGCGACCGCCATTTGCTTGGCAGAAGATGTGCTTCGGATAGCGTTCGGGTCGGGGTGTAATGTCCGCGCTCAGCTTCCGCTGGCACTTGATCCGGATTCTGAGCCGGAACCTGACGTGGCGGTTGTAGCAGGAACGCCGCGCGACTACCGGGATGCTCACCCCACGGCCGCGCTGCTGGTGGTTGAGGTCGCCGACACGACGCTCGCCTTTGATCGGGAGCGGAAGGGAAGCCTCTACGCCAGGGCGGGGATCGCCGAATATTGGATCGTGAACCTCGCCGACCGGGTGCTTGAGGTCCACCGGGATCCCGGTCCGGTGCCTTCAGCGCAGTACGGGTGGAGCTATCGGGCCACCCAGCGCCTGAGCGCCTCGGACTCCGTGAGTCCCCTCGCCGCTCCCCGGGCGCGAATCGCCGTCTCAGATCTCCTGCCGTAACGACAGCTCGCATAACCCGCTCTGCCGCGCTTCTTGAGGGTCGCTGTGGTTCGCCGAGGACGGAGTGGACCGGGGCCAGGTGCTTGCGCGCTTCGGTCGTCTTGGGTATGCTCGGTTCCGTTTGGGGAGGGATTCGTAATTGGCTTGCCTCCCGGCGCCCGGAGTGTCAATATTTTCCCCGGGCCGGCACCGACCGGCGGAGAGGAGAAGCCATGGCAATCGACGAGAAGGAGCTCGAGCTGAGGCGCAAGGTGGCGATCGGCACGCGATTCCTGGCCCACCTGGGGCTCCTGGATTACCTGGGCTCGGTGAGCGCCCGGCTTCCCGGGAGCGACCGGATCTGGGTCGACTCCGCGTTCGGCCCCGAGAACCCCAGCCGGCTGGGCACCAAGCTCAAGAACGTGGTCTGCATGGACCTGGACGGCCGCGTGCTGGAGGGGGATCAGGACCCCACCTACGAATGGCGGACGCACGTGGAGATCTACCGGGCGCGCCCGGACGTGGGCTCCGTGGTCCACACCCACCAGAAGATGGCGAAGGCGTTCGGGATCGTGGAGCGGGACATCCTGCCGCTCCTGCACATCCAGTCCAAGATCGTGGCGAAGCCGATCCCCATCTTCGGCAGCGCCACCTTCGTGAGCACCAGCGAGCGGGCCCGGCTCCTGGCCCAGACCCTGAGCGACCATTACGTCTGCCATTTGCAGAACCATGGTGTCGTCGTCGTGGGTAGGGATGTGGAAGAGGCCACCATCAATACCATCTCGCTGGAGCAGCTGGCGGAGATGAACTACATCACCGCCGTCCTCGGCACACCCCGGGTGGTCCCGCAGGCGGATATCGAAAAGCTGGCCGCGGCGACCACCGACCTGGATACGTGGACCTACTACAGCCACATGGTGTCAACGGACGATTTGGAGTGAACCAGGGACAGCCCCTGAGCTGGATCGCTTGATCGACCTCTCCCACCTCCCGTAAGAGATGGAACGGCAACCTGCTCCCAACCTCCCCGCCGGAGTGCAGAGCCGGTTCGTCCAGGTGGACGGCATCCGCACGCACTACCTGGAAGCCCAGCCGCCCGGCAGCCGGCCGGGAGAACACGATCCGGTCGTCCTCGTCCACAGCGGGGAGTTCAGCGGTCGCGCCGAGTTCAGCTGGCGCCACAACATCGCCGAGCTCGCCAGGCACTTCCACGTCTATGCGCCCGATCTCACGGGGTTCGGGCGGACCGAGCTCCTCTACAACTGGAGCGATCCCAACGGCTTCCGCATCCGGCATCTCAAACGCTTCACGGAGATCCTCAACATCGGGCCCGCCCACTTCATCGGCAACTCCTACGGTGGCTCCCTCACGCTCCAGGTGGCTGCCGCGGCCCAGCCGGCGTGGCCCATCCGATCCGTCGTGGCCGTGAGCGGGGGCGGGTTGGCTCCGGACAACGACGCGCGCAAGGTCCTCTCGGGGTACAACGGGCGGCGGGAGGAGATGCGCGAGCTGCTGAAGGTGCTCTTCTTCGACGAGCGCTGGTGGGCCGACGACAAGGTCGAGGAGCGCTGGCGGGCCAGCCGGGAACCCGGCGCCTGGGAGGCGTGCGCGGCCTCGCGCCTGGCGCCTGAAGGGCAGGTGCGAGGCTTTCGGTCGGACCGCCCGGACTATACCACGATCCGCTGCCCGGTCCTGGTGGTAGCGGGAGCCGACGACCTTTTGCGACTCCCGGACTACTGGAAGGAGCTGGTGACGCAGATCCCGGCATCGACCGCGAAAGTCTTCGAGCGCTCCCGGCACTGTTCGCATATCGAGCACGCCTCGGCGTTCAACCAGCTCGCCATCGAATGGCTCAAGGGGCAGACCTGATGACACCATGGCGCGAGGAAACCCTCCACGTGGACGGGGTGAAGCTCTCCGGTTGGGTCGGCGGCGACGGTCCTCCGCTCCTCATCCTCCACGGCGCCGACGGCTGGGACGGGCTCCTGCCGTTTCACGACAGCCTGGCGCGCCGCTTCACCGTCCGGGCGCCGTTCCTCCCCGGGTTCGGGCAGAGCGAGCTGCCGGGGTGGTTGGACAGCGTGGATGACCTCGCCTATTTCTGCCTCGACCTGCTGGAACAGCTGGCGCTTACCGACGCCAACATCCTCGGCATCGGATTCGGCGGATGGGTCGCCGCCGAGCTGGCGGTCCGCTGCCAGGAGCGCCTGCGCCGACTGGTGCTGGCCGACGCGCTGGGGATCAAGGTCTCCGGCCGGGAGACGCCCGATATCGCGGACTTTCTCGTCCTGACCCACGAGGAGGCGGCGCGCGCGCTGTGGTATGATCCAGAAGCGGCCAAAGGGATGAAGTGGCCGGGAGCGCCGAGCCTTACCGACGAGGAGATGACCGAAGTGTTGCGCGCCGCGCAGACCGTGAGTCTCCTGGGCTGGAAGCCGTTCATGCACAACCCCAAGCTCCGTCGCTGGCTGGGCCGGATCCGGGTGCCGACGCTTCTCCTCTGGGGCGAGGGCGATCGGGTGGTGGCACCGGACTACGGGCGCGCGTATCACCAGGCGATCCCCGGCTCCCGGTTCCAGCTCATCGCGCGGGCCGGTCACTATCCACACCGCGAGCGCCCGGATGATTTCGCGAACGCGGTGAGCGCGTTTCTCCTCTAGGCGAAAGGACCCGAGTTCTATGTTGGCCTACCACTTCACCGAGATGCCGTACCCCTTCCTCCCCGAGGACGCCGAGGAACGGTACGGCGCGCTCCGCATCGTCCTGCCCAGCAAACACTTCGACCCCAAGCTCGGCCACGAGCTCTACAACCGCTACCTGGATGAGTACGAGTACGCGGAGGAGCTGGGGCTCGAGATCATGCTCAACGAGCACCACCAGACCGCCACCTGCATCGACTCCGTCATCCCGATCACCGCCGCCGCCCTGGCCCGGCGCACAACGCGGGCCAAGATCGTGCTCCTCGGCAGCCCCCTCCCCCACCGGGACAACCCACTGCGCGTGGCCGAGGAGGTGGCCATGCTGGACGTGATCTCAGGCGGCCGGATCGTTTCCGGCTTCGTGCGCGGCGTGGGCTCGGAGGTCCTCCCCAGCAACAGTAACCCCGTCCAGAACCGCGAGCGGTTCGAGGAAGCGCACGACCTGATCATCAAGGCGTGGACGACCCATGAGCCGTTCAGCTGGGAGGGGAAGTACTTCCACTTCCGCTACGCCAACCCCTGGCCCCGGCCATACCAGCAACCCCACCCGCCCGTCTGGATCACCGGCACCAGCCCGGACAACATCCCCTGGGTCGCGGACCATCAATACACGTTGGCGACGTTCCTGATCCCCTGGGACGTGGCTGAGCAGATCTTCAACATCTATCGCGCGCGCTGCCGGGAGCGCGGTTACCCGGAGCCGGGACCGGAGAAGTTCGCCTACCTGGCCATGGTCTATACGGGGGAGACCGACGAGCGCGCCCAGGAGGAGGGAAAGAAGCTCCTCTGGTATCTCCATCGCCGCCGCCCGGTGGAGTTCTTCGTTCCTCCGGGCTACGTACCGCCCGCAGCCCGCAGCAGGGTGTATAAGACGGGCCCCGGCCCCTTGCGGCCTCGGGAGAGCTGGGAGGAGCTTCAGGCCGGCGGCCTGGTGATCTGCGGGAGCCCGCGTACCGTTCTCAAGCGGGCACGCGAGCTGAACGAGCGGCTTGGCGTGGGGCACTTCCTGATGATGAACCAGGCGGGGTTCATGACGACCCAGGAGACCCGCCGCAGCATGGAGCTGTTCGCTAAAGAGGTCTACCCGGAGCTTCGGAGCCTGGGCGA
>CAYJUC010000056.1:0-15223 GCA_964372605.1 uncultured bacterium | reverse complement strand
GTCAATGAGGCAATCGCCTCATTTTCGTGAGTCCTGGGGCTTACTTCGAAGCTCGAGGGGACAAGAGCTGCTGAGCCGCCACGCGAGCCGCCACGGCGCAGACCTTCGGGCATCCCTCGGGCGAGTGTCCACCGGCGTCGAGGAACGCCTGAAGGCCCGCGGGGTCGGCCAGGTCGAACGCGCGGCCGTAAATTCTGGTTTGAATGTCGCGGCAGAGCGTCGTCGCCAGCGGCTCCGCGAAGCCGAACCGCGCCTGGAGCTCTTGCTGGAACCGCCGGCTCAACTCCACCGCCGGAACCATGGCGCGGTGGTACTGTGGCGTATCCTCAATCCGTTCCCGCCCGAAGGCCAGCCCCAGCGCCATCAGCGCGCCGATGAGCGCGCCGCACGTCTCGCCCCGGCGCGCGACGCCCCCGCCCATCACGGTGGCCGCCTTGAAGGACTGGAGATCCCCGAGGCCAAGCTCCTCCTGCAAACTCAGGAGCACGGCCTGGGATCACCCGCTGTGGTAGTCGTACTCCAGCGCCTTTTGCGCGATTCGATTGAGGCGCTCACTCTCCGCTTCCATCGTCTCCTCCGTCTGACTCAGGGCGCTTGGCGCCTATGCTCCTGCCAAACCGTCCCTGACGGGTGAGAAAAGATTGTGGTCCGTTTCTCCCCGAAGGCCCGAGCGCCACTCGACCCGCAAGCGTCATCATGCTCCTCCGCGTTCCTCCCCCAGCTCAAGGCGTCGCGCCGGCCTTCTTCGTTAACTCGAAGGCGCGCCGGAGACCTTCGTCACCTTCACGCGGACGCACGCGTCCAGGGCAGCGGAGACATAGTCCATCATGTCGGGACTGAACTTGATCAGGGCGTTATAGTGGACACCCTTCCCGCGGATCCGCGGGTCGCCCGTGATCTGCCGTCCCAGGACCCCGACGCACGCCAGGACCTCGGGGTGGACGCCCTCGCGCAGGTCGGCCCTGGCCTCGGCCCGCCGGCCCCAGTCCGTTTCCAAGGCGATCGTGTCGCCTTGCTGGATGCCCAGCCTGCGGGCCGTCTCAGGGTTGATGCCCACCGGGAACACGTGGGTGTTGCGCTCGCAGAGGTCGTTCAGCAGGGGGTTTTCGGCGGAGATCGTGTGAGTGTAAAACGGCACTTTGGTATTGACCACAAACAGGGACCCATCGCTGCGGTGGAAGGGAGGGCAGGGCTTGAAGTCGATGAACGCCTGGTAATCGTCAAGCTCCCAGGGGATGCCCAACTCCTTGACCACGGCCCCCACCCGTTCACCGGCCTTCTTGAAGTGCTCGAAGTAGATGGGGATGCGCGCGTTGTGAAAGGCGCGGGGGTAGCTTTCCCTGACCGTGCGCTTGCCCAGCGAGTAGAAACCGTGCGCCCTGAAGTAGTCCAGGCCGATCTCAGGGCCGCAGCGTGAGCGGGCCCACCGGTCGCAGATTTGCTCCCAGGTGTACTTCGCGTCCGGCTCGAGTAAGAACGGCTCCGTGAACCGGCCCAGGACGTTGAAGGCGGCATAGACGTCGGGCAGGCAGCCGATGCGGTCGGCGACCTCGAAGAGAACCTCCATCCAGTAGCGGGCCTCCCCCTGGGGCTTCAGCACGGGCTGTTGGAAGGCGAACCACCACTCCTCGCCAGGCAGCGCTGTGGCATAGAAGGTCGTGAAGGGATCCGTGGCGAATGGGACCAGCCGTTCCAGGTTGTGGGCATCCGGGAGGACCAGGTCGGCCAGCCAGGCCGTCTCGTTCAGGAAATCCACAAACGAGATCTGGAAGGGGATCCTGCGCAGGGCCTCGACGGTCTTGTCCACGTCGGCGGTGGTGCCAACGAGGTTCGACCGGCAGTGAATCAGCACCTCGGCGTGGTAGGGGATCTTGTACTTTTCCGGCTCCAGGATGCCAAGCCAGGGAACGGCGCGGGCGTAGACGGCCAGGGGGAACAGCTCCAGCAGTTCCAGCGTCTCAGGCGCTTTGACTTCCTGCGGCGGCCACTGGGGCCGCATGTGCGAATACGGGTTCCCACGGGTGATCAGCCCGTCCGGACCCTCGGCCGGGAAACCGAAGGGGCCCGCGGCGTTAGCGTTGAGCAGGCCGCCGGGCACGTCCACGGCACCCACGATGACATTCAGGAGGGCGATGGCGAAGCCGTTGTGCATGGCGTGCTTGTGCTGGCTGACCCCGCGGTACCAGAAGGCCACGGCCGGGCGGTGCGGGAGCACATGGCCGTCCATGGTGATGGTGCTGCCGATGCGGGCCGCCCGCCCAAACTCCTCGGCCAGGCGCCGGACGGTGGCCGCCGGCACCGTGGTGATGGACTCCACCCGCTCCGGCGTGTACTTGGCGACGTGCTCGCGGAAGACCGCCAGGGCCGGCCGGCATGCGACGCCGAGGACGGTACACACGCCCTCCAGCGCGGCCTCTTCCGGTGGGCACGTGTCGAACGGCACCGCCCGGCCCTCCCGGGCGTTCCACACCAGCGGCTTGCCAGATTCCGCGTCCCGGACGTAATACTCGTCGGTACCCACCAGGTAGGTGGCGTTGGTGTAGCGCTGGAGGAAATTCCGGTCGTAGATCCCCAGCTCGTTGAGCAGGAGGTGAATCATGCCCAGGGCGAGGGCCGCATCGGTCCCGGGGCGGATGGGCACCCACTCGTCGGCCTTGCCGGCGGCGATGGAGAGCACGGGGTCCACGACCACCAGCTTCATTCCCCGCTGCCTTGCATCGGCCATCTGCCGGGCGCCGGCCATCGCGTGGGACATGGCGACAAAACCGTACTGGCAGCCGAACTGCATGCAGTAATCGGTATGCTCGAGGTCGATCTGCATGTCGATGGAACCGTTGATGCTGTACGCCACCGGGTGGATGGCGTTGCCGCAGAAGTAGCCCGCGGACCCGGTGGTGTAGTTATTGGTCCCGAACCCGCTGGCGAAGGCGCGGATCGGCATGTACGACTGGCCGTCGAACGACAGGATGATCAGCTTGCGCGGGTCATCCTCCCGCACCCGCCTCAGGCGAGCGCACATCATGTCCATGGCTTCGGCCCATGAGATCTCCCGCCAGCCAGGATCTTCACCCAAGCCCTTGCGGGGGTTCGTGCGCACCATGGGCCGTTTGACCCGGTGGGGGCTGTAGACGGTCTGGATTTGGGCGTTGGACTTGGCGCAGATCACGCCGTGGTTGGGCGGCGCCTCGGGGACGCCCGTCACCTTGACAAGGACCCCGTCCACCCGGTGCACTTGGATGGTGCAGTTGTTGTAGCACATGTTGCAGACGGTTGGGATCCAGACATCCTCTTTGAGAGCCTGCATCGCAGGGCACCTCCATGCCGGGTGTAGACTCGGCGAGCGCGGATCAGGGTGCACCGCCCGCCAGGGCTGGGGCCAGCAGCACGATGACCGCCGTATCCGCTTCCTCCAGGGGGGTCGCGAGTCCTTGCAGCATCACAGCGTTGCGGCCATTGAGCAGAACCCCCGCCTCGGCCCGGAGCTCACCCCCGCCCGTCACCAGCAGCTTCTCCATCGGGGGCCCGTGTCGGGACACCAGCGCCTTGACGAGGTCTGCCAGAACGCTGCCCTCCGGTAGTTCAAGGGTCTCCCCGGCGCAGCCGGCCGAGCGCTTCATCAGTCCGTAGTACTGGACCTGGATGCGTAAGGCCACTCACCGCCCCTTCGTGTCCAGCATGCCCCGGTCAGAACAGCGGGGCATAGTATCCCGCCTTGATCACCGCGTACTTGGACAGGAAGTTCCCGGCCAGAAGCAGCACGGCCGCCAGGGCCAGAACACCGGTAGCCAGCTCGCTGGCCAGGTGCAGCACCAGGATCACTCCCGGCGCCATCAACCCCAGCACCAGGTTCCCCCAGAGGAAATAGGGGGCCAGGCCCCCCTTCATGACTCTGTCCGCGGATATGCGGGCCGCCCCTCGCCGGGAACGGGCATTCTGAATGTGGGCAAGGGAAAAGGCCAGCGTGGCCAACACCGAAACCAGGGCGACCACTGCCGTTATGAGGGATGACGCGGGCGAGCGCACCAGGTAGGCGACGCCGGCAGCGCCGGCAATGGCAGAGCCGAGATATTGTAGCGGGATCAGGGGAGTGTTCCAGAAGGGAATGGAGCGCGAGGAGGCGAGCACCAACCCGGGATAGAGGATGATGAGCAGGGCTGCGGCCGCGGCGACCCAGCTCAGGACCTGTTCCAGCCCGCTGCCTGGCGCCCAGGGCAATTCGGCCAGGGGCCGACTGCCGCTTATGCTGAGGTGGGGCAGGAGCAGCAGGCTCCCCAGGAGCAGAAAAACGAAATCGGCGATGGCCCCCGGGCTGATCCAGGAAGACTTGACGTTCCTCAACGCCTGGAGGAACCGGAGCGGCTTGCCCAGATCTGCGACGAGGATCAATCCACCGATGCTCACCAGGATGATGCCGAGCACGTCGGCCAGGGACAGGCCGACGATCTGCCCCACGTCGATCCCGAAGAGCAATCGGTTCAGGTAGAGCCCGCTCCCCAGCCCCATGCATAGGAACCAGATGGCGTGGTTGAGCCCCCATATGTTCTGGGGCTTGGCCTCGATCTCGAGGCGTCCGGTAAAAGCGTTTCCCGAGGGCATCCGCGGCCCTCCGGAAGCGCTGGCTGGGGGCTCCGACCCGGCGGATTGGCTTTGGTGGTCCTCCCCGCTGGATCGGTCCCGATCATCGAAGGTGGCCTGGCCTGACCGAGAGACGCCGGGTGTGACGTAAAGCACCGAAGGGTGTGTCCCGGCTTCTGGGCGCAGGGCGAACCCCTTGTGGTTGGCGATCAGCTTGCTTGGGGGAGATCCCGGGTCATCCAGATCGCCGAAGATCCGGCACTCGGTGGGGCAGGCCTCAACGCAGGCCGGCATGAGGATGCCTTGGTCGATGCGGTGGACACACAGGGTGCACTTTTGGACCGTTCCGACTTGAGACTTGCCTTGGAACGATCGCTCGAAGGGTGTCAGTTGGCCCTCGAAGTCCCCGTGCCCGTCGCCGTAGAAGTGCATGGCGCCGTACGGACACGCGGCCACGCAGGCCCGGCTTCCACAGCAAACGTCCTGGTTCACCAGGACGATGCCGTCCCCCCGGCGGGAGATGGCACCGGTAGGGCAGGCCTTCATGCACGGGGCGTCGTTACAGTGCATGCAGAGGGTGGGGAGAAACATCCGCTTCACATGGGGAAAGGTTCCCACTTCCCGCTCGTACACAGGCGCGTACCAGATGCCAGGTGGCGTGCCGTTTTCGATGTGGCAGGCCACGGTGCAGGAGTAGCACCCGATACACCGGTCGAGATCCAGAACCATCCCCCAGCGTGGCATAGATCAAAACCCCCTCAAGGTGCCGCGCCCACCTTCTTCATCAACTGGAAGGCGCGCTCGGGAGTGATAGGTAGCTCGCTCAGCTCGATTCCCAGCGGGCTCAGGGCATCGGCCACCGCGTTGGCGATGGCCGCCGGAGCTCCGATGGTCCCTCCCTCCCCCATTCCCCTGAACCCGCCCAGCGCCGTCGGGGACGGCGTCTCCAGATGATGCACCTCGACCGCCGGGATCTCGGACGCTCCCGGCACCACGTACTCCATCAGGCTCCCCGTGAGGAGTTGACCCGCCTCGTCATAGACCACCTCCTCCAACAGGGCCGCCCCGATCCCCTGAGCCACCCCGCCGTGAACCTGCCCCTCCACAATCAGCGGGTTGATGATCCGCCCGCACTCCTCGACGACCACGTAGCGGAGGATCCTGACCTCACAGGTCTCGCGGTCCACCTCCACCACCGCGGCATGGGTTGCGTTGGAGGCCGTGCCGTAGTATGGGTCATAGAACCGCGTGGCCTCGAGCCCCGGCTCCATCCCCTTGGGCAGCCGTTTCACGCCCGAGTAGGCGGCCTTGGCAATCTCCTTCCAGGTCACCCTACGACCCGGCACGCCGCGCACGGAAATTCTTCCCTCGCTCACCACCAGGTCGGTCGGGGAGGCCTCAAGCAGGTGGGCGGCGATCTCGAGGGCTTTCTCCCGGACGGCGCGTCCTGCCAGAATGCCGGCGCCGCCGGCGAGAACAGCGCTCCGGCTCGCATATGTCCCGGTACCGTAGGGGGAGAGCGCCGTGTCGCCATGCAGCACCCGGACGTCCTCCAGCGGGAGGCCCAACTCCTCAGCCACGACCTGGGCCAGGGAGGTCTCCAGCCCCTGGCCGTGGGAGGCGATCCCGAAGATCGCGGTCACGGTGCCCGCGGGATCCACGCGGACCGTGGCCGCTTCGGTCCCGGTCGCCACCGGCATGGCGGGCGAAACCGGAATGGCGGAGCCGATCCCGGTCAGCTCCACATAGGTGGCGAACCCGATTCCGATCCACCGCCCCTCGTTCCGGGCGAGGGCCTGCTCCGCGCGCAGAGCGTTGTAGCCCAGAGCCTCCCGCGCTTTAAGCATGGTCTCGGTAAAGCTCGCTCGATCCCAGACGATGCCTGAGGGGGACTTGTAGGGAAATTCCTCAGGCTGAATATAGTTTCGAAGGCGCAACTCAGTCGGATCCATGCCGAGCCGCCGGCCTGCCCGGTCCATGAGCCCCTCCATGACGAACGCGGCCACCGGGCGGCCCACACCGCGATACGGCCCCGTGGGCGCTTTCGAGGTGGCCACGCCCCGGGTGCGCCCCCGGTAGTGCGGGACACGGTAGGGCCCCGGGAGGAAGCTGATTGTTTGGACCGGCTCGATGGCTGCCGTCCAGGGGTAGATGGAGTAGGCGCCGATGTCGGCGGTGACCAGAGCCCGTAGCCCGACGATGCTGCCGTCAACATCGAGCGCCAGATCAGCTTCCACGATCTCGTCCCATGCATGGGAGGTGGCCAGGAGATCCTCGCAGCGGTCCCCGGCCCACTTGACCGGCCGACCGAGCCACCGCGAGAGTGCACAGGCGGTGATCTCCTCCGGGTAGAGGGAGCACTTGGCGCCGAAGCCGCCTCCCACATCCGTTGCCACCACTCTGATCCGGTGCTCGGGAAGATCCAGGAGGTCGGCCAGGATATCCCGCACCAGACCCGGGCACTGGGTGGCCGAGCGGAGGGTAAGGAGCCCGGTCCCCTGGTGGTACTCCGCCAGGCACCCCCGGTTCTCCAGGCAGACTGCGGTGTGGCGGTGAAAGCGGAAGCGCTCCCGCACCACCACCTCCGCCCCCGCGATCGCCGCATCCACGTCGCCCCGGCTGAACTCCCGAGTCAGGAGGACGTTCGACCCGGCCTCCTCGTGGAGGAGCGCGGCGCCGGGCTCCATCGCCGCCTCCATGTCCGAGACGGGAGGGAGGGGTTCGTACCGGACGACGATTCGGTCCAGCGCGTCCTCAGCCACATAGCGGCTCTCGGCGACCACCACGGCGACCGCATCGCCCGTGTACCGGACCTTCCCCACTGCCAGGGGAGGGAAGCTGGTGACCCGATACTGGGGCATCCTCGAGAGGGCGCGAACCGGTTTGGCCCAGCGGATGAGGTCCTCTCCCGTCACCACGGCGACGACTCCCGCGAGAGCCCTGGCGGGAGAAGGGTCGAGATGTGCGATGCACGCGTGGGCATGCGGAGACCTGAGGAAGGCAGCATGGAGGAGGCGCGGCGGATGGTGGTCGTCCATGTAGGAACCCTGGCCGGTGAGGAGGCGCTGGTCTTCCACCCGTCTCACCCTCGCTCCTACCAGCTTTGGAGTGATTTGTTCCATCGCCGCGCTCAGCTCCAGGATTACTTGCCGAAGAACACCGGCGTGGGCTTCTCCATGGAGGCTCGGTCTGGGCGGGCCTTACCGGGAACCCGAGAGCCGAACGTTGAGGGTCCGGAGGACGATGGGTCGGAGCTGGCCGGCGCGGAGCACGAGCCCGGCTTTGGCATCGAGTGCGCCGATCAGAATTCCAGCGCCCGCGAGGACGAGTGATTCGATGAGGAACCCGGGGAACCAGATCCCGAGGGTCAGCAGCAGAAGCGGAAGGAGATGGCCCACTCCGAGGATCCGGGCGACCGCCGAGCCTCGCCTGAGCGGGGCAGTGGCCAGTCGAAAGGCGGGATCCCCGGGCCAAACAAGATAGCCGATCCAGCCGCCCCCGCTCAGGAGAATCAGCGCGGCGGTCTCCCACACGATCCGTGTGCTCTCCCCACCCCCGCGAGCCGCGCTCACGATCCCCGCGAGCCCGGCCCCCGAGGCGAGGCCCGAGGCGAGAAAAACGAACGGCATCAGCGGGACGTCCCAGGCCACCACTCCCCTGGATTGGCTGAGGATGGACCCCTGAGCGATGATGAGGATCACCGCCGCGAACCATGCCAGGATTCGAAAGCCGATCCACGGGAGGAAGAGGTCTAGCGCGCCGCACACGATGAACGCTCCGCCGGCCCAGAGCTCCCGCGACATCCACGAGCTCTTGACCATGCGGAGAACCCTGAGTCCCCGCAACGGGCGCCCCGCCTCGGCCGCCACGCAGAGGAAGCCCGCGAGAGCCAGGAGCGGTCCTACCGCTAACCCCACGGAAAAACCGGGCTCGCTCGCCGCCATCACGTAGAGGCCAGCCCCCGTGCCGCCCAGGAAGAAGTTGGCCAAGGCCAGCCGGCCCCAGAGGGTCTGTCGCGTAGCAGCAAGCAGCTCGGTTTCCATGGTTTACTCGGTGAGGTAGTAGACCGAGGGATCGGTCCCCAGCTCGGGCATGAGCCGGACCGCGCCGCGCGCCTTCATCAGCCTGGAAACCTGACTCTCCGGATCATCCAGGTCGCCGAAATGGATAGCGTTGGCGATACAGGAAATGATACAGGCCGGGAGGAGGCCACCGTCGAGGCGTTCCCGGCAGAAGGCGCACTTGGTCATCACCCCCCGGCGCTCGGGGTCGGCCGTCATAGCCTCTGGTGGCGTTGGGCCATCGGGAAAGTACCAAGTCTGGTCATGGACCAAGTGGCGCGCTCGGTAAGGACAGGCCACGGCGCAGTAGCCGCACCCCACACACTTCTGGTAGTCCACCCAGACGATCCCGTCAGCGCGCTGCTGGCTGGCGCCGGTGGGGCAGACCGGCACGCAGGGGGGGGTCCCGCAGTGCATGCACTGCATGGGGAGAAAGAGCCGCTTGACGTTCGGATACTCGCCCACCTCGCAGTCCACCACGTGCCGCCAGAAGACCTCCGGAGGGAGGGCGTGCTCCTGCTTGCAGGCGATGGTGCAGGTCTGGCACCCCACGCACTTCACGAGGTCGATCACCATCCCCCACCTCATAATCCCTCGGAGGGGGGCTACGCCCCCCTTCCGAACCTCCCCCCTCGAATTGCGCGGGCGAAGCCCGCGCTCGAACACGCACAATCCAACCGCATGTGAGAACCCCTCATCTCCCTCGCGCTCATCGACGCCCGCCTCCCGGGGCTCTGTAAACTTTGACCCGCACCAGATCGGCGCCGCTTCCGGTCGCGTCGGTGAGATCCAGATCCATGGCCGCCACCTGATTCAAGTTGGGCATCGCCAGATCCTTGGCGACCGGCGTGGCCCAGTGGCCGAACTGCTGGAGCGCCACCGCCACGTCAGGCCTCACCCCTTCGCGCAAGATCGCTCGCCCCTTCGTCACACCCGTGGGTGACTCGATCACGACCAGGTCCCCGTCTTTGATCCCGAGCGCCTGAGCAGTCTTACGGTTCAGCATCACGCCAAAGTGCCCCGTGACCTGACGGGCCACGTCGGCCAGGATCGGGAGGGAGACGTTGGCCCCCCAGGAGTACTGCATGCTCCGGCTGGTGAGAAGCCAGAGCGGATAGTCATCGGGGCGCTTGCCGTATTTGAGCGCCACCCCGGCCCAGATCCCGGGGAAATCTCGCCAGCCGGGGAGCGGCTGATACTCGTCGAGCTGGGCGTCCCACCAACGGATCCCGCGCTCATGAAGCCTGGCCCCGAGCTCCTCGCCCACGCGCTTGATCCGTTCCTGGTAAGGCAGCTCGTAGCGGAGGCCCCTGGTCACCATCACCGGGTGGAGGTACCACTGTGTTTCGGAGAAGGGGACAAAGAACGCGCCGTGGGTTTTGAACCACTCGAGGTCGTGCTCCTCCTTCCCCTCGGTGAGCATCAGCGTGGCAGCGCGGCAAACCCGGTCCCAGATCTCCACGGCTTCCGGCTTCGTGGAGGGATCCAGGCTCAGATCGTAGCGCTGGCTCTTGAGCGGCAGTCCGACGCCGGCGCCGCGGTTGATCGCCGCGAGGTACTCTCTGAGCAGGCCGGCGCGGGCAGCGAGCTCCGTGGCGATGTCGGTCATGTCCATCGTGTTGAACGGGGGCGGGACAACCGGCTGTCTCAAGGCGAAGCCGCTCGCCTTCCAGTATTGCTCGATGTACTTGGTCCCGCCGATCCGATAGAGCTGGACGGACTCCAGATCGGTGGCCTCGGGAAGCAGGAGGTCGGCGTACCAGTTGGTCTCGTCCTGCGTGTAGGCGAAGGCGGCGACGAAGGGAAACCGCTCGAGCCGGGACTCGATCCGCCCCGTCTCCCAGTTGGAGATGGCTGGGTTAGTCCGGTAGATGATCCACACATCGGGCATGGTGGGCGCTGGCCACTGCTCCGGCGGCTCATCCATGAAGAGCCAGGGGAGATGGGCCGGCGAGAGCGCCGGAGACCACGGGGAATCTCCCACGAGGGGGACCAGCGTCCTGTAGCCGCTCCTGATGTGGGGGGAGCCTTCCCACTTGCCCTTCTGAGTCGGGTTCAGCGGCTGGTCCATGAAGCCGTCGGGGCCGGGCCTCACCGAGTCGAGCCTATTGACCGCAGGCCGGTTGAGTCTCACGGTGGTTCCGAGAATTCCTCCCGGAACTTCCAGCCCTCCGACCAGCGCGGCCATGACCGTGCGGGCCCAACAGCACTCATACCCGCCCCAGCCGTTGGTCACGCTCTTGCCGAGGAGGACCGCCACGGGGCGGTGGGGGAGTCGCTGACCCTCGACTTCGATGGTGGCGCCGATCTGAGCGTGCTCCAGATACTCACGGGCGAGGCGGCGAATGGTGCTGGCCGGGACATCGGCAATGGGCTCCGCCCATTCGGGCGTGTATGGCCTCACATGCTCCCGAAGGAGCGCAAAGGCCGGCCGCGCCTGGCCGGCCACGTTCCGGCGTATGCCGTCAGGGCCAATCTCCACCCCGGTGACCGGGTAGCTCCCCTCGAGTGCAGGCCGTCTCAGCCCCGGCGCATCGAAGGGAACCGCCCGCTCCCGCTCCAGATCCCAGATCATCGGCTTCCCCGACTCGGGGTCGCGGAGGTAATAGCCGCCGGGGCCCACCAGGTAGGGGGAGCCGGTCATGGTCTCGAGAAAGGAGACGTCGCAGGTCTGACGCCAGTCAGTTTCGTGGAGGATGACGTGCAGGAGGGCGAAGAGGACCGCTGCGTCGGTCTTTGGGCGGATGGGCACCCACTCCGTCGCGGTGGCGCCAGTGATGGAGAGGTGTGGCTCCACCTGCACCCACTTGAGCCCGCGCGCGCGCGCCTCGGCGTGACGATACACGCCGGTGACACCCCCGGAGGCATCGCCGTTGTTGCCGAAGGAGAGGACGTAGTCGCAATGCGGGATGTCCGCGGCCACGGTGAAGGCCCGGTGCCAGAACTCCCCGTAGAGGTGCTCCGAGTGGTAGCACTTGACCCCCTGACCGCTCCCGATCCCCTGGTCCACGGGCCCCCAGGCCGCCAGGAAGGCGGCGAAAGTGCCGAGGTAGGCCGGCGCGATCCCGCCGGAGCCGAACGTGGCGGCGAGCCGTGGATAGCCCGCCTCGTCCACGAGGCCCTCAGCGCGGATCGCGTTGAGCTTCTCGGCCAGGAGGTCGAGGGCCTCTTCCCAGGAGATCGCTTGCCACCCCGGATCTTCAGCGCGCCCTTTCCGCGGGTTGGTGCGCTTCATCGGGGTCTTGATCCGGTTCGGGTTGTAGAGCTTCTGGATCAGGCTGTAAGCGCGAACGCAGACCTTGCCGCAGGCAGGGTGCACGCTCTCCATCTCCGCGTTGGGCTCCACCCCCACCGCCACCCCGTCCTTGACAATCACCTTCAGGAGGTCAGGGCCCGCCACGCACTGGTAGCAGTAGACCGGCACCTTCTGCATCACGCTCACGATCCTCCCTGAGCCTCGCGCTCGCCTTTCAGATGTGTTCGGAAGAACTCAATGGTTCTGGGCCACGACGCGTCTGCCGCCTCCTTCCGGTAGAGCTCCGGATGCTTATCGTTCACAAACGCATGCCCAGCATTTTTGTAAAAGTGGATCTCGCAGGATTTGTTGGTTTCCCTGAGGATCTGTTCGAATGCTTCGACTTCCGAACGCGGAGTGTAGATGTCATCCTCTCCGTAGTGGCCGAGGATCGGACAAGTGATGCTCGCCAGCTCGCCGGGATCCGGGTACATGCTCTGGAAATAGATCACGGCCGCGGCGATCTCTTTTGTCCTGCAGATGGCGAGCAGTGCAAGGCCGCCCCCCATGCAAAACCCGACGATCCCAATTTTGTCCGGTTTGACGAACGGGAGCCCTCTCAAATACGGAATCCCGTCTAGGATCTCCTGCGTCGCGCGGTCGAGATCCAGGGAGGTTTTGAGACGAGCCGCCTCTTCCCAATCCGCCGTCACTCTCCCGTGGTAAAGGTCCGGGGCCAACGCGACGCACCCCTCGCGAGCAAACGCGCGGGTCAGGCCTCGAAAGTGGTCCTCCAGTCCCCACCATTCATGGATGATCAGAACGGCGGGCCGCTGTCCCGAGGCCGTCGGCCGGCTTAAAAATGCGTCCACACCCTTGCCTTGGCTTTTGTAAAACGCGTGCATCGAGACGATTCGCTCTTGCATAGCCGTCTCATGCCGCGCGGTTCGCCGCGTCCGGACTTTGACGCCCTCGGCCGCGCGACGGCCCGGGCATGATGCTCCCCTTGCCCCTACGCCTTCTTCGTCGCCACCTTTGGAGAGGCCTTCTTGACGGTCGTTTTCCGCGGCACGCCGCACCGTTTCATCGCGCTTCACCTCCTTTCCCCCTACTCACCACCCTGGGCGCCTGTAGGAGTAAGGCCGAGACCCAGCAACACTATCGCCCACCTCGATGCTTTCCGCTCCGAGCGCGGGCTTTGCCCGCGCAATCAACTCGGGCCTCCCGCCGCGGGTGGCCTGCCTCACGGCATGGCCGAACCCGCCACGCTCGAACTGCACCCGGGGGGAGGCTCGGAAGGGGGCGAAGCCCCCCTCCGAGGAGTCTACCGGGCCTGGTACTCCGGAGAAAGCTCCGTCTGGGTCAGCTCCGTGGCCACGGCCTCGAAGACTCCCATGTGGATAAACGCCAGCCACCGGCACGGCTTCCCCGGGTTCCGGTTGAAGTGCTGATGTTCCACCTCCTCAGGGAGCAACGGCAGGAGGAGGAGATCCCCGGCCTCCCAATCCACCCGCTCCCCGTTCACGGTTGAGTAGCCTTCGCCTTCGAGCACGAAGATCGCGAGCCCTCCCTGGTGCCGGTGTTTGCCGGAGTGGGTCCGGATGTCGTGGATGAAGACGAACCAATCCTGAAGGGGCGTGTCCTTGTGCTGCTCCGGGTGGAGATACCAGAGGAGGCGCCCTTGCCGGCTCAGCTCCCACTGCCGGTCGGAGGGCTTGATCACCACGGGCCCCTGCTGCTGGCGCTCGTTGGATCGCGTGATGCGCTGGAAGAGGGCCTCGTAGGCGTTCTCGACCGGGGCTCCGCGTTCTCTGACTCTGGTTCGCTCAAGCTCCGCCATACTCTTTTCCTCTCGCCTCCCTCTACCGTTTGTAGTCGGGGGAGACCTCGATCTGCTCGAACCCGGAACCCCTGTCCACGCCGACGCAGTCCACCCAGTTGACCTCGCAGGCGACGAACCTGGTCACCATCTCGGGATCGTCGTTCACGTGCTGAACCACGATCCCGCGCTTCTTCAAGGGGAGATTGAGGGTGTCCCCGGCCTCCCAGTTGTAGCGGACCCCGTCCAGGATCGTGTGCCCCCGCCCTTCCAGAATGTGGAGCACCTGTCCCCCCTGGAACTTCACGCGCCCGGAGCGGCTCCCGGGGGGAATCTCCTGGACAAAAATCATCAAAGAGCGGATCACCGTGTCAGTGATCGCGGGATGCAGATACCAGCGCATCAGGCCCTGCTGGTTCCGCTCCAGCGGCAGCTCTCTCCCCTTGACGAGCGTCACGGCAGTTTTCATCCGTTGCCGTTGCGCGTCCCGCAGCCGCAGCAGCTCCTCCCAGTAATTCACCCCTGCCAGCTTTTCCGTCCTGACGCTATCCATAACCGCTCTCCTCTCCCGCTCCTTCCTGCCCTCGTTCGATTGACTGGAGAAGGGCGAGAATCCTCCCCCGCGGATAGCGGCGGCGGCCGCCGAGGGTCAGGGTGTAGGGCAGCTTCCCCTGACGGGTCCATCGGGCTACGGTGGCCGGCGAGACGTGGAAGAGGCGGGCCACCTCGGCTCGGGAAAGGTAAACCATCGTCGCGGCGTCCATGTCATCCGATCCCTGCGGTCGCTCTGGCCGCTCTGTCCTTTTCGCCAGGATCGTTCCGGTCGCTCCCGGAGTAAATAGGACGCGCGCGTCATTTTTATAGTATGATCGCCCTACTTTTCCAGACCGGCAGCGATGCGGGTCCTCATCCTCGTTCTCCTCGTCGTGCGGAGCCTCTGGCCCGCTGGGGCGCTGGCCCAGGCGCCGGGCAACGGAGAGCGGCTCTTCATTCAGAAGGGGTGCATCGGCTGCCACGGTGTCTCCGGCCGCGGCGGCGCCGGGCCTGACCTGGCCGGGACGTCGCTCCCCTTCGAGCAGTTTCAGAAGCAGCTCAGAACCCCGCGCGGCCTCATGCCGACCTTTCCTCCCACCGCGCTCTCTGAGTCGGATGCCCGTGAGGTGTACGCCTTCCTGAAGGCAGCGCCGCCTCCGCCGCCACGCGTGAGCGCCAAGCCTCCCGAGGGAGCCCAGACAGCCGCTTCATGTCTCGAGTGCCACAGAAAGTACCATCCGGTGCTCGTCGCCCAGTATGAGTCGTCCGCCATGTTCCGGCCCGGGCGACAGAACCCCCGGATCCCGGCGACTATGCCCGAGGCGAATTCCTGCGCGATCTGCCACGGGACCGACCACACCGAGATCACCAAGGTCAAGGGCCGGGTCTCCGAAAAGGTCTGCGCGGCCTGTCACGCCCAGATCTACCAGGAACATGTCACGGACGCGGGGCACTCCTACGGCCCCGGGCCCGCCGGGATCGGGATCAACTGGGAACGGA